>JAIROO010000075.1 GCA_031257535.1 Deltaproteobacteria bacterium
AATAATAAAGCATTAAAGATGTTTTCGGAAGGTAAAAAATTAACCGAAATCATTAAGGAGATCATTTAATTCATTTTATGTTAAATAGTAATGATCGAGGCTCAACAATTTGTTGAAGATTACCGAGATGAATATCTTCCCAACGGTAAAGAACGTTTTATGTTGAAAGTATCGTCAAAGTGTGTCGTGTTGAATGATGTTGGCGAGATTAAACATAAAAAGCCATCAATTCGAGATAACTTAAAAGGTGGTGACACCTCGAATGAGGATGAAGGAACGAAAGTGGATGACACGATGGAATTCGAGTGCAAGTATCTTCTAAAATTCCTCAAAATGTCCAATGATATAGATAAATTAATTCCATGGTAATACCTAACTAAGCATGTAAACACAAAAAAATAACGCTAACGCGTTTTGAAAAAGAAAAGTCTAGCCCCAATCAATACTTTTCCTGCCGAGTCCTAACCCCAACTAAGCCTGCGGCACGTTAGGGCCGCAGGCTTAGTTGGGGTTAGGACTCGGCATGCTGCGGCATAATAAGTTTTAAAAGTTTCAATCAACGAACCGCCTCTTCCTTCAAACAGAAAAAACCGGAAAATACCGATTTTACTTCTTCTAATAGTGATAGTGATATCACTAAAATAAAACGCAGCCCTGGCCGTCCTAAGGGAAGTAAAAATAAACCGAAAACCGACTAATTAAAAATTGAAAATATTGATATTGTCGGCACTAAATCTTAATTGATACGACTTAAATTTAAAGAAAAATATTAAATCACTCTAAATTTGTTTATATTATTTTAAAAAATATTTTTAATACATAAATTAGATAAAATGCCCAAAACTAAAAAATCCTGAAAAATATTATTTTTTCAGCGAGAAAAAAATTCGGAATTCAAGATTAATAAACATATATTATTCATATTTGTGCCTACTCTGACGCAAAGCGGGAGGTTGAGTTGACAGGCTATAATCAAGGTAATTTTTAACTTTTAGGTAAAATCAGTCATTTTAAGATTAACATTTTTAGCTATTTTTTTTAATTAATTAGAGCTTACATCTTGTTGGTCTAAAATGCTATAATTATTGATTTGTTTATTGTATTATTGAAAAAAATTTGATGGGATCCTTTTTGTCTCTTTAAAATCCATCCATTTTTATTAAGAATATGAATCAATTTTTTTGATGAGATAGCTGGCCAGATAGTCATAAAATTAGTTAATTAATTCGTTACTTTTATGCAAACAGTCAGAAGTAAATTGGCCAGTCTCAATTAAATATGTAATATAAACGAAAGAAGTTTCAAGAGCTTCTTTAATCGCAGTCTCTTTTATTTTACTTTCGCCAAAAGCTACAGGTGTATTCGGAATTGAGACTATATAAAGACCGTCTTCAAACTCTATATCTATTGTAAGATTAGACAGTTTTAAGATCCGAGTTTTACATGACTCTTTAATAAGATTAAGAGGTATTTTAGGATATAATAAGTTTAAATTATAGATATGTCGACAGGCTTTGTCTTGATGAGATAATTCGCAAAGTTTTGAAGCTGAAAAACCACAAAAATAAATATCAATAGCATTAAGAACGTTTAGTTCAACATGCGTAAATTTACTACTTATTTCATCTAGACTGAAATTAGGAGTAATAATGTTATCTTTTGATTTTTTATAAGCCTGATAAATGTCTGGACAAACTGGGCCATGCGTCCAAGCTTCAATATGATTGTTAAATAATGGCCGCTCTAAAACGTTAAGAGAGAGACCTTGCGAGTAATAAATGAGTTTTTGAAGTTTTAGGTGTGTAATGACGTCGCTTTGGTCTTTAGAAGAACAAAGAGTGATTAGATAATCGGCGATATCATAAACTGTGGCCATATTTATTGACTCATAACTTAGAGTTCTTCGTTTTTATGTTTGACACGCTTATTCCATAAAAAACGAGAAAGATGACTTCCTATAGATCTGATTTTCCAATAAAAAAATAATAAACTAACCACGTAGCTATTTGAATAATAATATCGTTAGAAAATTGACCTAAAGGATATAGTTCAAATGGCTTTTTCCCTTTATTGTCTTTTAACTTTGGCCTTTCCATAAGCTTTAAGTGCCTCTTGAAACAGCTCTCGCGGCCGTTCCTTTAGGATAGAGTAGGCGACTAATCCATAAGTTGGTGTCAATGACAAGTTTCGGGTTAGTCGTCACTACTTAACAGATTCTTAAGTAAATCTTCTGTCATACCCGCGTCCATCGTCTTGGCGCCCACGTTGTCGCAAAAGAATTGTAATAGGCTAATGTTTTGGCCGAGCTTCAGGCTATTATATTCATCCAAAGACATCAACACAGCCACGTCTTTTTCACTATTCTGAATGACGACTGACTCATCCTTTATCGTATCAATCGCTTCCGCTAGAGTCTGGCTTAGCTCGTTTTCTTTCACGATACGCATATTAGATCCTCAAATATGGCCAATAATTAACCTAATTTATGGTTTTGGGTTAAATTATGTTTTAGTCATAACGACGATAAGGAGGTCCCCACTCCCATGGGTAGCCGTATTTAGCGAAGACCTTTTTCTCTTCTTCGGTTAGTTTTTTATCGTATTATTTCTGAAGATGTTCAACGTATTCGTTGAAGCTCATTCCATCGTGTTCGTCTTTAAACGATTTTTCGATAAAGTAGCCAAGGAGGAATCCGGCCAAGGCTAAAGCGAAAAAAAACCATAGAAGATATACATATTTAATGTTATTATATTATTTTCCTATATATTTAAAATGTTTATCATTGTTTTGTAAATATTTTTTTGAAAAAATCGTTAGTTTTTTGAATATTAACGTATACTGACGTTAAATAACCGATTATGAGCGCGAACATTAAAGCTAAGATTAAAGCGTATGGGTCGAATTGAAACAAACCAATCAACAAACATCCAACGACTGTTTTTTCGAAGAAATCCGCGGCGCGTTTGACGAAATCGTAACTACTTTTGAGGTAATTGGCCTTCTGTTTAAATTTTGATGCCTTGGTAAAAACCCCCTTTTAATTTTTGAGGGCTTGTTTATACACAATATATAGTGGCAGATATACCTTTATATTAGCTTTTATAGTAGAGCCAAGCTCCAACATTTCAAAACA
>JAIROO010000097.1 GCA_031257535.1 Deltaproteobacteria bacterium
CTCGTTCACGGCCAGGCCCAGTAGTATTATAGGTTGGCCTAAGCCCTTTCGCGTAGCCTTTGGTCAAAATCTGATTCAAGTCCTCTTTGGCCTTGGCTCGGTCGTCTTGGACCGTATTGTGGGAGATTTTAAGCTCAATTACAAAGTGGCCTCCCTTACGTGGGGGACCACAATGTCGGACCGTCCGAGGCGTCCATGGAGTTCGCCGATGGGCCTTAAACCCGCCCCCCAAAGCAAAGAGAACATCAAGCCGCGGGGCAAAAGCTCCAAAGAGTCGACGATTCTGGAGTCTTTTACTCTGGTCTTGGGCAGGCCCTTTTTGTAAGTCTCTTAGGGGAGCCGGGCCAAGAGAAAATCAGGGTCGAAAAGAACGCGTCTCGTTGGCTACGGATGTTGAAAAAACATTGGCATTTGGACGCTATGGGAGCGCCCGCGAAACGCGCCGGCCACTTTCAAAGATGGTCAGTTGGAAAACGCGCCGGCCACTCTCAAAGAGGGTCAACTTCAAGACGGATTGGCTAAAACTGTCGTTTTTTGTTAAAAAAAATTGAAACGGTAGCTTTGTCATTTGATCAGAGCTAATCAGACCATTTATAGATTTGAAATAGGCTATCGTCACGTTTTAAGTAGGTATTTTGTTCGCAAGAGACGTTGTGACATCACTATTTAGGAAAATCAAAAACTCAGTTTCATATGAACATTAGTTAATTGACATAAACATATATTTGGATGTTTATTATACGTCATAAATTTTTAATGATTTTGCCGTAAGGGGCGATTGCCTTTTGAGGGGTTTTCAGCTACATTTTCTGGTGGTTTAGATTTTTTTTGTTAGGAGCGCGACTGTGACTGATGAGGCCCAGATAGCGGCCGCTGAAGTCGCGGTCGACGCCCCGCTACCCGCGGTTTTAACCTATTTAATTCCTGAAAATCTGGCGCTTAAGGTCGGACAGCTGGTCCAGGTTCCCTTAAGGGGGCGCGAGGTGACTGGCTATGTCCTAAGCTTAGGCCCTAAACCCCCAGCTAGCTCAATTAAATATAAGTATTTAAAAGCCATTTTAAAAGAAGAGCCCCTTTTTGGCCCTGATTTTGTCAGGTTGGCTAATTTTGTGGCCCAGTACTATTTTTATCCCATTGGCTTATGCGTCAAAGATATTTTACCAGGGGGGTTAGCTCCGAAACTGATCGCTCTGGTCAGTTTAACCGACCAAGGGATAAACGCCCCGGATCCCGCCGGGGAAGAGGTCTTAAGGGAGCTTAGGGCCAGCTATCCTGAGCCTATAGCCTTAGACTCCTTAGCCAACCGCGGTTTAGCCTTTCGTTTAGCCAAACAAGGCCAAGTCGCGATTGACTGGCGAATGAAGACTAGGGGTCTTAAACACGCTTTTGAGTGGTACGTGGCCCCGGCTCCTTCTTTGCCCCAGCCTTTGCCCCGCTTGGGCCCCAAAGTCCAAGAGCTTTGGCGGCGGATCGTTAATACTCCTCCCACCCCATTAAGCCACTATAGCCTCTATTTTAAAGATCCTTTAGCTAAAGCCTACGCCTTAGAAAACAAAGGTTTAGTCACCCTAGAAAAAAGAGTCGTCTTCCGGGACGATCCCAACCGGGCGGTTAATTTGCCCATCGCCCCAGTCGAGACTTTAACGCCCGACCAAGCCACGGCCTTAGACGTCTTAAACGCGGGCCTAACGAAGACCTTGGAAGACCGGGCATTTCGGGGTTACTTGTTGTTTGGGGTGACGGGGAGCGGCAAGACTGAAATTTACTTAAGAGCCGCGGCTAAGACCTTAGCCGCGGGTCGAGGGGTGGTGTGGTTAGCCCCAGAGATCTCTTTGACTTTGGGTCTGGAAAGTCGCTTAAAGGCTAATTTTCCTAAGGAAAAGATCTCAGTTCTCCACTCCGCCTTGACTCCTGGCCAAAGACACGATCACTGGCTAAGTTTGGTGACCGGCGAATCGCGCTTAGCTTTAGGGGCCAGGAGCGCGGTTTTCGCTCCAGTCAAAGATCCCGGGCTTATCATCGTCGACGAGGAGCACGACTGGGCCTATAAACAAGACGATGGGCTAAGGTATCACGGCCGAGATCTAGCCGCCTGGCGCGCGAGAGACCAGGGGGCGGTCTTAATCTTGGGGTCAGCCACCCCGTCTTTGGAAAGTTATCACGCGGCTTTGGAAGGGCGTTTAACCCTTTTAAAGCTGACCACAAGACCAGGAACTTCGGTCTTACCCACGGTAGAGTTATTAGACTTAAAAGAGGGTCGAAGGCGGCGACCGATTGACTCTCGGCTCGCCACGGCTTTAAAGGCCACCTTGGAGCGGGGGGAGCAGGCTTTATTGTTTTTAAACAGAAGGGGGCTGGCTAACGTCCCTTTGTGTTTAAATTGTGGTCAGGTCTTAAAGTGTCCCCACTGTAACTTAGCTTTTACTCTGCATGGGCCAACTGAGCCTTTCGAAGACGAAGTAGCCGAGGTCACTGGCCAGACTCTAATCTGTCATAGCTGCGGCCGGCGGATGTTTCCCCCGAAAATCTGTCCCGCCTGCCAGTCTAAGCTCTTTAAGTACGTCGGCGTGGGCACGGAAAAACTGTTAAAAATCGTGGGCGAAGAGTATCAGGCCAAAGCTTTAAGGCTAGACGCCGATAGCGCGAGCTTAAAAGGGGGAACAAAAAACATTTTAGAGAGCTTTGGCAGAAGAGAAGCCGATGTCTTAGTGGGCACCCAAATGGCGGCTAAAGGCCACGACTTTCCCGATCTGACCTTAGTTGGGGTGGTGGAGGCGGACTTAGGCTTACACTCGCCGGACTTTCGGGCGGCCGAGCGGACGTTTCAGCTCTTAAGCCAGGTCTCTGGCCGGGCGGGACGACGGGAGCGACCTGGTCAGGTTCTTATCCAGACCTTATGCCCCAACCATATCGCCTTAACCGCGGCCAAAGATCACGATTACTTGGGTTTTTACCAAGAAGAGTCGGCCAACCGGAAAGAACTGGGCTTACCTCCTTTTGGTCGTCTGGCCCTTATTAGGATAGTTGGGCCAGATAATAAGACCGTGGAGAAGTTAGCCTCCAAAGCCGCGGACATCGCTCGTTCTTTAATCGCGAGGCTGGAGATTAAAGGGTTAGAGCTTTTAGGTCCAGCTCCAGCCCCTCACGTTAAACTTAGGGACAAGTGGCGGTATCAAATGCTGGTCCGGGCGGGCGATCACCGAGAACGCTCGCGGCTGTTAAACTTATGGCTGCCAAAGTTTCGGGCGAGTCTGCCGGCTGAGGTAATTCTAGTCGTCGACGTGGATCCCTATCATTTGCTGTAGTAAGGATCCCTTTCTTTAACGATTATAAGTTAGAGGTGGGAGGCTGGAGTAAGAGGCCGGAGGCTTTAGTAAGAAGCCGGAGTTGTAGTAAGAGGCCGGAGGCTGGAGTTAGATGCCGGAGTTGTAGAAAGAGGCGGGAGGCTGTAGTAAGAGGCGGGAGGCTGTAGTGAGAGGCGGGAGCTGTAGCTAGAGGCGGCGGCTTAATAGGCGGCGGGCTTTGAGGCTTAACCATAATCTTATTAAGCTGTAAAGCAATTTATGTGCCAAAAAACAGTAAAATATAAGGAATGTTCAAAAAAATTTTAATGAATTTGTCTTGAGATTTACTTAAAAAAATCTTGACAAAAATAAATTTGAGTCCTATGTTTAAGTCATTAAAATTACTTTCAACCTATAGCTTGAATCTGAGCGCGGGCCTTTGTTTTTGGCTTTTTTGGTTTTTTTGGAGTTTTTTAGGCGCTTTTTACGCTGCCTTTATTAGAACTCTTTAACCGCCTTAACCGCCTTTAGCGTCTAGCGTCAAAAAAATTTTAAGGCCGAGTATTTCGATAACAGGCCGAAAAATACGATTTAAAAGTTGTTTGGTTAATCTTATTTAATCATAGTTGAACCTATTCGACAGTATTTAATTATATTTATATGTAATCAATATCATAGATCTCGCTATTATTATTTAAAATACATTAATAATAATTTTCTAAAGCTTAGTAGCTTGGATAACAACATTTTAGTTCAAAGATATTCTTTTTTAAAATTTAACTAAAATAATTATATATTTTTAATATTGACAATGCCAGGCCAAAATATAATAGCATGTAATTTGACTTTAATATTTGTTTTTTTTTTATGAAGGAGATTGAAAAATTACCTTAGCAAAAGATGACATAAGGCTTTTATATAGTACTTGGTTTTCATTAATCCACGGCGTTAATGAAATATCTGGTATTTTGCCTAAATTCGTAAAACCTGTCTTAGGTAACCCTGTTGACTCTGGCAATATTGCTGATATTTACCATATTAGTACTAAAATGTGGGATAATCCTCAACTGATAGACAATTTTCTCGCCGCCCCTACTAGCGGTTCGCTTAGCTCGGTTGAGCGACAAATTATATCTAACTGGCGCGCTAATTTTATAAAAGGTTATTTTATCGTCATAGAACATTTACCGAAATATACCGTGATGATGTTGAAGAACACGTCTGATGACGACTATAAACTTTATGGAGTTTCCGGCATAACAGACCCAATCAGTCAAATATTGACTGTTTCGTTGCCATTTATGGTGAAAACTGTTTTAATACCTTTTTCGAATAAGATTGTTTTCGACACTATATTAATGCATGTGGACATGACTTTCACTCCAGAAAGTCACGCTTCTTGTATATTGGCGTATAAAAAGGCTAAGGCTAAATCCGGCGTTATCGAAAAACTTGGCCCCGACCTTCTCCTCCTCAGTCCTCCGCCAGAGTCTTTGAGCGAAAAAATCGATCAACAGGATATAAATTCCATCCCTTTTAGTTTCGATGATCTCAAGTTTTTTGTTAAGGTGGAGCGGGTCCCGAAAAAGATGGTTTCGAAATTTGAGGAAATTGCCGACATCATTTTGCGGTTCTGCGACGATAACATGAACGAAGAATATAAGTTCGTTTGCCTAAGGGCTTTGGCGAAATTGTCTCGGATGCGCCCTTCGCCTCTTTTAACTAGCAAGCCCCACGTTTGGGCTAGCGGAATTGTTTACGCGATTGGCGCTATGAACTTTATTTTTGATAAAACACAACCGGTACACTTACATTCGGATCATTTTACCTCTTGGTTTAATATAAGTATAAGTTCTATAAGATCTAAATCAAGAGATGTAACCAATATATTAGAACTATCATATTTCAATTTAGAGTTTACATTGCCAAGTAGACTTGATGACAATCCTATTCTTCAGTTTTATAGATTATAATTGTCCTTAATTACATCATAAAAGACTTCTTATTAATTTTTGATGTCTCTTTTATAAATCATTGGCCATAGCTAGAGGTGGGGTTTTAAAAGGCGGATGATTTTGAGGTCACCATAATCTTGTCAAGCCTCTGCAATTTACGTGCCAAAAACAGTAAAAAGACGGGAAATTCATAAAACAGATTAATGAATTCGCCCTGATATTTACTTCAAAAATTCTTGACAAACTCAAATTTGAGTCCTATACTTAAATCCAGAAAATGACTTAATCCATATCCTGAACTATTAATGGCCTTTATTTTTGGTTTTTTGGCTTCTTTTTTACGCTGTCTCATAAAGAACGCCTTAACCTCCTTTAACATCTAAAAATTTTAACCGAGCGTTTCGATAGAAGGCCTAGAAATACGATCTAAAAGTTATTTGTTTAATTGTATTTATTTATATTTAATTTTACTTAAACTAAATCAATGTCATAAAATCATATTATTATTCTACAAGATGTTTAATAATAAGTTTTATATTGGTTAGTAGCTTTGATGACAATATTTTTGTTATAAATATTGTTTTTTAGTAGTTTTAACAAATTAAACATTTATATATTGTTAATTTTAATGATGTATGCTAAAATGTAATGGCATACAATTTCCTTAAATATTTTTTTTATTGAAGGGGATTGAAAAATTTTACTAAATAATGCTGAAATAGCACTTTTTAATGATACTTGGTTTTCATTGCTTTACGGCGTTAGTGAAATAGCTGGTATTATTTCTAATTTCAAAAAACCTACTGAAGTTGATAATACTAATTATTCTGATATATACCAAATTCGTAATAAAATTTGGGATAGTCCTCAATTGATAGACGATTTTCTCGCTGACTCTAGTAGCCGCTCGCTTAGCCAGGCCGGGCGAAAAATTATTTCGGACTGGCGCGCTAATTTTTTAAAAAATGATTTTATTATCATGAAATATTTTACGAAATATTCCGTGATGATGATGAATATCGCTGGTGACGACTTTAAATTGTTTGGAGTTACCAGCATTACCAACCCAATCAAAAAAATAATACCTTATCCATTACCAATATATGTGGAGACAGTTTTATTACCTTTTGAAAATAAAATTATTTACGACTCTTTTATTGCGGCCCCGGAAATGGCTTTCGGGCCAAACTTTCGCTCTCAATTTGATATATTTTATAAGGCGGCTAAGGCCAAATATGGCGTTATCGAAAAACTTGGCGGCGAATCACGTCCCCACGCCGCCGAAAGAGGCTCTGAGCGCCAAAACAGACGCCCAAGAGGATAAACATTCCATCCCCATAAATTTAAGCGATTAGATTGACTATTTTAATGAGGGTCATACCCAGTCGCCAACGCAAAAAACGCCTTATAAACGCTAGGCCTTTATTCAGCTTTTGACCGTTTTATATTTTTATGGGTTAGATGTTTTTTGTTTTTTGGTTATTTTTTGGATTTTCCTTGTTCGCTGACGCTTAGGTAGCTAATATTTTGATGGATAAATTTTAATGTTTTTATTTGAAGGACTAAATGTCCAACGCGTTATATTTAATATTGTCTATTTCTATATTTTTGGCCAAAGTCTGAAATTGGCCCAGAATTTGCACACACACAATACGATCGTTAATAGCTAATTACTATCCTAATTCCTCCTTTATACTTTATAAACGCCTTTTTCTCTTCTTTTCTGTCCTTTTAACAAATTTTCAAACTTTAATTGCATATAATTTTTCATTCTCTTCTCGCGCGCGCGTAAGACTCTTCGCTCGTGGTCGAGACTGGCTAGAGAGCTTAGTTTTTAAAAGCCCTAAGCCCCTTTTCTTTAGCCAACGAGTCTTTAAAGTCCAACCTTCGCGTATTATCTCGCTAACTCCCATCAAAAATCGCGATTTTCTTATCTTTTATTATCTTAAAATCCAACAAATATTTATTAAATCATCTAATATAAATTTTAAAACTACTATATATTTATAGTAAAAATTAACAAAAAAATTATGGGTTTTAAAATTGGTATCAAGTATGTCGCTAAAAATTATTGGTCTATGCATGGTAGTTATTGGGTTTTTAGCCGCTCCTCTTTGGGCCCAGACTCCTAGCGCCGAGGACGCGGCCCAATGGCGGCGGGCTGAGTATCTTCTCCAAAAGGGTCAAGGCGAAGAGGCTTACCCCATTTACGCGGAGCTTCTATCTAAGTTTCCAGGGCACAACGCTCTTCTTTTAGGCCGAGCGAGGAGCGCGGCTTTGTCTCGGCGGCTTGACGAGGCTGAGGCTATTTACCGGGATTTATTGGAAAAATATCCTCGCGATCCGATTCTCTTAAACGAAAGGGATCAGGTTTTGGCCTTAAAAGCGGGGGCCACTTCGGCCACGTTTTTTAGTCTTCGGTTAAGGGCTGGCTATATCTACGACTCCAACGCCAACCAAGGAGCCGAATCCGACGTAGTGCAGGTCTTTCCTAATCTAAATAACCTTAGGATCACCTTTCGCGACACGAAAAAGATCGCCTCGTCCGCGGCCTATTTTGGGGCAAACTTGGATTTTAGCCGCCGATTGCCCTCCGGGAGCCCATGGAGTTTCGTCGCGGACTCGAGTTTTTACATTCGCGGGAATGAAGACTCGGCCTTAAAGGATCTAAAAAATAGCGAATGGCAGTGGTATCGGCTAGGAGCTGGTCTTAGGTACGCCAAAGGTCAAAATCTCTTCGAGTTTCGGGTCAAAGGCGAGGTCTTTGATTACGAGCTGACCAACCACGTTCTTTCCTGGGGGCCGGAAATAACTTATTTAAGGGCGGTCGT
>JAIROO010000288.1 GCA_031257535.1 Deltaproteobacteria bacterium
CGCTTAAGTCTAAGATGGGCGGGCCATTTAACCGAGTTTTGACCTCAAATGACCCGCCAGTCCCTTCTAGATAATCGGCCTTAAGATTCACGACCCCCGCCGGGAGATCGATAAGGCCAGGGTCGGTCGCGTTTAAGGGGAGACTTTGGGCGACGAGCTTAATGGCGTAAGGGGAGGTTCCTAAAATCTCGGCGCTGGCGGTGAGCTGGCCGCCTTGGTTTAAGGCCAGGTTTAAGTCGGTAAACTTAAGGCCGTCTTTTAAGTCTAGGCTTAAAGGGTGGCTTAAGCTTAAGACGTTTTTTAGCTGGGGCGGCCCTAAGCGGAGCTGGCTTAAGGTCGCGGTTTTGGCTTTTAGGTCGTAAGCCCCCTCCAGATCTAAGAGGTCTTTGGTCGGGCCAATAAGTTTAATTTTAACGGTCCCGGCTAAACCCTCGCTCCAAAGGCCGGCCGCGCTGGCTTCGATCCGGCCGCTTTTTAAGTCTAAGGTTCCGATCCGGCCTGGGCCTTGGGTCAGGTTTAAGTTGGCTTTGGCGTCGACCCCTAAAGAGGCGGTGAGGTTTAAGCGGGCGTCCTTTATAGCCAAATAGTCCCCGGCTTTAAGCTCAGGCAGATTTAAGGTGGCCTCGGCCACGGGTAAAGGCCCGGGGATTAAACGAGCCTCTAAAGTCGCCGGAGCCCCTTTTAGATCTTGGCCGATTAGACTACCTAACAAGGGCCAGTCTAAAGCCTTAAAAGTTAAAGCCCCGGCCAGATCTGGAGCCTGGTCCGGGTAAATGGCCAGCTTAAAGGCCTGGCTTTCGGCCGTGACCCCGGGGGCGGCGAGCTTAAAGTTAGCCAAAGACAGAAAAAACTCCCCGGGCCGTCTTTCTAAGTCAAAGGTGGCGGCTAAATCTAAGGGGGCTTTAGGACTTATAGCCGCGAGTTTAACCTCACCTAAAACTTTTAAGCCGTCCAGGACGGCTTGGTAGTCGAAGACCCCGGTGAAGCTGGTCTGGCTATAGGGTCCAGTGGGATGGCTAAGGCTAGGGCTCGTGGCCGTGAGATTAACCTTAAAGTCGTTGGGTCGCCCAGTTAAATCGAAGTCGGCTAAAACCGCGCCGCCCCAGTTTGGAACTAAGGCCCCGAGGTTGGCTAGGGCCACTTGACCCGTGGCTTTTAAGGTCGCGTCGTTGGGGTCGCGGTTAGCTTTAAGGTCCACGGTTAAAGCTCCCGGGGCCACGGCCAGAGGGGCTAAGACTTTTAAGATGGCGTAAACGACCGAGTCAGGGGCGAGGGTTAAAGTCACGGCCGCGTCTTGGCTTTGAGGGTTATTTTCCGCGGCGATTAAAGCGGTTAGACCCTCGCCTTTTAAAGTTAAGCGGTCGAATTTTTGCGTCTGGCCCTCAATTAACCCCGCGAGCTCTAAATCAATGGCGGGGTTGGCTAAGGTTAAGTTAAAAAGTTGGCCAGGGGTTAAGGTCGCGTTTAAGCTTATCTTATAAGCCCCTTGGTCGCTCGTCACCACGAACTTTGGGCTATTTAAAGCGGCGTAAGGGGTGGTTAAGGCGAGGTCGCCTTGAATCTCGTCGGGCGACCTTATGGCTTTGGCTATTAGGCTCAGGACGGCGTTAGGTTTTAGGGGCGCGAGGTTGGGGAGGACGGGTCGGGCCTCGTTCGGGATAAGTTTCGCTAAAGCCCATAAATCCAGCTCTCCGGTAAAATGAGGGTCGCTAAAGAGGTCTTCCATTACGCGGCCCGTTCGCCCTCGCCAAACGATGGTCGCCCCAGCCAGTTCCTCCGCGGCTGGCCTTTTAACCGAGGCCTTGAGGTTTTTGACGATTTTTGGGATCTCGGCGGCCTCTTGGCTCGCGGCGGTTTCTCGGCTCGCGGCGGCGTCGTCTTGGCCAGTTAATTTAAGCTGGCCCCGCCACTCGTGTAAGGGACCTTGGCCTTTTAAAGTCAGACTCAGCCGCTTAGGTAGATCGGGGCGGCTTAAGGCGACGATCCCCGCCTCGTCGGTTAAGGCCAGATCGAGATTTAAAGTCTCCGGGCCGGTCGACTCCGCGCGGCCTAAAGCCGCGGCGAGCTTAAGTCCCCGCCCTTGGTCGTCCAAAAGGCTGGCCAATAGGTTAAAGGTTAAGCGGTCGGTCGCGTAAAAGAGTTGGGTTTGGACGGTGGCCGCGATCTGGGGGCCGGGGTTAGTGGGGTTAAGAGTGGCTCCGGCGACGGTGGACTCGGTTAGGCTAACGGCCAGATCGAGGCTAAACGGCGGGCTACTAAATTTTTTTGGTTTTTCTTCGGCGGCGGGAAGTAGCGGCTGGCGTTTAAGATCGGCTCCGACGACCGCGGCCTCGCCCTTTAAGATTCCGCGAAAAAAGTTCCAAAAACCGACCTTGGCCGAAAGCGAGCGGACGGTTAAAAAGGTTCCCAAAGAATCGGCTAAGGTCACGTCCGTGGCCGTAACGTTTAAAGGCAGGGGGCCAGCGAAAGAGCCCGCCGTTAAGGTTAAGCCTTGGCTGGCTAAAGACCTTTGAAGGAAGGCGAAAACGTAGTTTTCCCCGGTCGTCGTCCGCAGAAAGAAAAAAACGCTGAAAAACGCGACTAGGCCTAAAGCCACGAGTATGGCTAAGGCTTTTAAAAGCCGACGGCGAGGAGGGGCGGTTTTTTTTCGGGGCACTTTAAAAGCTCTGGCCTAAGCTTAAGTAAAATTGCAAAGGCCCATCTTCGGGCCGAGGGGTTAAAGGCGTGGCCAGATCTAGGCGAAATGGCCCAATCGGCGTGAAATAGCGAAAACCCACGCCCCCGCCCCAGAGAAAGGCTTTCCCCACTTGGGAAAAATCCGGCCGGTCGTAAACCATGCCGCCGTCGACAAAGGCCGTGGCCCCTAAGCTCTCGGAAAAGCGTAACCGAACCTCGCCGCTAACCTCGGCCATGGCTCCGCCCCCGTCGGGTCGATTCCGCTCGTTCTTGGGTCCAACCGATTGATACTCGTAGCCCCGCATGGAGCCCCCGCCGCCGCCATAAAAGCGTAAAGTGGCCGGCAGATCGGTTCTTTTGGCTCCCCAAATGCCGCCAGCCGCCCCGCGCACGGCTAAAACCACTTGACCTTTTTGGGTTAAGGGCAAGTAGTGGGAAGCGTCTAAGCGGGACTTTAAAACTTGAAACTCGTTAAAGTAATTGCCCGTATAAGGCTGGATGGTGACTTTAACTCGACTGCCCCGGGTGGGGTTTAAAAAGTCGTCGGAGTGGTCCCAGTCTAAGGCGATGGGTAACCCATATATAGTGTAGGTGGCTTTGGGTTTTTCGCTCTCGGCCAGTTTACCAGCTTCTAAACTCACCTGAAAAAGACCGGACAAGCGCCGAGTTAAGCGCCGCTCGACGCCGCCCGCCGCCGAGACGGCCTCTAAAGTGTAAGCCTCGGCTTTTTCGCGAATCAAAGACAGATCGAGCAACAAGCTCTGCCTTTTAGACAAAAAGTAAGGCCGAATATAGGAGGCCCCAAATTGGATCAAATCGGCCCAGGCCGGAAACTCTAGCCGCAACCGGTCGCCATGGCCGGTAAAATTGCGGTGCTCCCAAGCCAGGCTAACGCCGGGCCCAAAGTCCGAGTCGAAGTTTAAAGAGCCGCTGATGGTCCGAAACTGGGTGGCCGACAAAGTCACGACAATGGGCCTTTGACCCTCGGCGTTGGGCTCGCCTAAAACCGGGTCCACGGTTTTAAAGAGCCCGGTTTGAAACAAAGACTCGACAAAGCGGTCGACTAAGAGCTGGTCCCAGACCTGGCCAACTTTCCAGGTGACCAGATTTAAAACATAAGAAGTGGCCACCTGACCGTCGCTAATAACCTCCAAAGGCCCCATTAAAGCGAAAAAGCCTGGATCCATCTCGATCTCAGCGTTTAAAAGTTTCTTTTCTGGGTCTAAGTAGTAATGAGTGGCCGCGGTCTTGGCGTTGGGATAGCCCAAAGCCGTCCAGGCCACGGCGTTGGTCTCGACGATGGCCAGAATCTTTTCGGCGAGGGCTGGCTCGCCCTCGACCCAGCCCGCTTGGGTTAAGTCGGTCGTGGGCGGGGCGGCGGGTTCTTGGGGCTGATTCAAGACGGCGGGGACCAAGGGATTAGGGTTTGGCTCGGCGTTTTTGGCCGCGTTTAGATCCGACTTAGGGGAGGCTAAAGGCGTTTTTGAGCCACTGGCCGCGGGAGCGACGTTAGGCGTAGCGTTGGGGTCTAAAATAGGTTTGGGCTCCGTCCGCGTAACCTGACTTTGGCCTAAGCGATAAAGGGGCCCGAGTTGAAAGTTAACCACGACCGTGGTCTCTTTGGCCTCGTCTTTTTTCTCCATCCAGCCAGTGACTTGGCCCTCGTAATAACCTTTAGATTTAAGAATATCTTCGCCTTTAGTCAAAGAAGAGCGTAAGCGACGGGTCAAGGTCATGGGGTTAGTGACTGGTTTGTCGGCTAAAACGTAAAGTTCGGCCGTTTGGACGAAAATAGGCGTAATAGCCTGAATTTCTGGGTCATTGTCGGGTTTGATCGTGACTTTATAAATAATTCGTTCTTCGACGGGCCCGGCTTGGTCCGAGGTGGAGGCGGTTAAAGCGGGGACCACGGGTTTGGGGATGGGCCCCTTTGGATCGTCTCGGATTAAGTTTTCCGTGGCTTGAGGCTCGGCCTCGGACCGGGTCAAGGTGGGGAAGACTTCGGCGCCGCGGCCACAACCAGCCAAAGCCAAAAGGAGAAATAAAAAGAGGTGAAGCCAAAGCGTCGAAGACGTCATTTATTATCCTGAAAAAAAGCGTCGAGAAACTGGCTTAAGACAAAATAACTGAATTATTTTAAACTTTCTAGACGATTATCTCAATAGAATTTATGTTTTTATATTTGGCGGTTAGGATAAGCGACCCTCTTAAGCTTAAGGCCTTTTAACCAAAAGCGACGCTAAGGGGACAATAGAGCCAAAGCCAGGCTAAGAGCCTGGAAAAAGAGTTTTCGGGGGGTTGGCTAAGATCTCGAAAAAATGGCCTCTATGTCAAGTCTAGAGCGCGAATATTGACTTACCTTAAAGCCTAAGATGGCCAAAAAAGCTTAGCTCAGCCGAGCCCTTGGCTCACGTAGCGATTGGACGGATGGTTTTTTTGGGTTTTCGGTCGCCTTTAAGCCGTAAAAGCGTCTTTGGCCACCAATTTGAAAACTTTATTAACCATTAAAGTCAACTACTATAAACTTAAGTCAATATTTTACAACATTTATATAGCTAAATAAGAATCGGTCAAAAGGCCTTAAAACGAAAGAGGACTCCCAAAAAGAGGGGGCGACTTTTTTGGCTAAGACGATTTTTGGTCCAACCTATAAAGACTCTTGACGACGTGGCGCGAGAAGTCAAAAGGGGGTCAAAAAGCCTCAAAAAAAATTTTTTAGCCGTCTCCGTCCGTTTTTGGCCCCTTAAAAAAACTAAAAATAGCCAAAAAATAGGCTTTAGACAATAAGGGCGCGAGAGATTTTATTAGAAAAATTTTAATTTTTTGGGCCGCACGTTAGAATATAAAATCATAAAAAAAATATCATTATAGAGATAATAATCGTAAAAGAATATTTGAAAAAGAAAAAGTTTATTTGGGCTTGGCTGGGCAAATGCCGCAGTTGATAGCCGCGATTTTAAGGGACTAGTAGTAAAAAAAAGATTGTTTTTTTGGTTTTTACGCTATAATGAAATAAATTTCTCCCTTGACAGGAGGCGCCCTATGGTCAAATCCCCGGCGGCTAAATCCGAAACGCCCGCCCAAAAGCAACCGACCACGTTGGAGGCCCCTAAAGCCCAAAAAATCGTCGCCAAGGCCGTCAAAGCCAAGGCCGAACCCAAGGCTAAGGCCGCCCCCGTTGAAAAACCCGTCAAAGCTAAAGACGCTCCTAAAGACGTCAAAGCCGCTCCCAAAAAGGCCGCGAAAGTCGAAGCCGCGGCCCCAAAGGCCAAGGCCGCTCCCAAAGCCAAGGCTGAGCCGAAGGCCGCTCCCAAAGCTAAGGCTGAGCTGAAAGCCGCTCCCAAAGCCAAGGCTGAGCTGAAAGCCTCGCCCAAGGCCGCGACTAAAAAGTCCAAAAAAGAGACCGAAGGCGTCGTCGACTGCTCGGGCGGCGTTTGCGCGGTCCGGAAGTAAGGGCCAATTCTTTCCCAAACTGACCCCTTTACGCCTTTTTTGCGGGTTAGCTCGCGGGCCGTCCTAAGTATAGGGCGGCCTATTTTCGTTTCTTTGAGCCTAAAGGGGATATAAGGTATTGTATCGATCAAGTTGACCCTAAGGCTTTGGTTTAAATCGATTGTATGATATGATACTAACATTCTTAGGGCGATTATATTTTTTACTTTGGACTTTACGCTCTATAACCTTAGAGGGAAAATTTTTGGTTAAGGGTTCTTTTTTCGCGCTTTTTGGCGCAAGGTGAACATGTCGATTACCAAAGAACGTATTTCGGCGAAGATCGCCGAGGCCTTATCCATACAGGTGGCTGACTCCCGGCGACATTTGGACGCCCTTCTAACTATTATCAAAAAATCTCTAGCCCAAGAGCAGGACGTTTTGATCAGCGGTTTCGGCAAATTTTCGGTCCGCTGGAAAACTCCCCGGCAAGGGCGCAACCCTAAAACCGGCGAACCCTTAGAACTTAGAGCGCGGCGCGTCGTGTCTTTTAAGTTATCAAGTATTTTACGCAAGAAACTGGGCGTGGTCGACGAAGCCGAGGCCGAGGAAGAGGCCGAAAGCGAGTAGGTTTAAATGTTTCGCTTAAGGGTTTCGCGTTTTTGGCCCAGTTTTTCGCGCTTTTTTAGTTTAAGCCTTTAAATATGATTAAACGATATTTATAGGTTTTTTTGCCTCCTATTATCTAATATTCTAAATAATCATTTAAATACTCATAATTAATTTTAAAAATTTTTGTCCTTTGACCAATTTCTGTTGGTTTATAGGTTTTTTTTGTTGTTTTTATTTTCTGAGATTTTAAGACATTTGTTTAGGTTTGAAAAAATTCTAAAAAGATATTTTTTTCAATAAAAACTATCCACTCTTATCCTTTAAGCCTAAGAGCCTTAAAGACATTTTTTAACCAATAAATTTATATTTTTTCTTTTTTTTATTATTTTTGGCTATTTTTATGTTCAATTTTTAGCTACTTTTTGTTATTTTTTGTCATTTTTTTGTGCTTTTTAGCTATTTTTTTTTGGTTATTTTTGGCCATTATCCGGTTTAGGCCAAAAAATATTAGTTATGGCCTGTGACGACCCGTTTTTCGCGAAAGCCTGTGACGACCCGTTTTTCGCGAAAGCCTATGACGACCAGTAATTTTTTGGCCATATATTTAGGCTCGCGGCTTAAAAAATTAAAAGTTTTCGAGCGGTTAAAAGATCTTTGGCTTTTTTTAATTTTTAACCCGTCAAGGTTGTAAAATTTTTGTAAAATTTTTGCGCGATAAAAGAGGTTATGGCCTAAGAAGGGGGTTGTTTCTTATTACCTTAGGACAAAATTAGGCGAGTTTTTTTGATTGGCGGACAAAGGGGCGCGTTGTCCTGGTTCTCAAGTCGCCTTTGGAAAAACGGTCAACCAAAAAATTCTCCTAAAAAAAGGCGGCGAGTCTTTTTCGGGTCAACGAGATTTTTTGGCTCGTAAGCCGTGAAAAAAAACTGAAAACCCGCCAAAAAGGGAGCTTTACGTTATTTTGGCTTTCTCGTCCTTCGCGCCTTTCGATTAGATTTTGGCTTTAGGTTTAAGGCCTAAACTCGCTTTATTAGCTTTTTAGACTTTTTGGGGGTATAATTTTCTTAAGCTCTAAAAAAAACGTTCTCATAATCGCCTTTTTTTTGGTCGGTAGTCTAAAATGTCCCTAAAAAAGACGAGGGAGTTTTTTCGAGGATAATCAATTATGTCGGGACCTTTACGCCCGAATAAACGAATGGAGGGAGTCAATCACCCCTGACTAAAGTCAGAGGCTTGAAAGAGCCTTCGGTTGACCAGGGAAAGCGGTTTCCACCCGCCACGTTATTATTAGGTTCAAGACCGACGTTGGGACGCTTCAGTTAGGGAGATTCCTCCCGTAGGCGAAACCTCTCCCGAAACGTCGGTATTAAGCCTCATCGAGGTTAAGCGTAGGGGACAGTTAATCCATAAAAAGCTCGAACAGAGAAAAAATTACCCTAAGGCGTCGGAGGTCGACTAACCTTCGCT
>JAIROO010000144.1 GCA_031257535.1 Deltaproteobacteria bacterium
GAGATATCCCCAGCTCCTTTGTAGCCGTGCCGTTTTAAGCCATTTAACCATTTCGGGTTAACTAAACGGGCCCGAAATACGCGTTTGGCCTCCTCTTTGGCGTTTCTGGTTTTCACCCTTTCGGGATCTGAGCTATCGCCGGCTAAAGTTAAGGGGTAAGAGCCTCGGACGGATTTAGCGGCCACGATTAGGCCCCCATAATAGTTGTAGTAATCCGTGCAAGACAATAAATCGAACTCCCTGGAGTCGTCGTTTTTGACGGTCACGTCCATGCGAGCTAGATTACGGCGGTAGTTGTCGGGCCGGGTTAGCCCATAACTACCTTGGCCATAGGCGTGGGCCGAGTGGCGGATGTAAGTTTCCGCTAAATCGTCTTGGGTTCGCCAGGTTTTGGTCTCAATGAGCTCCTCGACCCCCGCCCCGTACGTCCCTGGCGGGCAGCCAAAGATCCGAAACGTGGCCTCGCGATAGGCCTCTTCGGCAGACTTACCCTCGGCTAAGTAGAGGGCCAGATCCGTCTCCACGTGGCGTTTGACGTAATTAGACTCAAAAGGCTCTTTTAAGGCCGCGACCATCCTCACGGCCTCGTCTAACCTTTCCACTAAGTTAGGAAATGAGTCCCGAAAAAAACCGCTTATCCTCGGGGTCACGTCGATTCGGGGCCTTTTTAGCTCGGTTAAAGGGATGACCTCGACCCCGGTCACCACTCCATCTGGGCGCCAAAGAGGTTTTAGGCCCAACAAGAACAAGATCTCGGCCACGTCGTCGCCCTGGGTCCGCATGGTGGAAGTCCCATAAACGATGAGCCCGACGTTTTCCGGGTAATGGCCCGTGTCGGCTAGAGTTTGGGCGATTAAAGCCTCGCCTAAGGCCGTCCCGACTTTATAGGCCGCGGGGGTGGGGATTTTCCGAGGATCGACGGAGTAAAAATTCCGGCCCGTGGGCAGAATATCGGCCTGGCCGCGACTGGGAGCTCCAGAAGGCCCAGGCGCGACGAATCCCCCGGCCAAAGCCTTTAAAGTCGAACCCATCTCTTCGGCGCAGCGCCTGATATTGGGGACTAACTCTTTCGCGGCCCAAGTTAAGACCTCGATGGTCTGGGGATCGGGCCGGCCTATCTCTTCCTTAACTAAAGAGGGACAAAGGCTAGGGTCGTAGTTTAGGGCGGCTAAAGCTTTTATTAATCTTACGGCCCGGGCGTGAGCCCGGGCGATAATCTCCCCGCCGCTTAAACCACCCAGCTCGGCCGTGGCCCGCCCCCGATTAGCCAACAAAAAATCGAGGCCGTAACCCTCGGCTTGGATTAAAGACTCCCGTAAAGAGGGGATGGACCCATTTTTTAGCCGCGTCAACTGGGCCACGAACTCGCTTAAGCGGTCGCCTTCTGGACAATCGCCTAAGACGTGGAGCCCGTCGGCGATCATGATATCCGCGAGCTCACGCAAATAGCCGTGAAGTTTTTCTAGAAAGGCCTCAAACTCCGCCTCGGTTGGCTCGTCGGTGACCCCTAAATCCGTCTGTAAGTTAGCCGCGACCACGGCTTCCCAGATAGCCGCCCGCAAAGTCGGGAGCTTAGCCGGGGAGCTTAAGCTAGCCTCTCGCCACTCGGCCACGGCCAAAGAAATCTTAGCTAAATCGTCGTAAAGGTCGGCGTTAGTGGCGGCTGGGGTTAAGTGGTCGACAATACAACAATAAGAGCGCCTTTTGGCCTGCGTCCCCTCCCCAGGGTCGTTAATAATGTAGGGATAAACGTTGGGCAGCTCCATAATGGTTAAATCCGGCCAGCACTCTTTAGATAAGCCCAAAGCTTTGCCCGGAGTCCACTCTAAGCTGCCGTGTTTGCCGACGTGGACCACCGCGTGGCAGCCCCACTCGTCGCGCAACCAGCGGTAGTGGGCCGGATACTGGTGGGGCGGGGGCAGATTAACGTCGTGGTAACGTTTTTCCGCGGCCTCAAAACTCCCACGAGTCGGCTGGACGGTCAGAAAAACGTGACCGTCGGCTAAACCCGCGAAAAACATCCGCCCCTCGTAAACAAAAAGGTCGCCGGGCGACTCGCCCCAAGGGGGGATCTGGGCGGCCCGGTTAGGCTCTGGCAGCTCCAAACTCCAAGGCCCGTAAAGCTCCGGGCCCGCTTTGGCTTCGGCTCGGGCGGCCATGTCTTCTTTAGCCAAAAAACGCCGGTCGGCGGTTAAACGCGAGAGGATGGCCGTGGCTAAAGAGTCCGGCTCCGCGTAAGTCTCGTCGACCTTGTAACCTTGGTCTTTTAAGGCCTTTAAAAGACGACTAACCGAGGCGAAACTGTCTAAGCCACTCGCGCAACCGATCCTATCGTTTCGGGGCGGATAGTGATGAAAAACAATGGCGATCTTTCTTTCGGCGGGGGGAGTTTTGGCTAATTTTCCCCAATTAATGGCCAAACGAGCCAGTTTAGCCACCCTTTCCAGATCCGGGACCAAGGAGCTAACCAGACCTTTAGTCACTGGGTCAATGGCGGTCTCCTCGCGAAAGGCCACGGGCACGGCGATGAGTTTGCCGTCAAACTCGGGCATGGCCGCCGAAAAGGTCACCTCCATGGTGGAGAGGCCTTGCGGGCTTTCGGCCCAAACTTGACGCGGGATAAAGGAGCACGCGCCTTGGATCACGGGCACGTTTAGTTTAGGCAATAAAGGCTTATAAGTCTGGTCCATAAGGTTCATGGACATGCCCATCAGATCCAAAAGAACGTCGATCCGAGCCTGACCATCTGAGTCTAAAAAATACTGGTTAACCACTTCCACCGACCCGGGATTACCCAAGTCCGCGTCCCGAAAACGGGAATGAAACAAGGGCAAAACGTTAGCCCCAGCCGCTTCAATGGCCCTTATAGTCTCTTTAGCGAAGTCGAGATTGTCGTTAACCCAGTAGGTCTGATAAAACCACAAGCCCACGGTCGGGCGATCGGGGCGAATCTTTTGGGCCAGATAAACGTCTAAATCAGGGGGCTCGGCGAAATCCGGATGGTAGATCCCGTCAAATGGCAGTTTAGTCGGAGCCGCGTAACCCCAAAGGTCGTCGGGGTTTAAATAATCGTGGAGTTTGGCGAGGCAATTTTTTAGGTTAAGCCGACCCCCGTAGTTTAAATACTCCCGGGCCTCGTCCCAAATAGGCGAAGGCGCTGGACAAAGCTCTAAGGCCGCGATTAAAGACTCCGCGTCCCCGCTGGCTGGTTGGGCGTGAATCAAGGGCCGGGGGGCGGGAGGGTCTAGGGCCTCTAAAGCTTCCTTTAAAGCCGCGAAAGCTGGAAAAGAGTCGCGGCCGCCGTGGAAGTTTAAAATCACGACTTGACTTTTTAAGGCTTCCATAACAAAAGCCACCCGCCGAGCCTCGTCAAACAGTTGGCTTTGAGACCGCGCGTAAACCGTTATGGCCCGGCCCTCTTGACCTAAAGCCAAAGTCGCCGCGGCTAAGGCTGGGAGATCAAAGCCGCCAAAACTATAATAAGTGACCTGAAAGCTACTCACCCTAGCTCCTTTTAAAGGTCAGAAGACGTCAAACGTTGGTTAAGAATACAAATAAAAAAATCCCAAATCGACTGAGCGATCTGGGACATCCGTTTTTTGGCCCAAGAGCCCCATTAAAGCCTTAATAACGATTACCTAAGCGTTATTAAGGCTTTTTTCGAAATATGGAGCTACGCCCGCTAACTTGGCGAGGCTTTTGCGCGAACTGGCCGGTCTTCTGGCTCTGGATCAACCCTTATAGCCCGCCTTCCCAGCCACGCCGGCCAGTGACCAAATGGGCCAAAGGTCCCCGATTACAGCGGCGGGTCCGCCTGCGATTTTCACGCAGTTCCCTATTAAGTCGCGGGCGACGCCAGTTCTCGTTTTTTTCGGATTTTAGGCTACCGCAAAAAGGAATTTCTGACAAGAACAAAGCTAAAGCGTAAAAAACCATTTATAATTTTAAAAGGTTTTTTACGCGCGATATACGGTGGTAAAAAAATAGTAATCCACTTATATAGTATGGCTACTTTTTAGGAAAAAATTTCAAGGCCAAGAGGCGTTGACGAACCCTAAAAAAAATTAAAGCTCGATTAAGAGCCTGACCAAAAGTCCCGCGCCGATAGGGACAAACGTCGTCCGTAAAGACGCTCTTTTTGTCGCTCTAGAGAGCTTAATGGGCCTTTCCCGGCAGGGGGACTTTGGCGTTTTACGTTATTATATTGGCGGTGGACTTTTGCCAAAATCCACCGCCCCCCCTAAAGCTTTTCAGCCTTGGGAGGACGAGCTTTAGGGTCGGGCCGAGTCTGCTTGGGCCGGGGGTGGTCGGAACCTTTGGGAGGCGAGGCGGCTGGCCGGGGCGGCTTAGGGAGCGTCCAGACGTCAGCGCCTTTTAAGCCGTCTCTCGTGACCCAGGTGGTCGCTTGCCTTTGGGGCTCGTTCACGACCAGGCCCAGGAGGATTGGGTTGTCTAAACCCGCCGCGTAGTCACTGGTCAACATCTGGCTCAAAGCCTCTTTGGCCTTGGCCCGGTCGTCTTGGACGGTATCAGAGGAGATTTTAAGCTCGATTACAAAGTCGCGTCCCTTATGGGGGACCACAATGGCGGACCGTCCGTGGCGTCCATGGAGATCGCCGCTGGGCCTTAAACCCACCCCCCAAAGCCAAGCGAACAATAGGCTCCGGCATAACAACTCTAAAGGGTCGACGATTGTGGAGCCTCTTGCGTAGGTCTTGGCTAATCGCTTTTTGTAATCCTCGTAGGGGAGCCGGGCCAGAAGACCATTGTATTCCGCTATCACGCCATTGACGTCCGCGTTGTCAAAAGCGGCCTTCATTCGGGCGATGGAGTTCTCAGTTTGAACCTTATCGCCGAGGATGCTCTCCAGGGCCAGTTTCGACGTCGCTGAGCGCGTCTCGACATTAGGGTAATCTAGGGCGTAATACTCAAATGTCGTCGCCGAAAATTTAACGCGATCTGATTCAACCGGCGGCAAAGCGTCCAGCTCCTTGGAAACTGGCCCGCCCTTTACGCCCACCTCTTTTGGGACCCGCCTCAAGCATAGGTAGCCTGCCTGGTAGAGGAAGCTCATAGGATCGGCCCTATCAAGCGCCGGGGACAATCTAGCGAAATGCCTAGAAATAGTCGCGCCCGAAAACTCTTCCACGGTTAGGCGCTTATCCTTCATATAGTCGACTAAATTTTTGGCGGTCGCGGTATCAAACCAATAATTGTCGAATTTTTTTTCTTCTTTTGAGAAAAACGTCAAAATGGAGAAGGGGTTGTAAACGCGCTTCTCGCCATCGAAGGAGAAGCCGTTGTAATAAGCTTTCAGCTCTTTAAGGAGCTGAGACTTGGACGTCTTAAGGCTTAAGGCGGACTCCGTAAGCCACGGATCAAAGTATTTTTCGAGCTCGTCTTGGGTAAAGCCCAGCGCCGCCCCATACTCGGAGTCGATGCTAACGTCGATGATGTGGTTTATGGGCGCGGACAGGTCCAAAATGGAGTTTCTACTCACGCCGGTGACGAAAAGAAAGGAGATGTAGCGACTCAACCCCTTGAGCTTCGCGTAGTAATCGCCCAGAGTTTCGCGGAGAGCTTTAAGCTGGTCTGGCTGGTCCAAAAAATCGAAAAGGGGGGGCGTCGAATTCGTCTATGAGCACGGCGATCCCGTTTGACGTTTGCCGTCCGAGCGTCTCAATAAGATAGAACAAGGCGAAATCGCCGGGATAGTCCGACGAGATTTCAACCCCCAGCGGTTTAGCTTTCTCTTTGACGTAATTGGCCAAAGACGCCTGAAATTCTGGCCATCCAGCGGACGTTTTAATTAAGCTCATGTCCAGACGAAGGACGGGTCGCGGGGCGAATTTCTTATGATCGAGATATTTCTCTATGGCCAGGCCTTTGAAGAGGTCCCTTTGGCCGGAGAAGAGATATTCCAAGGTGGAGATGGTCAGGGTCTTGCCGAATCGCTTGGGGCGGGAAAAGAAAAAGGCGTCACTCGCGCGCCTAATAATATTGGCTAAAAAGTTGGTTTTGTCGACATATAAATAGTCATCAGAAATTATTTGAGCAAAATCAGACATAGAAATAGGCATTTGCTTTATAAGCTCTGTCATAACAATTCTCACATCAAAGCTTAACTTAAAATTAAGCCTATAATTCACTATAAAACCCTGGCTCCGTCCAAGTCGGATCTTCTTCTGACTTATGGAACTCTTGAAAAACGGTGGGTAGCTGATCAAACTATTGAACTATATATTTTTTAAAAATATTAAATATCTTTCCTTTGTTTGTCAAGTTGAATTTTGGCCTTTGGCCGACGAGTGAAAATTTGACGTTCATTAAGGCCATTTCTGGCCTTAATAAGGCGACCAATAAAATTCATAACCTTGACCATGATTAGCTATAGACCACTAAAAACGACCAAAACTTTAGAAAAAAAACTTGCCAAAATCGCCAATCTTGAGTTATATTCAAGGTTTAAAACGCGGGCGCTAAACGCCTAAAAAAAGGGAACCCTGCGCGAATCAGGGGCGGACCCACCGCTGTAATCGGGGACTTCGCGAAACTAAGGCTATGGTTATTCTTTTTGGGATGGCGATGGGCTTAAAAAAGCCACTGGCCAAAAGCTGGGAAGGCGAGTTTCGGGAGGGAGGATCCGAAAGCCAGAAGACCTAAACCCGCGTTGGCGCCGGATAAGATTGGCGGGGCTAGGGCCTTTACGCCGGCTTTTTTTTTAGTCCAAGACGTCTAAAAAACTGACCTAAATTAGCGGGATAAATATTGGGGGATCCCGGGCGCGCTTTTCAACGTTCCCTTTTTAGTTTGGATCCATCGATATTTACCCTTATGGAAAACAGCCTTGTTATCGCCTTTACGAGTCTTTATGGGCTCGCCGCTGGCCTTTTTCTGGTTCCAAAAACCCGATCTGGAGCTTTCGCTTGCGCCTTTTTAGGCGAGATCGCGGCTTTAGGCTATATATTTCTCCGCTATTACCAAGCCTTGCCCATGACGCCGATGTTTTTAGGCTCAATCGCGGTCCCGCCTTTTTTAGTCCTCTTTGGTTTTAGCGCGGCTAGAAAATATAAAGAACCTTTCCCCAACCGGTTGAGTTTGACCTTAACTTTAGGTCTAGCCTTTGTCTTAGGCCTTTTAGCCTTAATTTTTCCCAAAGACTTTTATCTCCCCTTTTTAAAAACCGCATCCCTTTTTTCCCAAGGTCATTTAGCCTTTAACGTCCTCGGCAAAGCCGCTTTGTTTTTAGCCGCTATCCAGGCCTTTTTAAGTCTTACGGCCAAAATCCCCAATGAGAGTCAAGTTCGTTTTTGGGTGGCTTTGGGTTTTATTTTTTGGACTTTATCCATGCTGACCGGGGAGGTCTGGTCTTACCTAGGCTGGGGGCTGCCGGTGGTCTGGGACGACGCGGTCATAGTTTGCTTTATGGCCACTTGGTTTTTTTACGTGGCTTTGCTCCATATGTTTTTAACTAGCCGTTATCGTCGAGCCCGACTTTATTTAACGGCCTTAGGCGGGGTCTGGGTCCTATTGGTGAACGTCACGCCGGACTTAGGCCCGGCTCGCTGGCCGGTCGCCTTGTGGTAAACCTTAGGCCAAAAAAATTAGCTAAAGCCAAAAAGCCAAAAAAGCTGGCCCCCTTATGCCGAAAAGCTTAACCGCGCTCCCGAAAGAGCCAAGCCCGAAAGAGCCAAGCTTTAAAGAGCCAAACCTTAAAGAGCCAAGCCTTAAAGGACCTAATGACCTGTCTTTGGCTGATAACGCGACTGAGTTGAATAACAAAAATGGGCCTAAAAACCACCTAGTTCGCTTAATTAAAGCACTTTGGCTTTTCGCCGGCCGTCTAGATCTGGCCATTTATATCTGTTTTTTTCTGGCCCTAGACACGGCCATCGCTTACCCCCTTATTCAAAAGAGCCTCTTCGCCTTTATCCCTTTGGGCGAGGTGGGTCTTTGGACCTGGCTTTTTACTTATGGCCGAGCCTATTTTAGCCAGACTTTTTGGTTTTATGGCTTAGCTTTGGGTCTTATTTTATTAGGTATTAATACCTTTGTTTGCTCAACGACGAGGGTTTTAGCCTTAATAAAACCTCAAAATCGACAAAGAGGCTGGTTTTTAAAGTTAGGCCCCCACGTCACTCATTACGCCGTCTTGGTTATGGTTTTGGGTTATTTAGGCAGTTACGCCTTGGCCGAGGCTCTGCCGGGTCGAGCCTTAATTCCCGGGGGCCCGGCCTATAAGCTGCCGAAAAACTTAGGACGCCTTACGGCCACCATCGAGAACCCCAAAGTCTATCAAGGCCAGCGTCTTTTGTTTTTTCAGAACTGGTATTTGGATCCGGGGATCGTCTTACGGTTTGAAAAGCCAGGCGGCCAAACTTACGCCGCCCCCATAGCCTATAACCGCCCGGTCCATTACCAAGGCTATAACTTTTACTTGACTGATTTTTATCCTAAAAGCGCCGACGGGGCTATGGGCTCTTATCGGATGGCCCAGCTGACCATCCGCCGCGACCGGGCGGCGGCGGTCTACGTGGCCGGGATAATCGTCTTCGCCGTGGGGTTGGCCATGTACGTGGCCGATCTAATTCAATCGCGCCTATTTGCGAGGCCTAAACCGTGAAAAACCTCTCGCTGGCCCTATTTTTAATTTCTACCTTATTTATTGGTTGCGGGGAGAACGTTACGCCGAGGCCCGAGTTAAACGACCAAAACGTTGACCCTAGAAATACCGCCTATAGTGGCTCGGCGGGTTTTTTAACCGTGGGCGAGTACTCTTTGATTAACAAAGACGGTTACGTCGAGGTCCACGACGGAGCTGGCCGAACCTTGGCCTTAGTCCCAGAGGGCCAGCCCGCCCCGGCTGATTTTGAGCCGACCATGGTCATTCCTTACCCAGTTAAACGGGTGGCCGTCTACAGCGCCTTTGACGTGGCCATGCTAAACGTTTTGGGCGAGGCGGAATCCATCGTGGCTTTAACCACCCCGGCTAGCGGCTGGCACGTGGATTACGTGAAAAAAGGCTACGAGTCGGGTCGGATCGCCTATATTGGCGAGCCCGGAGCCATTGATTACGAAAGGCTCAAAGCCCAAAAACCGGATCTAGTTCTAACCTGGGACCCGTCCATCGTCCCCATGCTGGACGACTTAGGGATTCCGGTTTTAGTCACCTCCACCCCGGTGGCCACCTGCTTAAGCACCCAGATTCGGTTTGTGGAGTTTTTGGCCCCGTTTTTTGGCCCGGAGGCCGAAGTCAAAGCCACGGCCTTTTATCGCCGCGTGCGGGATTCCTTAGCCGCCATCCGAGCCAAAACCAAGGGTTTACCCAAACCCAAAGCCATGTGGGGCGACATTTACGAAAAACGAGTTTTAGTGGAACCCGGTAACGCTTGGGTGGCCGAGCTCATTGGCCTGGCCCAAAGCGACTACCTCTTTGACGACGTTTACGGGACTTCCTGTATTGAGGTCTCCATTGAGAGATTTTTGTATAGCGGGTCTGACGCGGATCTGTATTTTACTTACCGCTCGGTCGGCCAAGGCGTTTACTCCAAAGAGTCCCTTTTACGGATTAACCCCTTATTAGACGGTTTGCGGCCTTTAACCGACCAAGGTCGAGCCTTAGCTCCGAAGCCCATTTACAGCCAGTCGGCCGACCGTCTCGACGATTTGTTAACCGAGATCGCGGCCATCTTGCACCCTGAGGCTTATCCCGGTTTTGAGCTCCAATATTTCGTGGAGCTGCCCTTAAAAGACCCCAAGTCCGCCCCCACAAGTGAAAGTTAAGATTTATGGAAGCCACTTTAAACGTTAAACTAATGGCCCGGCGCTTAGCCAGCCGGCGGGTCTTTGTTTTTTATGTCTTAGGGGCTTTGACTTTAGCTCTTTTGGCCATTAACTTGGGCGTAGGCTCGTTATCGTACTCCCTGAACGAAATAATCCACGTCTTAACCCACCCCAATGAAAAAAGTCAGCTGGCCACCATTATCTTTAAAGTTCGTCTCCCCCGAACTTTAGCCGCGGCCATGGGCGGGGCCTATTTAGCCGCCTCTGGGCTTTTGCTGCAAGTCTATTTCCGTAACCCCATCGTTGGCCCCTATATCTTAGGCGTCTCTTCTGGGGCCACCCTAATGGTTTCTTTGGTGATGTTAACGCCTTTGGGTTTTCGCTTAACCCACGCCACGCCATTTTTAACCACCATCGCTGGCTGCTTAGGGGCTTATGGGGTGACTATTTTAGTCGTGGCCCTCGCCGCCAAGGTTCGCTCGGGGGCCACTTTGTTAATCGTTGGCCTCATGATGGGCTATCTCTGCGGGTCGGCCACCAGTATTTTGACGGCTTTGGCCGAAAAAGAAAAAATCAAGGGCTTTGTTTTGTGGGGGATGGGTAGCTTTTCCGGCTTTAAGCAAGTCGAGATCCTGATCTTAGCCGTTTTTGGCGGGAGCTTGGTTTTGGCGATCTACCTTTTGTCGAAACCCTTAAACGCCTTTTTATTAGGGGAAGATTACGCCGCCTCCATGGGGGTCAATATCCGCCGCTTTCGGCTCTTTATTTTAGCCGCCGCCTCTTCTTTGGCCGGCTTAGTCACGGCCATGGCCGGACCAGTGGCTTTTATTGGTTTAGCCGTGCCCCATATGGCCCGCCTGTCTTTCGGAACCGCCGACAACCGGATTTTGGTTCCCGGGGCTTGTTTAATGGGGGCTTTAGTGGTGAGCCTGTGCGATCTGATCGCCCGCATGTGGCTAAATCCCGTGGAGCTACCCATCTCGGCGATTACGGCTTTTTTTGGAGCCCCCATCGTCATCGGCCTCTTATTGAAAAAAGGGGCCCGTTTTGGCTAATTTTTATTGGTCAAATCCAAAAAACGCCCTTTATTTTTAGCGTCAAGCTTTTTTCGCTAAAAAAATCTATCTAAGCCCATAAGGATCGAGTCTAATGCCTGGCCCCACCCCGCCCTTACTCGCGCTAAAAAATCTGACCGTAGGTTATGGCCAGCCCATTTTAACCGACCTCAACCTCACCTTAGGCCGCGGGCAATTCGTGGCCTTATTAGGGGCCAATGGCTCGGGCAAGACCACTTTACTTAGGACCATCGCCGGCCGCTTAAAGCCCTTAGCTGGAACCATAAAAATTAATGGCCAAAACTTAAAAGACGTTAAAGCCACGACCTTAGCCCAGACCTTAAGCGTGGTCTTAACCGACAAACCTCTAGTTCCCCTGTTGCGGGTCTGGGAGTTTGTGGCCTTGGGTCGCTACCCGCGAACGGATTTTTTGGGCCGCCTTACCGACCACGACCACGAGATCGTCGAAGAGAGCTTAAGAGAGGTCCAAGCCGAGACTTTAGCCGCCCGCCTAGTCGACGAGCTCTCGGATGGGGAAAGACAAAAAGTCGTCTTAGCGAGGGCTCTGGCCCAGGAGCCGGAGCTAACCTTATTGGACGAGCCCACGGCTCACTTGGACTTAAAGCATCGCTTAGAGATCATGGCCATTTTAAGGTCCTTAGGTCGCCGCCGGAACTTAACCATCTTAGCCGCGGTCCACGACGTGGAGTCGGCCACTAAATTCGCCGATCTCGCGGTCACCTTAAAAGATGGGCGCCTTTTGGCGTTTGGGGCGCCGGAGGCCATCTTAAGCGCTAAAGCCGTCCAAAATCTCTACGACTGCCCGGCCGCGAGCTTTGACCCAAGCCTTGGCGGCCTTGAGACTCCCCCCGATGGCTTGGCCGGTCGAGCCTTTGTTTTAGGCGGCCAAGACAAGGCGGCCTTGATTTACCGGTTTTTAGCTAAAAAAGGTTACGCTTTGACGACTGGATTTTTTCTAAAAACCGACTTAGACGCCCACGTGGCCAGGGCTTTAGGGGCGAAGGTTTTTTCTTGGCCCCACCCAGATCTTAAAAACGAAGACGAGCTAATGGCTTTGAGCTTAAAGGAACTCGCCACCTGCGATTTGTTGGCCATAAGCGAGGCCAATGGACCCTTACCGGAGTTACGGGCCAGGCTACTCACGGAAGCCCAATCCTTAGGCTTGCCTATTCTTCGCCCTGGCCCCAACGGGGATCTGGCACCTTTTAGCCTAACCTTAGAGCGCTTAAAAAACGCGGCCGCGGCCTAAAAATGACTCCCGACGCGCCCGCGCCCCTTTCGCCTCCTCGCCCCATAGGCCCTGACTTTAGTCAAGATCTCGACCTAAGGCCAGACGGAGCGCGACCTAACCAGCCGCAAAACCCCAACCCTTTTTCGCGAAGGCTCTATCCCTTAGCCGCTTTAGTTGGCCAAGAGACTTTAAAAACGGCCCTTTTAATCGCTTGCGTCAACCCTTTGTCCGGCGGGGTCCTTATTCGCGGGGAAAAAGGCACGGCGAAATCCACGGCCGCGCGAAGCCTAATCGAACTTTTGCCAAAAGTCTTAACGCCCCTCGCCCGCCCTAACTCCAAAGAGACGATTTGGGTGGAAAAGCCAAGGCCTTTTATTACCCTTCCTTTAAACGCCACCGAGGATCGCGTGGCCGGGGGCCTGGACTTTGAGGCGGCCTTAAGCCACGGGATCCGCCGAGTCAACCCAGGGCTCTTAACCCAAGCCCACCAAGGGATCCTCTACGTGGACGAAGTCAACCTTTTAGACGACCACGTCGTCGACCTGGTCTTAGACGCGGCCGCGAGCGGGGTCAACGTCTTAGAGCGCGAGGGCCTGTCCGTGACCCAACCCGCGCGGTTTCTGCTCATTGGGACCATGAACCCCGAAGAAGGCGAGTTGCGACCCCAGTTTTTAGACCGGTTTGGGCTCGCGGTCAAAGTCGAAAGCGAAAAAGATCCTGACTTAAGGGTCCGCTTAACCTTACTTCGGGCCGAGTTTGAAGCCGATCCCGTCTCTTTCCGGGGCCAGTACGAAAACGAGTCGAATAAGTTACGGGCCCAGATCGCCACCGCCCAAAAATTATTGCCGGAAATTGAGATCCCCACCCGAGTTCGGAAGTTTATCGCCCATTTAGCCACGGAAAAAAACGTGGCCGGCCACCGCGCCGACTTATTCCTCGAACGGGCGGCCGTCTCTTTAACGGCTTTAAATGGCCGGCGAATCGTCTCCGAAGAGGAGGTCTTAATCGCCGCGCCCTTAGCCTTAAGCCATCGACAAAGGGAAAGCGCCCCGCCTCGGCCTAAAGAAAAGCCTAAGTCCCCGCCCCCCGAAGATCCAGAAGAGCCCCAAGACCCGGACCAAAAAGATAAAGAGGAAAAAGTCCAAGAAAACCCCGAGCGTTTCGAAAAGCCGCCCCAAAACGACCAAGACCCCAACAGCGAAGCCGACCGACCAAAAGAAGCCTTAAATGAGGCCGCCGACCAAGAAGAGGCCGACTCAAACTCAGACTCGGGCCAAGACCCAAACGCCCCTAAAAACAGCTCGCCCCATGAGACGGACAGCCAAGAAGAAGACAGTGGCCCCTTAGATTACGAGTCCATTATGGAGCGGGTCTTTGAGATTGGGGAAACTTTTCGGGTCAAACCTTTTAGCGTGGCCAAAGACCGGTTTCGAAGGCGGGGCTCTGGTCGGCGCTCCCGCAGTCGGGTTAACTCTAAGCAAGGTCGCTACGTCAAAAGCGGACCTAACGACGGCTCGGGGGATCTAGCCTTAGACGCGACTATCCGCGCGGCCGCTCCTTACCAACTTAATAGGCCCAAACCCCCGGGCCTGGCCTTGGCTTTAACCTCAGCCGACATTCGGGCCCGCGTCCGCGAGAAAAAAATGGGCCACCACCTGTTCTTCGTCGTGGACGCCTCAGGCTCCATGGGGGCGAAAGGTCGGATGGCCGCGGCTAAAGGAGCGGTCTTAAGCCTTCTTTTAGACGCTTATCAAAAAAGAGACCAGGTGGCTTTAATCAGTTTTCGCCGCGATCTGGCCGTGGTGAATCTCCCTTTAACCGCCTCAGTCGATCTGGCCGGCAAGCTTTTAGCCGAGATGCCCACCGGCGGTCGCACCCCTTTGACCCATGGCCTGGCTTTAACCTTTCGGGAGATCAAAAACGTTTTAGCCAAAAATCCCTTAGCTAGGCCCATTGTCATATTCATTACCGACGGCCGCGGCAACGTGGGCTTAAGCGACCCTGAGGCTCCCCGGCCCTTACTCGAGACCTGGGCTCTAGCCCAGATCATGGCCCGCGAAAAAAGAGCCAAATATCTAGTGGTCGACACCGAAGAGCACTCTTTTTTGGCCTTTAACATGGCCGCCCGTTTAGCCGAAGCTTTGGGGGCCGATTATTTTCAAATCGACGAAATGAAAGCTCAAACTTTACTCGACATTGTCCGGAGAGAAGATTAAATTTTTTCCAAAATAGATGGTTTTTCTTTTTTTGGCGATCCGCCTTAAAAAGACGCCTTGGTAAAAACCCCTTTTTTAATTTTTGAGGGTTTGTTCGCGAACACTATATAGTGGTCGATATAACAACAGATCCACGTTTATAGTAAAGCGACGGGCCTCAGATTTCCAAATGAAGGTTTTTACTAAGCCATCTTAGAAGGGGATTCCCCTCGGCGGCAGGGGAAGAACCGTTTTTAGGCGGCAAATATCAATTTGAACAGGGTTAATCTTTAGAACCTTCTATTATTTATGTCTTCGAGTCAAATTTGTTATTGAGAACGGCCGAGGAGAGGTATTTTTTTTAAATAATTTTTCGAAGAATAAGTAAATCAAATTAAATACGAAATTTTCTATAATTTTATGTCAAAATCCACATGAAAACTCCATATATATGACCTTTTTTTGATTAACAAAATGTAAGGGATTGATTCGGAAACTAAGCTACCCAGGGGAAAATATTTTATAACCAGTTATATCCTGAAACAATAAATTAACCAATTAGATTAAATATTTGATTTTAGCGGTATATATGATGCCTTTGTAAAAAACCCTCTTTAATTTTTAAGGGCTTGTTTGTATACTATATATTGAGGATATTTCTAATGTGCTCCAATAGATTTATTATAGTTAGGGCAAAAGAGGAGTGGAAGGGTTGTGGTCAGGCTTTAGGAGGTCTTATCGTAAATTGAGAATTGCTGTATAGGGCTTAGGGTTGTTGCCGCCAGAGCAAAAATGGATTATTATATTTTTCAATTGGGTTGAAAGGCTTCTTCGTAAAAACTCCCTTTTAATTTTTGAGGACTTGTTTAGACTCAACATAAGATAGTCACAATACATTTAGATTAGCGTTTTCAGTAGAGGCACGCGCCTAAAATTTAAAAAACAAGGATTTTTAAGAGGTCATTTTGATATTTAAGCCTGTATTGTTACTATTCTCGTTTTCTCTCAGATCATTTTGAGGTCTAAAGCTAGTTATGAAAAAAATACCAATAGGAATTGCTGACTTCAAGGCGATCAGGGGAAAAAACTTTTTCTACGCCGACAAGACTGAGTTCCTTTACAAATTAATAAACAGCGAAGAAACGCCATATTTCCTGTCCCGGCCCCGTCGATTCGGCAAG
>JAIROO010000213.1 GCA_031257535.1 Deltaproteobacteria bacterium
TAATATAGAAAACGCTTTTGGTTGTCTTTGCAAATGGTAAAATACATTGTGTCAAAGACCGTAAAAGCTTCCTTCTTCGTGACAGCTAAAATTAAAAATATTTTCTGGGCTTGGTATAGATAAAGTCAAAAACTCTCATGACTCGCCGCGTCACTCCGGAATCATGAAACAAAATTTTTTTAAAAAATATTTGTTTCACGGTAACTGGCCATGGTCTTGTCGCCCACCCCGCCTAATGAAACTGGGGGATCTTCGGTAGCTTTCGTCCCTATCTTGAAAAAATCCAAAATAGAATTTTTTTTAAGCTCAAATGCGGGAAAGAGCGCGATAATCTTTTGGAAGCAAATTCCGTATGGTAACTTGCGCCGCCATTTTCTCGCGTACCCCGACCAGTCGCGACTGACGAGCGCCGAACCAAAATGGCGCGGACGGCCGAAACCCTTGCCTAAGAGTCTGACTGATGGCTCTTAAATCAGTCGGAGGTGAACAACCTTAAATAGTATATAGCCTGATGGACGCTGATTCGCTGCGGTGACCATTATGACGCTTAAAAATGCCATTTTTTGTTAAAAAAATTGAAATGGTATCTTTGTCATTTGATCAGAGCTAATCAGACCATTAGTAGAGTTGAAATAGGCTAACGTTACGTTTTTATTAAGTATTTTGTTCGCAAGAGGCGTTGTGACATCTCTATTCTAGAAAATCCAAAACTCAGTTTCATATGAAAGGGCGAGGGTCTTTTAAGGCTAAGCGATTATTTTCTGGCGAAAGATTGAATGAGGGACTCCCGTGAAAGGCCAAGAAGTATTTAAGTTAAAGAAGAAAAATTCACAAATATATATTTATGAATTTATTAATATAAATAATTTTAATAAAAAATGTATTTAATTATTTAAATAGTAAATGATAAAATAAACAGCAAAGAAAGGTTAATTAAACATCTATATTACAATAAATGTACATTTTAATAATGATAAAAAAGTTGATCGTTAAAAAAAATATATATTTTTAAGCGAGTAATTCTATTTTTAATAAGCTAACGTATGTGAACGGTAGCAAATTAAGAAGAGCTTTAAAGGGAGATTTTTGGTGCTTATCTCGTGGAAAAAATTATGTTGACAATTTTTCCAAACTTGGCTAGTATCAGTGGGATCAGCTTAGAGGTCCGCCGAGGATTCCGGTTTTCGGAGTTCTCCGCGGCTTTTTGGTTTTTTTGGCTGAAGGCTTTTTTTATTTGGCGTCTTGACCAAACTTAATTTTAAGTCTAAAGCTTAAAAAGGGCTGGGCCGTTAACTCAGTCGGTAGAGTATCTGCCTTTTAAGCAGAGAGTCGTGGGTTCAAATCCCGCACGGCCCACCATTTCTTGTTTTTGACGTCCCCATCGTCTAGCCTGGTCCAGGACACCGGACTTTCACTTCGGCAACAGGGGTTCAAATCCCCTTGGGGACGCCAATAATTATATTCGTTTAATAATTATATCTAGATATGTCTTTCTAATACTCCTTACTAATACTCTTAACAATACTCCTAACAATCATCCTAACAATCCTCTTAAAAATAATTTTAATCTTTTTTTAATTTTTGTTCCTCTTTTTTTGTTTTTAGCGTAACTTTATATAGGCTAACTAGTCTTCATAAAATTTTTTTACCGTAAACTTTACGATAAAGGGGCAAGAATAGTCATAGTTTATCAGTATTTTATGGTATTTTTAGAAGACAGCCAAAAAAATGAGGGGACCAAAAAAGGGCTTAAAAAATATTAGCCTGGCCTTAGAAAGGGTATTTCAAAGAGGAAAAAAGTTAAACGTCTTACCATAAAATATTAATTTTTTAAAAAATATTCGCTGATAATACGAAAAAAACAAAGCTTGCCCTCTGGCCTAAGGGCGAGGACAAAGATGAAAGTTAAATTTCAATTACTGGCTATGGCTCGCCGCCTATTTGACCTTTTGGCCTTAAAAATGAAGATTATGGGGCGGGCTCTAGAGATTCTCCGGTCAGCGGGGTTTTCTGGGGGAGGCCTTTTTTTAACTCCGCCTTGTTTTCCAGTAAAAGGGTCAGATTGTTTTTGGCGATCTCATAATCAGAGTTGGCGGCTTTCAGCAAAAATTTTTCGGCTTTAGTCAAATCGCGCGGCACGATCTCCCCGTAATAGTAGATCACGCCCAACTCGTTTCGAGAGGGTAAGTCGCCTTTTTCCGCGGCTTTAGTTAGCCAATCTAGGCCTTTTTCCACGTTGGGTGGGGCTTCTTCGTCGCGGGTTAACAAAAGACCCAAAATCCGCTGAGCCTCAATATTGTTTTGTTCCGCGGATTTGGTCAGCCAGTCTAAGGCTTTGTCCACGTCTTTAGCCAAGCCTTGGCCGTGGAGGGCGAGCAAACCTAAATTGTATTGAGCGTGATCATCACCCATGGCCGCGGACTTTTGGTAATACTCAATAGCTTTGTCTAGGTCCTTAGGCTCGCCGTCTAAGCCTTCCGCTCTTAGCCGGCCAAGATAGTTAATAGCCAAGGGCTCGTCTAAATCCGCGGCTTTTTGAAACAATTCCTTAGCCTTGTCGAAATCCTGAGGCGCGAGCTGGCCATCGAAATAAATGATCCCTAGCTTGGTCGCGGCCAAGGGGTATTGGCCTTCCCAGGCTTTGTTAAGTAACTCTAGGGCGTAAGGGACGTCTTTTTTAAAGCCCTGGCCGTCTAAGGACATTATCCCTAAAAGATATTGAGCCCTGGGGTAGCCTTTGCCAGCGGCTTTTTGCAGCCATTTCCGGCTTTCGGCTTTGTCGCTAACGTTGGCGTCTTTGTCGTCGTTGGTCGTCTCAAAGATCCGGACGTGGGCCTCTAAGCTGTCGAGGTTAGCCGCTTTGCGAAAATACTCCCGAGCCATTTTCGAGGATTTATAAACGCCTGACCCTTTATCGTAGCGATTACCCAACTCCAAAAGGCTCGGAACGTCGCCTTGACCGGCCTTTTCTTTTAATAAGACGAGCGACGTTTTTGAGTCGTCGCCGGGTTGGTCAGGGTTAGGGTCCGCGAGAGAAAGGTCCTCGCCATTATGGGGGGGGGTAGGTTGAGCGGTCTTCGCCGGTTTAGGCGTTTTAAGCGTTTTTTTTCGCGAAGAGGATTTGGGCAAGGTTAACTCCATTGGTCTGACTTAGGCGATTGTCAGTCAAAAAGGCCAAAAGTTTAAGCTAAAAAGCGGCCAGACGACCAAAAAGAAGACGCGACCTTAGGCCGTTTTTAAGTCGCGCCTTTAACTCTTTCATCAATAAGTAACAGGGCCATTATAACCAAATTTTTTGATTTTGAAAACCTAAGGCTTGGGCTTTTGAAGCTAATTTTTTTGGCTCAAAAGCTCCATAGCTCTAAAGAGCCAAATTACGCCTTTTGTGAGCGAAAAAAAAGAGGCGTTTTTTATAAAAGTCTTCTAGAGAACCTCGACCAGTCTTTTGATTTGTGAATTTAGTTTTTAAAAAAATTTAAAATATTGGTCAAGCTTCTTTTGCGAGTTTTATTAGCGGCCTTTTAGGTTTATTAGTTTTTTAGATCTTAATTTCGCGACAAAATTTTGGATAAAGGAAAATAATTAAGGCCCAAAAAAATGTTTTTTTTTGGATCTAGCCTTATTCCTTAGTTTTTGGCCGAACTAAACGCAGAGATTAGGCCGAGGTCGCGGCTGGTCAAGGGGCGGCGGAAGGGGAGAGGAGATATTGGCGAAATATAAGAGAAGAAACCCAAAAAGAGAAAGAAAAAAAAAGATAAAAAGGAAAAAAGATAAAAAAAAGATAAAAAGAAAGAGAGCCAAAGACAGACTCTCTTTCTATGGTTTTTAGGATTTTACATAATGGGCGGGCAGAAGGTGGCCAGTAGTTTTAGTGGCTCGTTGCCCAAGGGTTTTAAAGAGTGGGTCACGCCGTCGGGAGCCCTAAAGGCGTCGCCGGCTTTGATCTTGTGGACGCCTTCGTTGTCCTTGAACTCCCCCTCCCCGGAAACCACGTAGAAAAATTCCGTGCTATTAGGGTGGTTGTGGGGCTTGATCTCGTAACCCGGGACAACGATGATCTCCAGGTTGTTTAAGCGACCATCGACGTCGGCCTTGTTGAAAAAGGGCTTTAAGAAAACCCCGTCGTCGGGGTGTTTTTCGAAAGTAGCGTCTAAAGCGAAGGTTTTAGACATATAAGCCTCCCAAAAATGGTCTGATTAACTATTAACAGACCATCCAAAAAAAATAGTTATAGAGTGATAAGAGTTTATTTAGGAAAATGGAGTAAAAATAAGTTTGTAATAAAACATTGAGTACTAGTTATTTGTTCCCGTCAAGTGACCGCCCTCGCGAGCCCTAAAAGGTAAAAGAAGTTTAAACCATTGGCTAAAGGCGACTGGCTAAAGGCGACCAAATCATTTTCCCATTTAATTGTCAAATTTTAACATTTTTAGGGCTGGAAAACTATAGCCAACATAGTCTTGTGACCCGCCCCCGGTGACCCGCTTATTTTAAGGTTAAAAGACGAAAGTTAAATAACTTTATTTAATAAACATAACGACTTAACATAGTGCAATTATATATTTTTGAGAATATAAAAATTTGTAATTAGAGTTTTTATCGATTAATTTAACTTTATAATTTTTAATAATTGATCTTAATGTAATTTTATATACTTTAACAACATTTTATATTGTCTTAGTAACTATATTTATATGTCTTTAAAACTGAATATTAATGAATTTTAGGTTTATTATTGTCTTTAAAGATGATATTATAGTTCTTATTTGCTGAATATAGACTTTTATCACATAAAAAAACAAAAAAATCTTCTTGGCTTTTAAGGGCTTTGAGGGGCGGGGCTTTTTAGATTTTTTGACCTTGGCTCGACTTTTTGACTTTTAGTCATTTAAGATTTGGCGTTTGGGGCTGGTCTGGTCCACGGGTCGGAGATTTTTGGCTATCTTTTCGGCGACCAAAAAGGCGACCTCTTTCGAGCCAGCCTCTTTCGGCTTTGTAAAAATCGTTTAAAAAGCGGATCGTCTCCGTCGGCGGGATGGAGGTTTCATAGTTTATTTTCTTGGCGATGGCTTTGGCGATTTTGGTTAAAGTTAAGTTCGGCTCGGAATTAGCTAGTCTTAAGGCGGATTCTAAGGTTTTTAACTCTAAATCTCCGTAGAAACCCAACTGTTTTTCGGAAAAGACGTAAGCCGGGGCGGCTTTGTTTAAAGTGGCCAGATCGGCTAGCAAAACGGCTTTGGGGGTCTCAATGACCAATGAGCCGCCCACGAGATCGCCTAAGCGTAAGGTGTCGCGAGTCATTATGGGCAGGCAAAACATGACCACGATAAAAACGAAATCCAGCAAATACCAAAAGAAGTGGGTTTGGCTCGAACCAATGGATTGAAAGAAAAAAATCAAGGGAAAGAAGATTTCCACTTGGCGAGTTAAGTTCCTGGCGATGACCATGGCCGGGGTAAGTTCGCCCCCTCGCCGGTTAATGACCCTTAGATTGAAGATTTTTTTACCCGGAGTCCGACCTCGCCAGGCTAACTCAAAGTATAAAAAATAAAAGTTTAAGTAGAAATACCATAAAAAAGAGATCAAAGAGCTGGCCAAAGAGTCTCTAAAGGAGAATATTTTAAACATAATAAAAGTTAAAAAAAGGGCCGAGAAGAAACCGATTAAGCCGTCTAGGGCAAAGGCGTAAAAGCGATCGCGATAGGTCCCGAGCTGGACTTTTATAGCTAGCCCTAAAGGACAGACAATGGTTCTCTCGCGACGGTGGTCTCGCGGCGGCTTAAACCGAGACTGGTCGCGAAAATTTTTTTGGAGGCGCTTGGCCTGATAAAGCTGGTCGCGGCGCCGGGCCTCGCTGGTAGTCGTTCTCACCCTTCGTCCTCATGGCCAAAACTTAGAAAATAGTAGAGCCAGCCGTAAAGGGTCAAAGCCGCGACTAACAACCGGGGAAAGATTGACCCAAAATATTGCCGAAAGCCTCCTTCCAAAATCCCGGCGATCATAAGCATAAAGACGGCCCCCACCATGGCCGCGGCCACGGTGGGTCCTTCTTTGGCTAAGTTCTCGCGGCGGGTTCTTTCACCTGGCAAAAAGATCCTCTCGGCGACCCCAATCCCCGCGGCCCCCGCGATTAAGATGGCCGAGATCTCGGTGACTCCGTGAATGGCGAGCCAAGCGAAAAAGTCCAAGCCCAAACCCTTAGCGTAGTGGATGGCGAAAAAGGCTCCTACCATCTGACCATTTTGAAAAAGGAGAATCACCGTGGGTACCCCTAAAGCGAAGCCTAAGCCAAAACATAAAAAGGCGATAAAAGAGTTGTGGCGAAAAAGGTAGCCCGCGAAAACGATAAAACTTTTCTCAAAACCAGACCAAGGCGAGTAGACGCTATTTCTTAAGCTCTCGACCGAAGATTTTGGGCCCCGATTTTGGGCTATGGAGTCGTCCACGATAGAGTAAAAAGACGTCTCGTCGGCTTGAACTTGAAAAAAACCCGCCGCCACTCCAGAGAAAAAAGCCAAGAAAGCGATGAGTAAGGGGAGTTTTAAAGCCCTAACCGCCCGGGGGAAGTCACGGGCGAAAAAGTCTCGGCCGACCTCGTTTAAAGTTCGCCGGGGCCCATAGACGGCCAAGTGCCCGCGTAAGACTAGGTTCTCTAAATAAGCCACTAAACTATTGTCTAAGACCATATGGCGGGCTAAGGACAAGGAGGAGACGGCCGTTTGATACAGTAAGGGCAGATCCATGGCCTCAGTCGCGCTTAACGATTTTAAGCCCTTGCTGTCCAAACGGGTGACTAGCTCGTCTAGGCGCTCCCAGCTTTTTTGCCGGCTTTGCCGAAAAATAGCGCTTTTCAGCCGTAAAGAAGACGGGTTAGCGGTCGAGGCGGTTGACCTGGTCAGGGGGGGCTTGGGATCTTGGGGCGAGGTCAAGGGGCGACCTGGATCTTGAGACCCGGTCAAGGGGCCCTTAGGATCTAGGGACCCGGTCTTCGTCGCCCAAGGCTCTGACGGGGGGTTAGGGGCGGTCACAGTAGGCCTCGGCTTTTAATTAAAAGGTATTTGTTTATGAGATCCGGGGCTATCTGGCCCACTTTAGCGTCCAGGCACAAAGCCCCCAAGCGGCGGACCCGGTTTAAGACGATCTCCCGGTTTTTAACGAAATTGTCGGCGAAAACCGCTTCCGCCACCTGAAATAAGCCATTGGGTCGCCTTTGCCGATAGTCGTTTAAAAAAGGCTCGCCCATGGTGACGAAGATGGCCATGTGCCGGCGGGTTAAAAGGGTTAAGCTCTCTAAAAGAAGCTCGGCCGAGACGTCGTCGATAAAATCCGTAAACAAAACGATCAAAGAGCGGTGCGGGAGGCGGTTCATTAACTCGGCTAAGGCTAAGGTGTGGTTGGTCTCCTCAAATCGATAGTTTAAGCTGGCCGTAAAAGCCAAGAACCGGGCGAAAAAGTTCGGGCCGCGACTAGGTTTTAAAAAGGAGTGAAACGTCAGATCATAGCCGCAGCCCCCGACTAAATCTCCAGACTTCAAAGAGACCCTGGCTAAGCGTAAGGCCGCGGCCACAAAATGGTCCAGCTTGGTCGCCGGACCCACGGGCTCTAAGGTTAAGCGGCCCGTGTCAAAGCCAAAGACAATCAAATGGTTCCGCTCTTGGCGAAACTCCCGGGCCAAGAGTTTGTGGTGGCGACCTGAGCGTTTCCAGTCAATATGCCGAGGATCCATGCCCGTGGCGAAGTCGGTTAAACACTCAAACTCCGTGCCTTCCCCCCGAAAAGGCTGCGATTTAGAGCCAAAAAAGGACTTTTGGCTTAAAAAACTGATCACGTCCTCGTTTAAGCGGTAGACGTTTTGGGCGACGCTGACTTTTAAGCTAACTGGCCTTATGGATTGGATAGAGACTAGTCCCGTTGGCCCTCGCCACTTTAGCCACAGGGCTTTAAGGTCAATCTGACCTCTTTTATTACCTAAAATAGGTATATTAGCCGTAACCTCGCCATCTTTTAAGGTTATTTTGATGGGTATTGGCGGAGTCAAAGGTCCGTCGGCTTCTAATAAAACGTCTAAAAGCGTCTCTCGCGGCCAGTTGGCTTTTATAACCAAAGTGGCCTTGGCGCCGACCCCCACGTAAATAAGACTGGGGGCCGTTAGATCCACCGTTAAATCGGCGTCGGTCAAAGCCTTGGCCAGGTCCACGCCTAAGAAGATAAAAAACGCGAAAGGGGCTAACAAGGCCAGGTACCAGTGGCTAAGGTCGTTGGTCCCGATTAAGACCGTTAACGGAATCGACCCCGCGAACAGGGCGGCGGTCTTTAAGGTTGGACGAATCTGGGGACGGTTCATAAAGCAAAATAAATATAGATATAAAAGGTTAGTTAAAGCGCGCCGGTCCCCCGCTTCAGCGGGGGGCCGGCGTTTGGTTTAAGAGCTCTAAAACGGCCTGGTCGGGCGTAACCCCCTCAATGTCGGCGGCCGGGGAGAGAACCAGACGGTGCCGTAAAAGGGACGGGGTTAGGGCTTTAACGTCGTCGGGAATCACGTAGTCGCGGCCAGTGACGGCCGCGTAAGCCCGGGCGGCCGTGGCTAAAAGGGTCGCCGCCCGCGTCGAGGCCCCGGTCTCGATTAAAGGGTGGCCGCGGGTGGCTCGAGCTAAGGCCACCACGTAGGCTTCCAGCTCGGGCGAGAGCTTAATCTGTCTGGCCACGGCTCGGGCGTAGAGAAGATGCTCGCGGTTGACCACCTCCGTGACCCCATAAGTCGCCTGGTCGCGTCTGGTCTGGCCCTGGCCGTGGCGTCGGACGATCTCTAGCTCCTCGGCCTCGGTGGGGTAGTCGACCTTAAGCTTAAAAAGAAATCGGTCCAGCTGGGCCTCGGGCAAGGGGTAAGTGCCTTGCTGCTCTATGGGGTTTTGAGTGGCCACGACCATGAATTCCTCGCCTAAGTCGTAAGTTTGCCGGTCAATCGTCACCCGCCGCTCGCCCATGGCCTCCAGTAAGGCGGCCTGGGTTTTGGGGGGAGCCCGGTTGATCTCGTCGGCTAGCAAAAGCTGGGCGAAGATGGGGCCTTGGGTTAAGACGAAGGAATTAGTCTGAAAATTAAAGAGGTTAGTCCCTAAAACGTCGCCGGGCATAAGGTCTGGGGTAAACTGGATGCGCCCAAACTTAAGGCTCATGGACCAGGCGAAAGCCTGGGCCATTAAGGTCTTGCCCGAGCCGGGCGGACCTTCCAGTAAGACGTGTCCCCCGCACAAAAGGCTGGTCAGCATAAGCTTTATATTCTGGGTTTGACCGACGATGACCTTGTCGATCTCCCCTAAGATGACCCTAGTGATGCTTTCTAGTGGTTTCAGATCCACGCGTAAGTCTCGCTTTCCAGTCGTACAGGTCTTTGGCCCATTTTAGGCAGTGTTTAGCCGTGGGGTAAGTTAGGCGCTCAACCTCGTTATAAAAATGGTTTAAGGAAAATGTCGGATCCACGCGCTCTAAGCGGGCGCGGATGGCGGAGTCGGACAGACCCCGGGGCAAACGCCTGGCTTGGGCGGCGGCGGCGCCAATCATATTTAAATAGTTTATGGTCAAGGCTTTTTGATGGTTGGGCCTAACCATTAAGTGGGCGCTGTTAATCAAAAGTTTTTGTCGGCCAAACTCGGGGAGGAGGTCTTTAGGTCGCTTGGGCGGGCCAAAACGCCCGCCCGCGGCGAGAGCCGCGATTAAAGCGGCTAAAATAACGTGGCCGTAGATTAGGGCTTCTTCAAAAGACGGGAGATCAAAGGGTCGCGAAGAGCCATCGGGGTTTTTTCTGGCTTTTTTTAGGGCAATAAGGGGCTCGTCAAAAATAACGTCCAAAGAGGGTGGGGTAATATCGCGAATTAGGGCGAGCGAAAGCGCGAGGTTCTCGCCTAAGCCTAAGCCGTGGTTGGCTAAAAGGTCGGGGTCGGCCAAGACATAGATTTTACGGTTATTATTATTTAGCTCGCCAAGTAAGATCCCTTCGGGGGCGGCGATTAGGGGCGTTAGGTTAGAGTCCACGATCAACTGAGATCGGTTGACTAAGGTCGGCTTTAAGCTCTTATAAGTCTGGGGCCAGGCCTTTGGCGGCGGGGTAAAGACGACTTTCCCGGTCAGAGGCAGATCTAGGGCCTTAGCGATCCGCGTTAAATCCCAAACCGACTGGCGAAGCAGGGCGTAACTTAGCCACGAAGGTTTAGACTCGTCAGGGGCGATCGAGTATTTTGGTAAAATTATTAAGGTTAAAGGGCTTTTTTGTAAGATATTTTTATTTAATATTATGGAAATGATTGGATCAGGCGCGATCAAGAGTTGGTTGTGGTCAGGGGTAAAATCTTCGCCCCGAAAAGCCCGATGGGGTTTAAAGCCATTTTCCTTTAAGATCTCATAAAAAATGGCGTTGCCTAAGGCCGCGACGGAGGTTGAGCTGGGCGTAAAAAGTTGAATCGAGCTTGGGGCGTCGCCCTTGGAAGTCGAGTCGCTTAAAAAATAAGCCACAAGCCCAAAAACCAATAGGCCAAGGCCCAAGAAGAGGCCCACCGGCCATTTGGAGCTCACCCTTTGGCCCCGCCTTTTAAGGCCGCGACCAGAGCCTCGTAGCGGGCAAGACAGGCCTCGTACTCAGGGGCCCCGGGGTTAGCGTCGCCAAAATGGGAGACTTCCACTTGGCCCACCAAAAAAGCCAAGGCCGGGGCGATGGGCGGGCCTAAGCCCAAATTAGCCAAGATCTCGCGGCTGGTGGCGGCGGCTGGAAAGACCAGCCGCCGCCACTTTTGAAACTCTTTTAAGCTACGTAGTAAAAGCTCGTGGATGGCTAAGGCGTAAAGGCCTTTAGCGGCTAACTCTTGGCTGTCGCGACCTATCTGGTCTAATTTTTTGGCCATTTGGTTAGCCGGGACCAAGGTTGGACCTAGATCTTGGGGTTTAGTTTTAGCCCGACTAAGATGGCCGTATAAAACCCGGGCCCCGATAAAAGCTATAAAGCCAATGGCGAGAACGAAGAGGAATTTTACCACCACCGGCAGCAAAAAATTGGACTTTGAAGGCGCGGGCGGTAAGGGTTGGAAAACCGGCAGCTCGATTTGAGCGTCTAGCTTTTGGGCGATAGTCTTGACCTTGGGGTTAAGGATTGGGGCCTTATTGGGGTCGGCCAGGGTGGCTAAGATTTGGCTATTCGTCCCCATGATGGAAAAGGAGCCCAAGAGGACGACTAAAACTAGGCTTAAGGCCAAAGGGGGATAAGTCTTCATAGCCAAATCTTTAAGGTTAGAGCCGAAAGCGTTTTTTTAAGGTGGATTTAAGAGTTAAAGCCTTTTAATAATAAAAGTGGATTCATCTTATAGCGAGCTTAAGGAGGTTGTCAACCGCCAATATATTGAGGCTTTTTAGCGTGAGGCCGCTTCTTTTACCTATGGCCGCGCCATATTTTCCAGCTGGTTTTTGGCTATTAGGGCCATTTGGTCAATAGTTTCTTCGTAAATGGGGATAACCTCGTGGGGCGGACCCAGAAGGCGAATGGAGCCAGCGTCGACCCAGGCCACGAGGTCGCATTTTTCCACCGTGGTCAAACGATGGGCCACGATGATGGCGGTGATCTGGCCTTTTAAGCGGTCTAGGGTGTTTTTAATAATGTTTTCGCTGGCTTGATCCAAAGCCGAGGTGGCTTCGTCGAAAATAACGATTTTCGGGCGGGGGTAAAGGGCCCGGGCGATAGCCACGCGTTGGGCTTGGCCGCCGGATATGGAGCCTGGGGCGAGGGGTTGGTCAAGGCCTAAGGGGTGGCTTTGAACAAAATCTAAGGCCGCTTCTCGGCTAGCCAAAAGAAGCTGGTCCTGGTCAATGGCCTCGCCAAAGAGCCCAAAAGCCACGTTGTCGGCTAATGTCCCCTCAATTAATAAGGGGTTTTGAGGCACGTAACCTAAGATCCGATAGTAAGCGGCCCGTCTCGCCGGAGACAAAGGCTGGCCATCCACTAAAAACTGGCCTTTTTGCGGGGTAATTAAACCCGTAAAAGCTAAAGCCAAGGTGCTTTTGCCCGAGCCAGATAAGCCAATCAAGCCTAAGCTCTGACCTTTAGATAGTCGTAAGTCAAGGTCGTTAATGGCTGTTTTAGTCGCCTTGGGGTAGGTATAGGTAGCCTTTTGAAAAACTAACTCCCCGTTAAAGGCGAAATTGGGGTCAGGCTTAGCCGGAGGACAAGCGGTGGCTCGGTTTTCGGCCATGGTTAAAATGGCTAAGGTGGGGGCCCGATAACTTCTAATGTTAACCGTAAAAGCCAAGCACCGGCTGACCGCGGGCAGGATGCGCCAGGCGGTCAGCATTAAGATCGAGGTCGAGGCCACGACGCTGGCTAAGGGTAAACCGGAGAAGATCATGAGGCAGACCACGGCCCCAATGGTCACGAAACCAGCCGTCTCTAAGGCTTGGGAAGGGACGTAAGCGAAAAAATTGACCTCGGCTTTGGCTTTTAAAGCCAGCTTGGCTAAGGCCACGATCCGTTTTAAGGCTGACTCCTCGCGACCGTAGATAAGGATCTCCCTCACGCCTTGGCTTAAGGCCACTAGCTCCTGACCCTCTTTGATCACGTAATTTTGGTTTTCCGCGCTCCTTACGTCCAGTCTTTTTTTCACCGCCCCGTAAACGATTAAAGCGGCCAAGCCAAAGGCTAAAACCACGATTAAGGTTAGCCTGGGCTCGATTAAGGCCAAGGTTAAGAATAAAAATAAGCAGTTGGTGAGGTTCGCGTAAAACAAAAAGTTGTACATCACAAAAAGGCTAAGTCGATCGCGGTTTAAAACGCTGTGGATAGCGCTTTGGCTTTCGGTTAGCAAATGGGTTTCGTAGTCTTGGGCCAGGTAGTCGGCCATGGCCAAAGCGCCGAGGGCCAGACTAATTTTTTGGGCTAAAATCGTGGCTCTTTGGGTCGCTAAAAGAGCTAGAGCGCTCTTGACGATCACAAAGACGACCATCATTAGGCAGGCTAAAATGACTAAATCGCGGGGGTTAGCGAAAATTGGGGCTAATTTCGGGAAAAAATTAATAATGGGTTTTAACAGATAGTGATTGGCCGTGTCGAGGGGGGCGGCCATGGTTAAGGCGAAAAAAGACAAGACCAAAAGAGTTAAGGTCTCCACCACGGCGGCCACGACTTGTAAGCCTAAGACTAAAAAGACGCTGGTCTTTAAAGCGGCCGGCAAAATTCGGTAAATTCTAAGGGCGTCGTGGATAAAGGCCCGGTAAAATAGGCCTGGCAAGCGTTGGGGGGCGATTAAAAGACCCAAAGTAACCTCAAGCCTTGGCCTTTTTTAAGGCGTAAACTAAAAGGCCCACCCCAAACAATATAGGGAAAATGGACAAGAGCTGGCCTTTGGACAAAAACAGATCGTCGTTAGGGCCATGGCGGGCCTTAAAAAACTCAATTATAAATCTGGCCGTAAAATACAAAATCAAAAAAGCGGCCGCTAAAAACCCTTGGGGTCTTTTTTCTCGGCCCATCAGAAAGTCGAGCCCAATTAAAGACCCGAAAACTATCAGTCCCGCCCCAAACTCAAACAATTGGGTTGGGTAGCGGAAGGGGACGAGATCTGGCGGGAGGTTCCAGTCAAAGCGGGGAAACTTAAGGCTAAATTTAGAGGTAGTGACTTTACCGACGATCTCGGAATTAAAAAAATTACCCAAGCGAATTAAAGCCGCGCCCAAGGCCCCGGAAAAAGTTAAGCGGTCAAAGGTATCCCAAAAAGGTCGTTTTTTTCTTCTAGAATGCCACCAAATGGCGACGACTAAGCCTAAAGCCGCCCCGTGACTGGCGAGACCGCCTTCCCAGACCCGAAAAATCCATAAGGGGTCCTTTAAAAAGTAGTCAAAATTATAAAAAAAAACGTGCCCCAACCGGGCCCCAACGACTAAACCCCAAAAACCCGGCCAGACAAAATCCAAGGCCTCGCTCAAAGGAGCCCCGCTTCTTTTGATTTGCCAGGCGAAAAGAGCCAAACCTAAAAGAAAGTTTAAAGAGAAAATGACCCCGTAATAACGGATCGGGAAATTGACTAGCGGTAGCTGGAAGAAGACCGGATCCACGTCCCAGGTCATTAGCGCTCCTAAAAAAAATGGCGGGCTAATAGAAAAACCAGGGCTTTTGGCCCTGGTTTT
>JAIROO010000275.1 GCA_031257535.1 Deltaproteobacteria bacterium
TGAGGGTTGGCTGGTCGTTTTTGACAAGAATTTCGCTAAACCTTGGCCCAAGAAACTTTATTGGAATACACGAGAATATAAGGGAAATACTATACATGTTGTAGGTTGTTAATTTTCAATTTAATTTTAATTTAAATTCTATTTTTAAGGTGAACGGAATAAAAGGACCGTTTTACGAATTTAAAACAAACTTTTTTTATAACTAGTACCAAAAATATGGGCGTAGTCACTATGATTCTTGCCTCTAGTTAATTATTAATCGCTCTTAAAATAGTCTAAGGCGCATGTTTTTAATGATATTAGACCTTAAAAAAACTTATTCGCCGCGAAGACCGTTATAACGCTTGAAATTGTTAATTCTGGCTAAAAGAATTAGACAGTTTTTTTCCGCCTATAACCAGAGATTATTTAACTATTGGAAGAATAAAATAGCTTGATTATAACGTTATTTATTTGATAGTTTAGTCTCTAGATTGTTTTAAAGCTTTTTTGATATATAAATAAATTCATATCTAAAATTTGTTTGGCACTAAAAACGATGGCCTCGTAAAAAATCCTGTTCGCGATTTTAGGCGCGCTTCTCTACTAAAAAAGCTAATCTGGAATTATTACGACTACCTTATATTGTGGATAAACAAGTCCTCAAAAAAATAAAAGGAGGTTTTTACGCGGCCATCAAAAATATCTTTATCCCCCGCCCGTTCCAGCCATTTACCCTAACTCATTTTTTAAGCGTCTTTTTTAGGCTAAAAACTCCGAAAGAGTCCCGTAGCCGGTAATAAAGGCTTTATTTTGCGCCCGAGTTAGAGCCACGTAAAGAAGGCATTTTTCGGCCGTTAAAGTCTCGGCGTAGGTCACCTTATCCGTCCGATCTAAGGCGAAACTTAAGGGAATCATTTCCTTGTTGGCGGCGACCAGAAACACGTACTGAAAATCCAGGCCCTTAACCCGGTGCATAGTGGCCAATCGAACCCCTTCGTTATCCCGATCGTCGGCCCTGTTTGGCTTGACCTCGATAGAGTTAAGATTGGCCTGGGCCAAGACCTCGGAGTAAGCGCCTAGACATTGCTTCGTCCGGGCGATAAGGCAGATATTTTTGGGATTGACCCCTTCCGCTATCAGCTCGTTAATTTGGGCCACGACAAAATTAGCCTCTTCGGTCAAATTGGGAAATAGCCTGACCTCGGGCTTATCCCCATGAGTTAAGGACAGACAGTTTATGTCGTTGTCGTAACCGTCGTCTAGGTCGTCAAAGCTGACCCCTTGAAGGAGGGAAAAAGCGAACTTGCGAGTTTCCTCGGTGGTCCGGTAGTTGACCCGCAGATAGTTACCCCGTGAGCCCCTAACGTTAATCCCGCATTTGCCTAAACACACCTTGTTTTTGTAAATCCGCTGGTGACTGTCGCCCACCAGAAAAAGGTCGTCCTCATGCGGAGGACCAGCTAAGGCCCTTAAAAAACGAAAGGCCCCCGCGGAAAAGTCCTGGGCCTCGTCCACGATAATGGACGAGTAGAGCTTAACGGGTTTGGCCTCCAATATTTTTCGCGCCTCATAAAGAGCGGTAGAAAAATCCCGGACCTGTCTTTCGTTCAGAAGATTTTGGAACTCCTCAAAGATGGCCCAGATTTCCAACCGTTTTTGGCGATTCAGTTTGGTCCCTCGGCCTAGGCGGCTAGCTTTTAAATAAGCCTCCTTGGAGAAGGCTTCTTGGTCGGCCACGACCTTGTTCCACTCGTCGACCAAAAAAGACGGGCTAAACTCAACCTCAACCCCAGCCCCGAGAATAGCCTCCGCCCAAATTGACTTGAGCCGGTCGTCGTAAATAATGGCGTGGGGATAGCCGTTTTCCTTTAGAAACCGGCCCACGAAAGAGTCGAGATTGGCCACTTCAATCCGCTTAAGCTCGGCCGGCGAGCATATCTTCCTAAGATTCTCTTGAATATCGGCGGCTAAATTAACGGTAAAAGTGGTAAAAAGGATATTTTCGTCGTCGTTAAGACGCGAGGCTAAGGTTTTGGCTCGATGCATGGCCACCACGGTCTTGCCAGTGCCGGCTCCGCCTAAGACTCGGGCCGGGCCGGCAAACTTTTTGGTGGCCAAGCTTCTTTGCCTAGGGTGCAGAAAAATCCGCCAAAAAGCTAAGGGCTCGGACATAACCCGCCACAGCTCTTCCTCGCTTTCGACGATATAGAAGTTTCTTAAGCTGCCCGGGGTGGTTAAAGCCCGCGCCAGATCGGTTTCCGGTTTCTTGGGCTTCTCCCCTCCCTCGCTAGCCAAGGCGATGATCTCGTCCAAAGGAATACCGTGAAGAGCCCAGGTCAAATTCTCGAAAGCGTCTTTAGGAATAATATAGCCTGATTCTTCAAACTCTTTCGCCTCGATCAAATGGCGGACGTACTCTATCAACTCGGCGGGCAGGTAAAGATCGAGCAAATCCTGGTCCGACAAGGCGGCGAAAAGCGGTTTTTTAGCTAAATCGTCGACCAGCGGAGCTAGGGCCGAGCTTTTAGGCTCGGCGTCGATTGGGGGAGATATAGCCGGACTTGTGGGCTCGGCTCCGATTGGGGGAGCTAGGGATGGGTTCGCTAAGGCCGCTTCGATTACGGGCTCGGCTCCAATTTGAGTAGCTAAAGGCTCGCTCACAAGGGCGGCGTCGATTGGCGGAGCCAAAGGCGGACTAACGGGCGTAGCTTCGATTGGCGGAGCCAAAGGAGGACTAACGGGCGTAACTTGGGCTGGGGGAAGCGAAAGATCCTTGACCGTGATTATGGGAGCCGAAGGAGCCGGGGCCTCGAGCACGGGATAAATCCGCACCTCGCCGGTCAGCTCGTTAACGTCAATTCGCCGCCGTTTGGCCCATTGATAGGCCTTATCGTGATGGTCGACCCACAAAAGGACGTAAACGTCGCTGGTCTCCTCGCGGGCCAAAATGATCCGGTAAGTGTCGTTAACTCTGACCGAATAGATTTTATCCGCGTCCCCACCCTCAAGCTTTTCCAAACGAAAACCAGGCAAATTGGGATCGCGCTGAAATCTAGACATAAATTCCGTGACCCGATGCTGAATGGACCGGGTAAGAACGGCGAAAGAACGGAAAAAATCGACTGACAAAGCCAAAGTAATGGGCATCAGGCCAACCTCCTTTGGAAAATTTCCAAAGCTATATCGTCGCCAAACGTTAAAACTAAAAAGCCCTGGCGCTCGAACGTTGCCCGAAAGATTAACTGATCTTCTAGGAGAAAAGCGACCTTTGGCTCCTCCCAGACCAATTCCGCCTCGGCCACGATCTGACCAGTGTCAACGCTCTCCAACTCAAAGCCCACGCTAGATGGAGCTGGCGCGCCAAAGGCCATGATTCGCCTGGCTTCGTCTTTAACGGAGTCCACGACCAAACCCAAAACCGAGGTCCACTCTTCATTGGCCACCGGCGAATCCAAAGGTGGAGTTTCCTCGACCGGAAAAGCCAAGGAATGGTAAATAGATTTGGTAAGGCCCTTACGGGAGACCGCGACGAAATTAGGTAAAAATTGAGCTAAGTTAAAGAAATGCCAAAATCCATTCCATTCAGCCTCAAAATTAGGGGTCGAATCGACTTCCGCGTCATCCAACACGCTAAAAAGATAGGGATTAGATTTAAACTTCTTTAGAGCCATATCCGAACGTAAGACTCCGGCGTAAATGGTTAAAGAGGGCAGAGACTGACGCGGAGTCCATTGCCCAAAAACCGTGTCTCCTTCGGAAAAATTAAGGTCCGTAAACCCCATAGCCGTAGCCACCTCCGAGGCTTCCTTTAACCAAGCGGCGAAAGCCGACGGAGATTTACTAAAAGACAGGTCCAGTAACTCAAAAGCCAAGGCCTTTGCCACGCTTTTGAATAAGGCCTCGGCCTTGGGATCGGCCAGATATTTTATAAACAGATCTAAAGGCTTTAATTGATCTGGATTGAAATTGACCGCCTCAGGGGCTAAAACGCTCATAACCTGGTTAAACAACGTCCCTTGGTTGGGGGCTTTTAACAGCCATAAAGTCTTAGTCGCGTAATCGGCCAGGGATCTGAGCTGAGCTTCCACGTCTTTCCAGGAAAAAACAAAAACGCGATAAACGTTCGCGCGCCGAATCGCCTCCCGTTTTAAGGCGTCCTCGTCTAAGCTGGCCTTATGGAAGGCGAAACCATCGGCGAAAACCGCCACTGGCCGCTTATTTTCGGCGTTCCGGCGAGGCCAAAAAACAAAATCGGCCCGCGACCATTGCTCCGCCTCTAAGTCTTGGTTTAACTCCACCTGAGGCTCCACCTCCCAGACGACTTTCCCGAGGCGGACAAGGTAACCCGGTTTACCGCGGACGAGACTTTTATTGACTCTAATAGCCTTATCAGCGTATTTCATTTGGCCTAAAACTTCAATAAAACGTCGCTCTAACTCGCTTTCAAACAAAGCGTCCACGGGGATATGGCTGACCGTTTTTATGGGGGCCGACTCGCTCCGGGCCCTGACGATGGAAGTTAAAAGGTTGATGGCCGTGGTCCGGGAAATCAAGCCAATCTTTTGACTTTGGCGATAGGCGTAAAGACAACGGTAGCAACCGTCCTTTTGCGGGTCGTCCTTACAAACGCAGTTTTCCATAACCGAAAGGGCTTTTTCGAAAATTTTCACGAGATAAGAGTTATCCGTGGACAACTGTTTCAGGTAACCAGTCCCTCCGGGCACGGAATCGTAAACGACCAGGTACTGCTTTTTGTAACTTGACTCTCTAACGGGAAGTTCCGTAACGCAGGTCCGCAAATGGTCGACGTTGCCAAACCACTCCTTCATGCCGAGCATGAAAGCGGCCGAAAAAGACTCGACCCGAACGCTGCTTAAGTCCATGGTCGTGGCTGGCACCAAAAGCCGTAAAGCTTCGGTTTGAAATTCCCGATACAAAAAAAGGCAGTCAATGTAAGAATTGGGGTCGTCTAGGGCTATATTTTTGGATTTACAGGCCAAAGTATGATCCGGACGCTCTTCAGGCTGAATTTTACCACAAAATTTACAAACTCTAAAGCCTTTCCGAACGCTACTAGTTCCGTTAACCATTAACCGGTTGCCGTAATAATCTACTGGTCCAAAATTGATTTCCCTTAACGTGGCTTTTTTAACAAATTCATAGCCAAAAGGAAAATCCTTAGTCGACATTTCAAAGGCTTTATTGACGTCGTTTTCTTCGTCCACGTCAACTAACATCTGCCTTGTATAAAATTTAGGATTTCTAGCTTCAGTATCGTCGCCTATCAGGCTTTTATCATAATCAGCCCGAGCGTAAACCGTCTGAACTTTGAGCATGGTTTGGACCTGACCGTGGTCAGACCAGCCTGGGTTACCGCATTTGGGGCAAACGTTGGCCTTTTCGGTGGTTTCCATTTTCGCGTAGGCGCAGTTGGGGCAAAGACGCCAGGCCGTGGGTTGAGCGGTGGTTAGGTCGATTTGGCTGATGGTAAGTTTCCGCCCTTCGGCGTAAAAAATGTTGTTCGGGGCGAACTCGACGATGGCGGCGGACGCGGACCGGTTATACTCGTAAGTGACCCCTTTGTCTCTTTTCGGGACGCGAGTGGCCTTATCCTCCGTCTCGTCGCCCTCAAAACGGGTCAAGATGGCTTTCAGAAAAACCCCGGCTTCTGGAAAGGCGTAGTTAGGCAACAAGCCCTCGTCGGACAGAAAATTAAAGACGTTTTTAGACCTAAGGCTCTTAATGAGATTCATCAAAGCCAGTTTTTCCTGGGTCAGGTTTTTTATCATTTTTCTAAAAGAAGAGTCCGTTGGTTTACTCCTATAGAAATTGATCAATTTTTTTAATTCAGCGATATTGTCGGAAAAAGATTTAGTTTGGCGGGTTAAGGAATCAAACGCCTCATAAATCTTCAGCCTTAAAGGACTAGGGTTCGCCTCGTCGCCTTGGGCGAAAAAACTAAGGGTGGCCGCCGTGTCTGGGGAAAGATGACTAAACAGCCGCAAAAAACCCGCCAGTAAATCGCTTACATTGTTTTGAACGTACTCCAAAAAGTTAAAGGGGAAAACTTTAACGTCTCTTTCCTTAAATTTAAACAAACAATAGCCGATTTTAGAGGGTACGGCCGTCTCCGGCAAAGCTTGACCCTGGTCGCCGTTTTTAACCCAGCAATCCAGGCAATAGGCCGTTAATTGCCTTTCCAAAACCGCCGAAGCCTCAAGAAAAATCGAAGGCGGGGAGACGTGACCCGCGACCATGTCTAAAGGGCTCGCGTAAAAAAACAGATCGTGGGGTCTGGCGTTGGCTATGGTTAAAGACAAGGAATTGCCGTTTTTTCGGCCAGCTCGCCCGACCCTTTGGACGAACTGAGCCTGAGTGGGGGGCACGTTACACAGGATCACCGTCGAGAGATCGCCAATATTTATGCCCAGCTCTAAGGTCGGGGTGCAAGACAGGACGTTAGGGGCCCAAGGGGGACGCTGTGGCCCTTCGCTCTTAAAACGCGTCTCCAATTCTTCGCGGGAGACGCGCTCAATTAAGCCAGTATGATCTTTCGCGATGACCCGGCTCAATTCGCCTGATTTATAAAGCCGCCAGTAAAAATTAAGACCCTCGTCCATCTGGGCTTGATAATGGCCCTCGCACTTCGGACGACGGCAGGGGGTCTTGGCCATTAGTTCTTTGTGTTCGGCCGCTACCCACAGCTTGTCGTCGCACTTGTCGCAGACGAAAGACATGATGTTTTTGGAGACCGTAAGGTGGCTCTTATTTAGGAGAAAAAGCGAGAAGGGTTTATTTTTGGCGGGGAGTTTAACGGCGAGGCTTACGTTTACGATCTCGTCGACGATAATCTGGGCTATACTCGTCGCGATGGTCTTGTCTATTTTTTGGCCGGCTTTGGTCACGGCCCCCAGCCAACCACAATATTTATTGCTGTTAACTCGTTCGTAACTATGGCCCTTTAGAAAATTATGAGGATCTGAACAAAGAATAATAGGCGTGTTGATTCCTTGAAGCATCGCTGGAAGGTATAATTTATTAATAAAATACCAGCTTTCACCGGATGTTTCAGTTATTAAGGAGTAAACGCTTTCGTTAATAGAGCCATTAGAACGCATAATATCTAAAAAAATCAAAACCATTCTTTCAAAAACTATGAATTCTTCGTCCCGAAAGACATTGAGCTCATTGGCGACCCTTTCCATAACCTGACTCGCGGCGGCGCTAACTAGATCTGAGGCGAAGGCCAGTCCCGAGCAGCTGGATTTTAAAAGAGTTCTTCCTAGGCGACTGTTAGCGCCATACTCCAGGGTAATTTCGTATTGTAAACGCTTTTCCACGTCCGCCAGAAGTCGCTTTTCAGGCTGGCTGAAACCTAAGCTCCCTTTTTTGATCATCTCCTCGTAAGCCCCCCGCCAGGTCATGTCAGGGGCGATAAAATAACTCACGAACTCCGTGACGTTCATTTTTTCCCGGTAGAACTTCACCAACCCCGGGGCGAACTCGTCTAAAGGCTGGGGCTCACGTTCCTCCACGTAAGCCTGGATGGCTCTTTTAAGGCCAAATCGAAAGGAGCGAAAATTAAAAAAACCGGCTCTTTGGGCGGCGTCCTGCACGTTGTCCGAGAAGGCTAAAGTCTTCTTATCCTCGTTAAATCGCGAGGCGAACAATTGGGATAAAACGGCGCTTAAAGTCGTGGCCACCCGTAAACCAACAATGGTCATGGTTCCCGTCGCCCCGCAAAAGGGGCAGACGTAGGTACTACCAGAGCCATAAAACGATAAATTGGGGACAATGACGGCTATGGTCGGCCCTTGGCCGCAGTGAGAGCACTCTAAGGTCGCCTGACCCGCGCGCTCACCAAACGTCAGTTTTAGGCAATGAGGGCAGAGACGATGGGCGCCATTGGGTCTTTGGTTAGGATTAGAGTCGTCGTAGGGGAAAAGCATCCTAACGTGAGTGTCCCCTTTAAAAAACAATTGATAAAAAGAGTTGAGGTCGCCCATGGCCAAGTCACAGCCGCCGCGGATGACGGAAACCCAGCCAGTCTCGCCGCAGTTTCGGCAGTTAATCATGGGCAGATAAGAAGGCGCTTGTCGTTCGTTGAGATCCGGGGCCAGGGCGCAAGAGATATCCTTGTCGGCGACTTTAGCCACCAAACGCCTTAACTCTCTAAACCAAAGATAGACGGCCACGCTTAAAAAAGGCCTTAAGTCCGTGACCGACCCACCTCTGGCATGGGATATCAGATCAAAAAAGGCGTAAAGAGCCATTTTTGAAGCGTTGTTTTCGCGTAAAGACGGATATATAGAATTAAGCTCTCTTAAAAAAGGGCTGATCTGAATAAAACGACCACCGATTAAAGACAAAAGATTCCGAAAAAAAGCGTGGCGCCGCAGATTTTCGCCTAGCTCTAAACGAAATTCTGGTTGATCGATCTCAGCTTTTGGAGCCGGCCGCCCTAGCCAAATCTCCGCGGCTAAAGACAGATAGGCTAAGCGGTCGCCTTTTTCGCGGATTTCGTCCAGATCGTTCATTTGTTTTGGGGTGGGCAAAGAAAAGAGATCCGGCTCTAAATCGCCAAAAAATTCCTCGCTGGAAATTCGGTCTTCGACAATGGTCGATCCCGGCTCAAATGGCTCGCCGAACAGTTCTTGGGCGTAATTGACCATGTCCTCGGCCACGGACTGGCCGCCCATGGTCGCGGAGGTGCCGACGCAGCAAAGGTGGTTTTCTGGGGTCGACAGCCTGGCTTTTAAGCGACGTAAAAGACAGGCCAAGTCCGTGCCTTGGGCCCCGTCGAAGCTGTGAATCTCGTCGACCACGACGTATTTTAAGGTTTCCGGTTGATTGCGCGACCACAAAACGGCGTCGGCCGGCCGGACCAAGAGATAGTCCAGCATTTTATAGTTGGTTAAAAGGATATCGGGCGGCGAGTCCCGCAAAACGAGGTGATCGGTTATGACCTGACTTGGGCCCATGGATTTGGTGGCCTTTTTGTCAAAACCGCCCACGTAGAGACCCACGGTAATCGCTGGCCTTAATAAGGGACTTTTATAAATCAACTCGGCTATCCGCCGCGCCTGGTCCGTGGCCAAAGCGTTCATGGGGTAGACGATAAGGGCTTTAACGCCTTCTTGGCCTTGATTCTGACGACAGTACTCTAAAATGGGGTAAAGGAAACACTCCGTCTTACCCGAGCCAGTTCCCGTCGCGACCAAGGTTGACGCGCAAGCGGAGCCAGTTAAACGGTCAAAGGCTATTTTTTGATGGACGTAAGGCCTAAAGTTGGGCTGGAAAGGAAAATCCGGCTCGCTAACCTCCGCCGCCACTCGAAAAGGTAAGCGGACCGAGATATAAGGCTCATGGTAAAAGGCCGCTGGTCGCGCGAACGTTTCAGTCAAAACGTCTTTAAAGAAGGGATTGGCGATCGGGAAAGTCGTCTTGATATAATCGATCAACCCTTGACGAAGCTGAACGGCTAAAACAGATGGCAACATGGAGCGGATATCCTATACGGAAAAATGGAGCGAAAACCTTTAATATATAACTTTATCGACTAAATATATTTATAAGCTAAATTATAATTAATTTTTCATAATATATTATATGTTAGCAGACAGTCAAAAAATGATAAAGAGATTTAACTTAGTCATTATAGCCTAATTTATAATTATTTTTCTTCTTTACCAAACCTTTTGGCGAAAAAAAGCCAGGCGGTCTCGTAATCATCTTCGCGATCGAGACGATCAAAAGGCGCCCGGTATTCAATGGTCCGCTTAACTGGTCCTCCCGGTTTAGTGTCGTCTTTAATAGTTCTGGCGAAGGAGCCACTTTTAGCGTCTTTGATCTTCTCCCACTCCGGCCGGGAAAAGCCAACGCCATTTAAGCCTTGGTTAGTGGTAAAAGTTATCCGGCCTAGCTGATCATACCAGGTGTTATTCTCATTGCGTCTTAAAACTGGGAACTGGATCTGGTAAATGGTCTTCAGCTGATCCAAAGTTAGGCCTAACTCCAGGGCCGTCAAAACGTCGATCTCCACTAAAGCTTGCCGGCGTTCAAAATCGGTCCGAAGTGGGGCCCTTGAGGTCCATTTTGACGTTAAAGAGGTAAAACGCTCGGGGGCCAATCGGGGGTCTTTTTTAGACCACTCTTCGGTCGCGAAGGAGTCGCGCCATTCTTGAGCCCAAAGTTCGGCGTAATCTTCGGTCAAACAATTTAGGGACAAAGCCCGGAACGAGACGCTTTTAGTTAGTTGATTATCAACTAATAAAGGCATTTTATTAATTAAAAAATGATTAATATTAGTTTTATATGAAATTTTAGTCAAAAAATCAAAAATTAATGAAGACATAGTCCCAGCGATAAGCGGTAATCTCTCTTTAGAGCTGAAACCAATAATAGCGTGGATATGACCGACTCCTTTGGGGAGAATCGCCGGATATAAGGAACGTTCTAAACCGCTATATGTTCGATTCCTGATAAACAACCGATAGTTATCAGTATATTTATCCCCATTTGCAGTCGTAGGGATCTTAGCTACGTAAGAAGCCAGATCTCCGTACGGCGTAAAATTTACTCTTGGCCGATAAGACTGGCCAATCGACTCTAAATCAATAACATCATAGTCGCTTTTTGTCTTGCAATCAGAACGAGCGCCTTTAAATAAGGGATTGGCTAGACCGATATTAGGTCCTGAATAAATTGATTCCAGGGCCGTAGGGGGAAAATTAGTTTTTTTAGTAATTATATAATTATTTTGCGAATTTGTTTCATGCCACATTAGTGAATAAAATATTTTTGAACTAATTTTATAAATTTTAAGATGATAATTGCTTATTGTTTGCAAAACAGACAGTAAAGATTTCGAATAAATGGCTGGTAAAAGAGTCGCCCGCCAATCCTCGTTCTCGTCAAAAAGTTTAGAGAATATTTCTAGCTCTTCTTGAGTTATATTTAAAAGCCGATCGGGGTGACCTTTTACGTTCCAATCCCCCCGCTCGTCTTTTATGAGCGGCAACGGACCAATAACCGCTTCGTCGTAACAATCCTCAATTGTCGAGACATCGTATAAATTATCAATAGATTGGAAGGCGACCTGGCCGGAAAGCGGGGGACCATACACGTTCAAAATAAAATTTTTATGGCCATCCACGTCGAAAAAAATCTTGCGTTCGTTAAAAAAAGAAAAACGCTTTCGTAAGCGGTTATATAAAGCCTCGCGCAAAAGACCACCATGAGCGTCCTCGTAAACACCGTTTTCATGGATTAGGGCGGCTACGCCTTGATCATTGGTAAACTGAAAGGCCTGGGGTAAAAAACACTTGTATAAATTGGCTTGTTGACCTTTTAACAAAGGATAATTCTGGAAAGCTTTTAAAAAATTTTGGGTTCCCGTAACTCCTTCGTACTCGGTAAAATAAAGCTTTTTAGTCACCGTATCAAGAAAAGCCGCCTCGCGTTCCCGCGTGGTTTTAGTGGCGGAATAATTTCTTATGGCGAACAAAGGCTCACGATCGGCTAAGACATCCTTTTCATTCCACGATAATTTGATCCAGGGCGGGTTGCCCAAAATTAGGTCAAAACCACCTCTTTCGGCGAAAATGTCGGAAAACTCCAATTCCCAATGCAGAAACTTTTGCCTTTTGGCGATCTCGCGAGCTAGAGCTAGCCGGGGTTGATCGGCGCATAAGGCGTTTAGATCTACGGCCAGACCTTGGTATTTTTGGTCTAAATCTTGAACTTGGCGTTCAGCGTCGCTTCCGAACAGTAAATGTTGGAT
>JAIROO010000314.1 GCA_031257535.1 Deltaproteobacteria bacterium
ATGTATCTGACGAGTTTGGCCGTGGTCGCGTTTTTATTTAAAGAGGGCGACGCGTCGGGTAAAATGTCCCGGAAATTATCGTGTAAGAGATAATTTTGTAAAATAGCGACCGTCGCGGCTTCGTCGGTAAAATTGCCAATCGAGTTACTGTCGGGGTTGACGTAATAAATCGTTCGACTAGCCGGCTGGACGGTGGCTAATTGTTTGCCCACGTCCCACAAAGACTTGACCTTGTGGATATTCGCGGGGGACGGGGAGATAACTTGGGTTATTTTACCGCTGTAGTCAATCGAGCACAGGCTAATAGCCTCCCCTGGAGCGTAGCAAGCTGGCTCGGGATCGGGCGGCGATTTGACGCTATTAAAAGTGATAACGTAATCCGTATCGTCTAAGTCGCCATCCTGGTTAGAGTCTTCCCGTAAATTGCCAAATTTGTCCACGAAGAGCCCATAGACCGTGCCCACCCAGTTGACGACTTTCGCGGGGTTTTTGGGATCGACGTACATGGGGTAAAAGGCCGTTTGAATGGAAATGCCCCCGCCTAAGACCGAGTTAACCGAGGCTGAGGTGGCCGTGCCCGAGGACACCGAGCGGGCGATATCCTGGAAAGCCGCCTCGAGTTTGGCCGGTAGCTCAGTGATATTGGTAGCCTGGAAATAGTTTTTCGGAGAGCCGTCCGAGCCTTCCCACTCCCCAGCGTCGGGTTTGCCGTTGTAATTGGAGTCTTTAAAACCCCCGTATTTAGCGGCTAAATATAAAGGGTTTTCCAAAAACTCGCCGGATGAGGCCGAAGAGTCGGCGAACTCAAAGGTTCTAATGGCCGCGAAACTTTCCGCGTCGCCCACGCCGTGACTTGGGTTGCTGGAGTTAGCCACCACGAAACAATTAGTGCCTTTGTGAGCGGCCGAATCTACGCCATAGCCTTTGGGCCAGTTACAGGTCCTAGGGGTACTGTAGGTGGCGACGCCGCCAAAGTGCATCACGTCCATGTAAGTGCCGTCGTGGGTGGAGCCGCTAATACTGTAGCCTAAACCCATGGCTTTATCCGTGGAATTGTTGATCTTCCAAGATTTAATGGACAAGCCGACGATTTCCGAGGGCGAGATGGCGAAGGGCGTGTCTTGGCTTTTAAATTTGTAATATTCGCCGCCTTTGACTTTTAAAGCTCCTGAGGCCGGGGACGTGGTGGCGTAATTTATCTTAGTGGCGTTATCCCGGTTGGGGCTCGTTTGGGTCACTAAATCGACGGTGTACTCAATTAAAACGTCCATGTCCCAGTCGGATAAGGGCCAACTAGAGTCGTAGCTATAACCAACCGCCGAGTCCTCGTAATTGACCTTAATCTTGACGTGGTAAGGGGTCCCATTTTCGTCGACCCACCACTCCAAAATGTAATAATTCAGGAAACTTAAGATTCGGCCATTGGTGAAGGTGGCGCTGGATTGACTCATGGAGGCCGGCAGGATGGTAATTTTTTTCACCGCCTCGCCGTCGCTATTCATGATGGGAAATTCCAAAGACGGGAAAGCGGCGCTCATGGTCACCGTGTACACGTCTAAACCTAGCTCGCGGTCGGCCACGCCAAAATTGTGGGTGTGGGCGAAATAGGCCACCGCCGCCGCGCTATAAGAGCCTTCAAAAGACGGCCGATAAGGGCACAACCCCTTGACTTCGCTTAGAGAGTTTAAGGTCTTAGGGTGGCAGTTGTTAGTTCGACCCGTCGAGTAGAAGTAGGTTTTGCCCGTGTTTAATTTTTCGTGATCCGTGATTTTCTGTAAATAAGTGGCCAGGTTAAAGGCGGGGAAAGTTTCGCCTTTAATAGTCGATAACGTCGCCGAGTTTAGGCCTCCGTCGCCGGAGTTAATGGCCGTGTCCCCGTCCATTTCGCTCACAACTTCGGAAATTAGCAAAATAATGGGTTTAGAGCATTCCCCAGCTGGGAGGGTGGGGAGGCTATTCCAGTTTTTCGTTAAGGCGGCTTTTTTCGAGGTATCGTAAGCGTTGTAACTAAATTCCGTGGCCGGTAAAAAAGAGGCCGTGGGCTGGAGGGTGGGCGTTGGCCCTATTTTACCGAAGTAGCGGACTCCCTCGTAGAGCATCTCGCCAATTGGGTTGCCCCAACTAGACGAGTTATTGTATTTTTGCTGGCCATCGGCCGTCGACCCCGAGCGGAGGGCGAAACCGGCGATGGTAAAAGTGTCTAAAGACCAAATAAGGCCGCCACTTTTGATGAGGCCGTTTTCTAAGTTAACCGCGGTGCTTAAATGATCAATGTGGTTGCGAATTACTCCACCTTGGTTGCGGGTGTCGACGTTGGTATGGGCGTTGGAAGTGTCGTTGTCGAAGGTCCCCGACAAAAGGCCGAAGTACATATCGCCGTTTTCGCCATTTTTTTGGAGTAGGCCCACGGGTTTAAGAGAGCCGTCTGGGTACTCGCGACAATCTTCCCCATCGCCAATGTTATTTTTTTCGCAAACTTTGACGCGCACCGTATAGGACTTGAGATCGTTAGCGGGGTTATTGAGACTGCTGGTTGAGGGATTAGGCCCTTCCTGGAGGACCCAGTCAAAATACCGACCCTCCCCGGTGATTTTGGTCGAACTTTTAAAAGTCGAGGCTTTGGCGTTTAATATATACTCAAAAACCGGAAAGTTAATGGTATAAGAGCCTGTGGTGTTTTTGACCCGGCAAAAATAGTGGGCTGTCCCGTTCGTGGGTTTGGGAAAGGGCGTATATTTGGAAATATCGTAGTAAACGTTCATGGGCGTGTCTTTGACCCAGCGATTGTCGGCTACGACGTCCGTGCCCCAGCTATTAGAGTCCCGAGTCACGAAAGAACCCAAAAGAACTGTTTCTCCCCCGGGCTTGGCGCTAGTATTGGCCGTATCGACGATCCTGTGCCCCCCGTAAAGAATCTTCCGGATAACGTCCATGCGGCTCATGGTCAAGTAATTTAACCAGTTGCCGCTAAAGGTGTCAGAGCTGGACGTGGAGGAATGGGGGGCTTGGCAGATCCCAGTCGTCGATCGGGCGGCTTTGATTTTAGCGACGGAACCTATGGCGCTATTTTTGGCCGAGTTTAACTCTTCTTGAGTATTATCTTGGATAGTCGCTTTGGCTCGGGAGAAATAAGCCTTTTCGTTACCAGCCCGAGAAGGCGTAGTCGAGTATTTGTAGCAGGAATATGGATCAAAATAGCCAGAATAGACGGCTATTGGATTAAAGCCCGTATCAATTCTATTGTCTCCATCAATATCTATTAAGCCATTATAAGCCTGCTGGAACATCTTGTGGTCTTTAGACAAAATCAATAAAACCCTAGGGATAGTTCGGTAGGCGGAGACGAATGGCGAGGATTGGTAAAGAGATTTATCAGGGGATACCGCGAAAGCTTTAGGACAAGTCGCAAATCCCAAGACTAACCACGCGCTAAAAATGAAGGTAGTTAGACGGGATGATTTCATGTGATACTCCATGTTCCTCTAGATATTTTATATTACTCTAGACATTATTTAATGTCGCAAGGCTGCTTATCACTACTATTTAGTTAATTAATTATAAAATTTCTCTCATAATCGTCGTGATAAGCGACTGAGGGGTAATTAGATCCGATTCGTCCGACGACACGCTGGTGTTGCCGCGCACGGTTACCACCATGTCCACGGGCACGCTGGGGCCGCCGGATTTATCGTAAAGATCAATGGCGTTTAAAGAATAGCCTGAGGCGATGGCGTTAGTGGTGTCCAGGTTAACGACCGCCGTGGCCACGACTTCGTCGTCGACTTTAAAAACAATATGCGGGTCCAAAGACGAAGGCGACAAGGACACCCCGGTCTCTAAATACCGCTTGGTAAACTTAAATGGTTCGGATTCGTCAAAGAGCGTTTCCATGTCAAAACGATCGGCGTTGAACTCAACGGTCATGGGGTCCTGAGGCGACCCATGCGCGCTCAAAACGTCAGAGGGCACGCCCAAGACTGGGTGCAAAAGGATCCGGGCGAAAAGGTTGGCCATTTTAGCGGCCGAGTCAGCCGAGTTAAAGGCCTCAAGTCCCCGACGGTGATGCCCTGAGGTGGTGACTTCGGATCGAGTGTTAACCATTATAATTAGGCCCATCAGACTGGTCAGCATCATAACGATAATTACGAAAACCAAAATAAGGCCTGGTCTGACTTTATGGGGGTCTATTTTAGGTATATTTAACATAGTTGACCTCAAAGGACGGGGACTAATAATTTTAAGAAAAAGAAGTGGAAGAGATAATCGCGCTATAAAGAATCGATTTTAAGCCCGAGGAGTCTCGCCACTCCACTTCTATTTCCACATGGCAACTAAAAGACGTGGGATTTTTAGGGTAAAAACGCGTCCGTCTGGTAAAGATGTTTTTCGAGCAGTCCAGGCCGGTGGCGCAGGGTTGGCTCAAATGGTTGAGATCGGTGGCCACGTTGTTGGCCATGTTCATGACTTCCGCTGGGGGCAGGGTTTTGAGCCTTTCTAACTCCGTCTCAGCGATGGCGGCGGCGTAGGTCATGTTGGCGGCGACGTTTCTGCCCTTAATGGAAGAAACATGCATAGTGATGGTTATCAAAGCCCCGAAAGCGATAACGCAGACGGCTATCAAGATCTCGACTAAGGTAAAACCACCAGCGTTAGATTCTCGCGGCGGGCGATATTTTATTTTATTAGCGCGCGACAACATTGTTGAGCCTTTCGATGGCGTTAAACGCTGGGGGTTAAATTGGCGCGAGCGTTAGCCACTCTTCCAGAGATGTTATCGACCGATAAGCGCCAACCTTTTTTCTCGGCTTGGACTTGGCCATCGTGATAAAGAAAAATTTCGAATTTCCTAGGGTCTGAGTAAACTTGGCTCGCGGGCATAAAAATGACCCAAAAGATATTAGGAATCGTCACTTGGCCGTCGTAAATCGCCGTGTTATCGACTTTGGCGATGTTAACGGACTTATCGAAAACTTCGTGTTCGGTCGCGTGTCTTCGCCAACCAGTGACCGCCGCTTCTTCGTAGACGGCTGACTGGAGATCGAGGTAACAACTTTCAATCCCAGCCGGCCTGGTGCAGTTGACGATAACCCGAATGGGCCGTTGTTGGTTGATAGCCATGATCCTGGCTTTTTGGAAAGTCGATTCTAGCGTTTTGGCGGCCGATTGGGTTTTCATCTCGGGTTGGGCTCCCCTAAACAAAGGGTAAGCCGCGACCGCCAAAATGGCGATAATGGCTATGACCACGATCACTTCCAGCATGGAAAAACCGGATTTATGTTTTTTAGACCCTAAGCGAAGGGTCTTTGAGGTCTTCTGGCTAGGGCCGGTGGCGGTCGTCATAGCGATCCTTATTGAGCGTTCCTTAATTGAACGGTTTCTAAAATAGAAAGGCGCGAAGAGTTTTCGACCGTTGTCCCCGCCGCCCGGTTAAAAAGAGCGGGCCGGATCTGGGGGATGGCGGATCTGTCGTTTAGGGTTTTGGCCGTTAGGCCAACGCTAACGGCCATGACTTTTCGGACTTTAAGCTTCGCGGTGTCGATACCGGGATCTAAATTAATCTTCGTGTTGTCAACGTCTTCGCCGTCAAAGAAGTAGTAAAGCTGGAGGTCTTCTATGCCGTCGGCGATGGGGATAGGGGGACTAGCCACGGGCGAGTCGGGGTTGATTTTTTGGTCATGGTAAACGACCATCAGCTGGCTAGTATTCTCGTCCACGTAATAAGTGGCGATGGTCACGTCCCTGAGATTGAAGACGTTGGACCCGTTAACCGGAAACCCCAAAGGTGGACCACTAGACCCGGTGTAGCGGCCGTCGCTTTTAATTCGAATCTCTGTGGTGGAGCTTGCGCTGGGGTCGGTGGCGACTTCTAAAAGGACGGCTTGGTCGCCGTTGACCAAACCCAAAATGTCCCCGGCTTTAAAAGATTCGGCCGTGGTCGCGGCCATTAAGTTTAATTTCCAATCAGAGAAGGAAGTAGCCTCACCCAAGACTTCGCTAAACTCGGGGTCAGCCCGGAAGATGGTGACCATGTCCGAAGAGGTGGCCCCGCCGTCTTCGCCAAAAATCGCCCGGACCCCATTTTCGCCGGAAGGGGCGTCGCAAGCCTTAAGCCAAGTTAAGGCGTCGGGGATCACTGGTTTTTGATTACAGTCTCGGCCAAGCATATCGGGAGCGTAGGCTTGGATGACGTTTAAGCCTGAGCCCAAAACGAATAAGCCACTGCCCGCCATCCGGAGTTCCCGGGTTAAGGTATAGAGAGCTACCCTTAAGTTTCTTTGGCGGTTTAAGCTGGCTTCGGAGTTAACGTAATAGCTAGCGTTTAAGCGATAGAGAGAAAAAGCCACGCCCGAGACGATCAGGCTCACCGTGAGGACTACTAAAAGTTCGATTAAAGTTACGCCAGGCTTATGATTAGTCCAAGTTCGGGGGTGATTTAGGTATGACATCGCTTTATTAGCCTTTTATTAAATGGAAAAAATTCCAAAAAAACTATACAATAAGCGAAAGGAATCGTTTATAGTTTTAATAGATAAGTTGTATGCCGTTTTACGCAATTATATTACGTTAAATAGCATAAGATTATTTAAGAAAAATTTACGTTAATTATTAAAAATAGAAATAATTATCGCCTTATTTGTGGCGTTTTGATATTCGCGCTATAAAAGCGCTGACTAAATATCATCTTCAAAAATTTTTCAAAAATTATCCAATTACTTATTGATGCAATTTTTGAGCCAAGATCTGTCATATTAGGCGAACGCGCAGATTTTGGAAGGCTAAAAATGGCCCCACCGGCCGATATTCACCAATTTGTCTAGGAAATTTTTAGCCATAAAAGCTTAGTTACAAAAAAGGTTTTTATTTTTTTTGGCTTAAGGGAGTGGATATTTATTACTCAATAAAAGGGTATTTATTTCGCCATTGGCCGGGGTCTACGGTTCAAGAGCTAGGCGTTTAAAGATCTTTTTTTGGGCCAAAACATTTTTGGGGCTTTCATTTTTGAGGTTATTTTATCTATTTTTAGTTAATTTAGATTATTAAAAATTAGATAATCTTAGATGATTGTCCTAAGAGATGGTTAAGCTGAAAAAGGCGTTTCAAGTGACTTTATTTTAACGACAACATGTAACGCGCTAAATTGTCAAGGCTAATTTTTTGCGTTACAATCGCTAAATAAAATAAATAAACAACATTTATTTAAAATTAATTAAAAAATTTGTTTTTATCATTAAATTATTAACTGGCGTTGAAGAGGTCCTCGAAGGCGTTTGGGCTTAAAAATACGTTTTATTAGAGACTTCTTAGCAAAAAACATTCCACTTTGGTCAAACTACTTCCACTGGCTAGATTACCTTTAACGCTAGGCGTATCGCTTGGTCGCTAAAATTTGTCAAAACAATAATTTTTAAGGCCCGTATAAGCCAGGCCTTATTTTAATAAAATATTCCGGCCAAAGAAGTTGAATTCGTTAGCAGTTTTGGGCCACCAAAAATTGTCATTTTTTGACTAAAAAACTTTCTTTGAACCAAAAACTTGGCCTTTAGTCTGGCGAGGTTTTGATCTTGGCCTAACGCCTTTGGCCAAGATCTCGTCGGCGGGCTAAGTCTCCTTTTAACGCGGTTTCTAAAAAAAACGCCAGAGTTTTTTAGCTTTCTTCGAGTTTTTTAAAAGGCCTTTCGTTAACTGAAAAACCCTAAAATCTAGACCCGACCAAAATCAAGCCCTTAAAAATCAAAGTTACGATCTTAACGTCTTGAATTTTGGCTTAAACCTTTAGTTGGCGCTAAACTAAAACCAAGATCGTCTCTCCTTTGGCTTAAAGCTGACGAGGGTCTTTTTGGTCAAAATGGCCATTTGAAGGAGCCTTAGATGAGTCTCAATCTGACCCCCACGGCCAATCGGGTCCACATTGGATTTTTCGGGCGGCGCAACGTGGGTAAATCCAGCCTTTTAAACGCCGTGACCGGTCAAGATCTGGCCGTGGTCTCCGAGGTCTTGGGCACGACCACCGACCCAGTGCGCAAGGCCATGGAGCTTTTGCCCATAGGCCCGGTGGTGCTTATCGACACCCCAGGGCTGGACGACGAGGGTTACTTAGGGGAAAAGCGAGTCCGTAAAGCCCGGCAGGTTTTAAATCTGGTCGACGTGGCTATTTTAGTGGTGGAGGCGGGGTTGGGCTTGACTCCGGTCGACCGCGTCCTTTTGGACTTGATTTTGGCTAAAGAGATTCCTTACGCTTTGGTTTATAACAAGGTCGACCTTTTAGCTAGTCCCCCGGCCGCCTTAAGCCACGAGATCTACGTCTCGGCCGAAACTGGCTCCGGCCTTAAGGAACTCAAAGAACTCATTGGCTCCTTAGCCGAGACCGGGGTTAGCCAGCTCAGAATCGTGGGCGACGTTATCCGACCCGCCGAGATCGCGGTTTTAGTCGTCCCCATTGACAAGGCCGCCCCCAAAGGTCGGCTGATCCTCCCCCAGCAGCAGACCATCCGCGACTTGTTGGAAGCCGACGCGGCGGCGGTGGTGGTCAAAGAACGCGAGTTAAAGGACGTTTTTGGTAAGCTCATTCAGCCCCCGGCTCTGGTCGTTACCGATAGTCAGGTCTTAGCCCGGGTCTCGGCCGACGTGCCGTTAACCGTCCCTTTGACGACCTTTTCCATTCTTTTCGCGCGTTATAAAGGTTATCTGACTGGCGCGGCCCTGGGAGCGGCGGTCGTAGATCGGTTGCCGGCGGGGGCCAATATCTTGATGGCCGAAGGCTGTACCCACCACCGCCAGTGCGACGACATTGGCACGGTCAAGCTGCCGCGCTGGATTAGGGAGTACGCGGGCCGGGATTTTAATTTTTCTTTTTTAGCGGGTGGGGACTTTCCCGAGGATTTAGCCCCATATGGGCTCATCGTCCACTGTGGGGCTTGCATGTTAAACGACCGCGAGGTCCATTACCGGCGTCGCTGCGCCGAGGACCAAAACGTGCCTTTAACCAACTATGGGACCATAATCGCTCATATGCAGGGTTTACTAAAGCGCTGTTTAGGGCTATTTCCTCATATTTTGGCTCTTATGGAGGCGGAAGCGTGACGCGGCGGGAAAAAGACTTCTTAGGCGAGGCCATTCTACCAGCCGATTGTTTATATGGTCTTCAAACCTATAGGGCTTTAAACAATTTTCCTGATTTAGGGACTAAAGTCAACTATCGGTTGATTTTAGCCATTGTTCAAATAAAAAAAGCCGCCGCTCAGACCTTAGCCGAGCTGGTCCCGGACCGAGCCGAGGTTTTTAAGGCCGTGGCCGTCTCTTGCGACGAGGTCTTAAAGGGAGCGGCCGCCGACAGCTTCGTGGTCCCGGCCATCCAAGGCGGGGCTGGCACCTCGACCAACATGAACTGTAACGAGGTCTTGGCTAACTTGGCTCTTATAAAATTAGGCCATAAGCCTGGCGACTACGAGTTCTGCCACCCCTTAGACGACGTCAACCGCGGTCAGTCGACCAACGACGTCTACCCCACGGCTTTACGGATCGCGGCCATCTTGTTACTGCGACGTTTAAGCCAGTCCGTGGCCAATCTTCAAGAGGCTCTCCAAGAAAAAGAAAACGAGTTCGCCAAGATCCCTAAGCTCGCCCGGACCGAGCTCATGGACGCGGTCCCCATGACCTTAGGCCAGGAGTTTGGGGCTTACGCCCAAGCCATCGCCCGCGACCGCTGGCGACTATACAAGATGGAGGAAAGACTTAGGGAGATTAACTTAGGCGGTCAAGCCGTGGGTCTGGCCGGGCGGGCCAATAAGTTGTTTCGGTTTGGGATGGTGGAAAGGTTACGCCAAGCCACGGGTCTGGGTCTCGCCGCCGCTGAGTACCCTCTAGACGTGACCCAAAACAACGACGTCTTTGTGGAAGCCTCCGGGCTTTTACGGGCTTTGGCCGTAAACTTAAAAAAGATCGCCGGGGACCTGCGCCTCATGAACTCGGGTCCTTATGGCGGCTTGGGCGAGATTCGATTGGCCCCCCTCCAACTGGGCAGCACCATTATGCCGGGCAAGGTCAACCCAGTCCTACCAGAGATGGTGGTTTGCGCGGCTTATAAGGTGATGGCTAACGACCTAGCCCTCACCATGGCCGCCGGGGACGGGGAGTTTGAGTTAAACGCTTTTGTCCCGGTCATAGCCGAAAGTTTGCTCAATAGCTTAGAGCTGTTAGTGGCGGCGACCGACCTTTTTCGAACCAAAGCCGTGGTCACGCTCGCCCCCGAGCCTACGCGCTGCTTAGAACTCTTAGATCGCTCTTTGGCCGCGGCCGCGAGTTACGCCCCTTATTTAGGTTATGATCGGGTAAGTCAAATCGTTAATCAATATCCCGGCGACCCTAAATTAGCTTTAGAAAAATTAGAAAAAGCTAAAAATTCCCTTAAATCTTAAGGGGGCTAGACTAAAAACCAGCCGAAAAAACCCTAACTTAAAGATTTTTTTCGGTTTTTTTTCGGCGGCTCAAATTTTTCTGGCTTTGGGGTTCAAAAAGAGTTATGTTAATTTGAAACGAGCGTAAGTTTGATAAAGCCGGGCTTAGGCGAGGTTTTATCAGGTGGGAAAAAAAGGGCATAATGGCCGCCATAAGTGAGCTAATCGCTAATTAATCGAGAATTGCCCTTGATTAACTTAGCAGTATGACTAATTAATCGTTTTTTAATGATTATTATGTTAGAGACCATTTGGTTCTCAACTCGCTTGGTTTTTAGGTTGACCATTTTAGTTAATTAATTTGTTACCTTATTTAGTCGCCTGATTTGGCGCGTTGATTTTGGCTTAAAAAACGCTTTTTAAGTTAAAAAAATTTTAAGCCACCACTATTCAATCCGTTAATTTTAAAATATTCGTTTTTTAGTTATTTTTTTATATTAGATATTTTTTGTTACAACATATATACTTGTTTTTATCTTAATATATTGTCTTAGCTTTTTGTCTTAGTTTATTTCCTTAGTTTATCGCCTTAGTTTATCGCCTTAGTTTTCGCCTTAGTTTTCGCCTTAGTTTTTTGTCTTAGTTTTTTGTCTTAGTTCTGTTCATATATATAGATGGTAGAAAAATTATAAATTAGGGACTAAATTTTGACTTAAGCGTTACCATAATATTTAAGAGGCTAAACGCGCTCGTCTCATAATCGGCTGGCGGCCGATTCCAAGTGATCTGTCATGTCTTTTCGTTGGAAAGTGTTTTTGGTCAGCGTGGCCATTACGGTTACGATCATTTTGACCACCATCGGGGCGAGCCGGTATTTTATCCAGCGCGGCATCCGGGACACTATCTTAGCCGATCTGGGCATTATGGCCCAATTAGCCGAAAATCTCGTTTCCAGCGACATTGATTTAATGAAGGCCCAGGCCATTGGGGTCATCCAAGAGCTGCCCTTCCAAGACCAAAAGCGCTGGTCGGCTATTTTGGAAAAAGAGGTGGAGTCCAGCCAGCTCTTTATGTCCGCGACCATTTTCAGCCCCACTGAGATCGTCGCCGCCTATGGCCAGCCCACGGTGCCCGTCTCTTATTACGACGATCCCTTCGCCCAGATGGCTTTTCAAAAGCCCGCCGTCCTGTCCAGCACCCGGACTTTACCGACCGGGGAGGTGGTTTTTCTTCTATACGTTCACGTCAAAGATGGCCTCATCGCCGCTTTATCGGTCCCCGGCCTATATTTCGCCAAAGTTTTAGAGGGGTTTACGGTCTGGACCACGGGCTCGGTTTATATGGTCGACGGCAGTGGGAAATTCGTGGGCCATCGTAACTATAATTACGTTTTAGACGAGTACAACGTTTTTCAAGTGGCTAAAGACACGGAAAACGTCAGGGCTTTTAAGAAGTTTTTGGCCGAAGCCCAAAAACGGGGCCAAGGCCGGAGCGGCCTAAAACTAGATTATCAAGAAAGATTGGTTTATTATACCAGAATTTTCGGCTCCGACGACGGTGGGACCTTAGCCGTTTCCGCCCTGACCAGCGAGGGTCCTTTGGCCCACGTGGACAAGGGCGTGGTAGTTATGCTCTTTGTCTTTTTGGGCTTAGGCCTGTATTGCGCCTGGCTCATCTCGGGCTTCGTCGAGCGTCAGTTTAACACGATTAACATCCAATATAATAATCTCGCCGAGTTAAGCGAGGTGGCCAAAAACGCCTCCGAGGCTAAAACCAATTTTTTGGCCAACATGAGCCACGAGATGCGGACGCCCTTAAACGCCATTATTGGGTTTTCCGATTTAATGCTTTGTGGCCGCTACGACGCCCGCGAGAGCCAAGAAAATTTACATAAGGTCCACTCGGCCGGTCTCATCTTACTGGGCATCATTAACGATATCTTGGATATCTCTAAAATTGAAGCCGGTTATTTAGAGATTGTCGAAGGCGAGTACGGCCTCCCTAGCTTAGTTAACGACGCGGTCTCGGTTAACTTGTTCCGCATTGGGGCCAAACCCATTGAATTTCACGTGGTCGTGGACCCGACTTTGCCGTCTAAGCTTTTGGGCGACGAGCTTAGGATTAAGCAGATCTGCTCCAATCTTTTGAGTAACGCCTTTAAGTACACCGAGGAAGGCCGGGTCGAGCTAACCATCGCCGGAACCATAGAAGAGGAGACGGTGTGGCTGACCATTACGGTCAAAGACACGGGTCTGGGCATTAAAGAAGAGGATCTCAAGAAGCTTTTTTCCGCCTATAGCCAAGTGGACACCAAAAGTAACCGCAAGATCGAGGGCACGGGTTTGGGCTTGTCCATTGTCCGCAAAATGGTGGAAAAAATGGGTGGCCAGATCGACGTCCAAAGCGTTTATGGCCAAGGCTCGACCTTTAGCGTGACCATTCCTCAAAAAATGGTTGGTTCCGAGGCCATTGGCGACCTGGGCGAGCGGGAGCAAGAAAAACCCTCCCTCGCCGTGGGCCAAGACAAAGGCCGGCGTCAGGTCATTCCCATGCCCTACGCCCGGATTCTTTTGGTCGACGACGTCAAAGCCAATCTGGACCTGGCGCGTGGCATTCTAAAACCCTATGGCATGGTCATTGACGCGGTGACTAGCGGCCAGGCGGCGGTTGATCTCATTCGCGAGCGTCAAGTCAGCTATGACGCTATATTTATGGATCATATGATGCCGGGCATGGACGGTTTAGAGGCGGTTAGGATTATCAGACACGAGATAGACGACGATTACGCTAAAACGATTCCCATTATCGCCTTAACCGCCAACGCCATAGTGGGCAACGAAAAAATGTTTTTAGCCAATGGTTTTCAGGCTTACTTAACCAAACCCATAGATATCCACCGCATGGATCAGGTCTTAAAAAATTTGGTTCGGGATAAAGAGCGGGAGAGAGCCTGGGAAGCCGAAAACCCGCCCGAGCCAGTGACCGCCGCTCCCCCGCCGCCGGAAGAGGAGTTTATGGTCCCGGGTTTAAAGGTCGAAGAGGCCTTAGAGCGTTTTGGCGGGGACCGCGAGGTTTTTGTCAATGT
>JAIROO010000313.1 GCA_031257535.1 Deltaproteobacteria bacterium
CTGTGAACTAAAGCCAAGACCTTAGAAGGTGGATGAAACAGCAAAATACCTTGACAGTCGGCTAACTTGATTAATAAACTCGATTTAGGCTCTGAGACTAAGGCGTCGTAACCCACTAAAAGCTCGTCTGGGCTTTGCGGTTGATAAGCGGGCGCGTTATGGTCGTGAAGATAAATGGCCGTCCCGTGAGTCTGCTTAACCATGGCCGGGGGACCTAAACCCAAAGCTTTCTGGGCTAAAGAAAGACTGGTCAAAACCCGCGCGACGGGCAGATTGGGTCGAAAAGCGAAGGTCAGGTCGCCACCTAACTTAGCGGGGGCCTTACGAGTAAAAACGCCGTGCTTTAAGTGGGGATAGGGGCTGAGAATCTCGAAGGAGTAATAAACCAGGCCCTTATGGCGGTGGATTTCCATAAAAAGTTCGCTTTAAAAGCCAAAAAACAAAATGGCGCGGCTGTTACGAGAAAAAGGCCGCTAGTTACCGGTAATTTAGTCGATTGGCAGCGGCTTTAAGGAGCTTAATTTTTTGGCGAAAAATCGCCGAAATTTAATATAGGTACTTGTCGAGGCGGCGTCAAACGCTAATTTTTAAACGTTGGCGATTTTTTTATTCGCCCCAAGGCCTTTTGTTAAGCCTAACCCTAAGCCCCATCGTACCCTTGGCGGCCTAACTTTTATTGTATTATGGCCTCTGTCAAGTCTAGTCTTAGTCAAGTCTGATCAAGGTCAAGTCTGGTCATGATCAAGTCTGAACATGGTCCAGTCTGGCCTTGATCAAGTCTGGCCGTAGTCAATTTTGCCTTAAGATAACGCTTTGTTTCGCGATTTAGGGGTCTGGCTCTACTATATAAGCTAATATAAAATTATAATACCATCATATATTGTATATAAACGAACTCTCTAAAATTAAAAAAGGGGTTTACGAGGCCCTTGTCAAGGCTCCTTAGCCAAGTTTGAAGTCGGCCGAAAAGACGTGATTAAGATTTTGGCCAAAAATGATTTAATTAGGCGAAGTTATGTCCATCTCGCTCGAGATAGCTAAAAAAACGGCCGCGGAAGGTTATGGTCTTGTGGTCGAGTCCATCGCGCCGTTGGCTTTGGGCCGAGTTAACGAGTCCTTTCAACTGGTCTCGGGCGGCCAGACTTACTGTTTACAACGTCTGAACGACTTTTTTGAAGGTTACCCCGCCTTAGGCGACAATTGGCTCCTGGCCCAGGCGGCTTTACAGGCGAAAGATTGGCCTTTTCCTTCTTTACAGTTGGCTAAGGCTGGCGAGACTTTGTGGCGAGGAGAGGGTTTTTTTCGCTTAACCAGGTGGTTGAAAGGGGAGATCCCAAAAGCTGGAGAGCCTCAAGCGGCCTATTTAGCGGGTCGGTTTTTAGGTCAGTGCCACCGGGCTTTAAACGAGCCCAAACCATTGGCTAACTTAGAGCCTTTGCCGCCTAATGGCGAGTTTACTAATCAAAGGTTAGTTAGCCCTGAAGATTTTGAAGCTATATTTAGTAATTATCGCCGTCATCCTCGTTTGCCTCAGATCGCCCCAGCCATCGTTCGGGCGAGAGAGGCGGCCCGGCGTCTGCCGGGGCGCCCAGCTTTTCGGCGGGTTTTTTGGGCTCGCGATCAGGTTATCCACGCGGATCCCAAAAGGGAGAATTTTCTTTTCGCGGGCCAAGACGTGGCTTTGGTCGATTGGGACACCTTAAGTTACGGGGATCCTTTAATCGATTTGGGAGAACTGTGTCGTTCTTTCGCGGTTCTAAAACCCTTGTCGAAATTTCACTTAGCTCTGGCCGTGGCCGCGGTCGAGGGATACTTGGCGGCCGGGTTGCCCATAGAAAAGGACGTCTCGACGCTTTTGCCGGCCACGATTCGGGCTTTGGCCTTAAGTCTGGCTCGGCGCTATCTCATCGACGCCTTAGCCGAGGTCTATTTTAGCTGGGATAAGAGTAGCTATCCGTCCTTATTTTCGCAAAACGAGGCGAGAGCTTTGGCTCTTTTAAATTTGGCCGAAGAGCTAGAAATTAGGGAAATGGAAATTACCAAGGCTTTCACCTTCTAAAAAGCGGCGACGACTTTTAGAGGCTGATAAGTCAAAAAAGGTGGCTAAGCCAGACAATAAGGCCGCGAAGCCAGACAATAAGGCCGCGAAGCCAGAAAATAGGTCGTGAATGAAAGGTTGACAAAAATAATAGATATTGGTATAGAAGAATGGACCAAATATGTTATTGACTGGACTAATTTATATAGAGGGGTTGGAAGTGGCAAAAAAATAACTGGCTCTTTTTTTAAAGATGGAGTTGAGAATAGTATTTTTTTAAAAGATTTAAAAGTTGGAGAAACGTTTAAAAATAGGTTTTTATTAAGTTTTTCCAGCATGGAAAACGTAGCTCAAAATTTTTGCTGGAAATTCTGGAGACGTTGTTTGGAAAGTAACCACTGATAAAGGATTGCCGATAATTTCAATTTCGCGTTTTTTCTAATGAATGTGAGTTTTTGTTAAAGTCTAATTCAAAGTTTAAAATTATAAATAAATATTATAAAGATGAAAAAATATATTTTGAATTAGAACTGTTGGAAGATGAAATGGACGTTAAGTATATGTTTGGTTCATGAAGGCCTTTTTTTGCTGGAGTTTTCTTTAAGATAACGTTCTAAATAATCAATAAAATCTTGATTGTATTGTTTTCCAGAATCTTTTTTAGCATTTTCTTTTTCAAGGGCGAGTTGTTTAAAGGCGTAAACGTATTGGTACATTATTTTAACGTCTTTTTGAATTTTAGCGTTGTTTTGACGCATTTCAGGAGTAGCCTCAAGTTCGCGCTGAGCTTTATGAAACGCTTCTTGGCGTTCGATGTAGTCTTTGTCGAAAGGTGGCCCAACGGATTGGATTAAACATTTACGTTGAAAATGAGAAGCTTTATCCCAAATTCTTCTTTGGAAACTCCATAATCTTTAAAATATTCGGGATAAGAATCATCTTCAAATTCATATAAATCTGGCTTATTTTCAAATTCATCAGCCATATTAACACCTAAGAGGTGATTGTGTGTGTCAGTAATTAATAAAAACAAGGTCAAAAACCAAATTTTTTCATTTAAGTATAAAAATAACAAAAATCAAGAGAGAAGTCAAGAGTTTTTTTTTATTATCTCAAGATTTTAAGTTAGCCGAAGGAAAATCGAATAAACCCAGAACGTTTACGGGGTCGTCTATTTAGGGGACGTGGTCACGGATCAATGGTTTTGGGACGCGGTGCTTTTTGATCTTGAGGGCTTGAGTTTTTCTCACGAGAAAACGCCTATTTTAAGAGATCATGACCGGGGGCGAATATTAGGTTATACGACTTGGGTTTTCAAAAGAAGGGGATTGTTTAGAGGTCCAAGGAGTCTTTTTAGGCGAGAGCGCGGAGGCCCAGGAGGTCGTTAAATTGGCCGACGAAGGTTACCCCTGGCAGATGTCGGTTGACATTAGAGCGGACAAAATCGTGGAAATCGCCCCTAATATACAGACAACTATAAACAATCAAACTATAACTGGCCCAGCCACGGTATTTTCGACGTTCGACTATCAGGGAGGTCTGTTTTTGCGCCGTGGGGGCCGATCGTGGCGCCAGCGCGGCGGTTTTTTCAAACGTTAAAAATAATCAACCAAAGGAGTTGGGATGGCGCGGGATAATGTTGAGACTCCGACTCCGAACGTGGTGGGGTCAATGGAAAGGGATTTGGCTATTCAGACGTTTTGCGACGAAAAGAATAGTTTCGCCACTAAACGCGCGACGTTAGAGGCTGAAAGGGCCAAGTTAAGTGGCGAGTCGGCGGAGTTAAGGGTTCAGGTTAAGTCTTTGACTTTTGAGTTGGATAGCCTAAAGGACTCGCTAACGCGGGCCCGGGAAGAGGCTGAGACTTTGCGGCGGGAAAAAGTCGAATTTACGGTTAAGTCTAGGGAGGCGTCGTTAGCGGCGGACTACAAGCGGTTAGGTCTCGTTTTTGACGCTAAGAGCGAGAGCGTCGTCACTATTTTAGGAGCCGACGAGATAGCTTTTCAAGCTTTTCGGTCGACTTTGAGTCTAGCTAATTGCCCTTTCTTTAGCGATAAATTACAATAAAAAAGACGCTAGTGTTTCGGGCTAAAAGCCCTATAAGCCCTATAAGCCCTATAAGCCTAAGGAGGCCGTATGTTAGACTTGCCCGCCATCGTTTGCGCCACCGATCTTTCCGAGGCTTCCAACAAGGCCATTCCTTTGGCCGCCTTTATCGCCAAGAGTTTTCAGACGCGCTTAATCGTGGCCCACGTGATCGATCTCCCCGCCGTCACCCCTTACGGGGAAACCATGGTGGACCCCCAGGAGTTAAGGGCCCGAGTGGAGGAAGCCACGCGCGTCCAGTTGTCCGATATTTTGGCCCCCAAAGAGCTGGTCGACTGGGAGCTACGGATTTCTTTGGGCTATCCGGCCAAAGAGATCCAGCAGATTGTCAGCGAGACCAACGCGGGCTTATTAGTGGCCGCCACCCATTCCCGCAGTGGTTTGGAGCGTTTTTTATTAGGCTCGGTTAGTCGGAAACTGATGTTTACCTTAAACGTCCCGTTTCTGATTATTCCTGGGTCTTTGCCCCTCGAAAGAACCTCCATGAATCGGGTGGACTCCATTATGATCGCCTGCGATTTTTCCGAGGACTCGGATTTGGCTTTAAACATGGGCTTTGAGATGGCCAGGCGCTTAGAGTCGAAACTGACCTTAGCCACGGTGATCGACCAGGGCCAACTTAACCAAATCTTAACCACCGATCCCCAAAGGGAGCACGCGGTGGCCGATAGGCTGTTAAACGAACTCAACTCCAAGCTCGGGGCCTTTACCCCCGACGACTTAAAAGATAGGACCAGCTTAGCCGTTTTAGCCGGCCATCCCCACGAGGAATTAAACAAATACGCCATCTTAAACCACGTGGATCTGATCGTCATGGGGGTCCACGGTCGCGGGTTTATTGAAAACCTCGTCGTCGGCTCCACCACGGATCGGCTGGTGCGTTTGGGGCAGTTTCCGGTCTTAGCCGTTAGGAAGCCTCATTAACCACTTAAAGCCCCCTACGCCTAAAGATTCCTTAAAGGGCGCCGTTTTTTTAGCTTTTAGCGTCCTAAACGTTAAAGGGAGCCTCTGGTGAGCGCGGCGTTTGGAAAAGCGCCTGAAAATTAATATTTTTCCCCCTAAGGGGGCGTTAGGACGTAAGGTCGTAAGGTCGTGACGTAAGGTCGTTAAGCGACAGCGTCTGACTAAATCTGGACCCTTAAAATTGGAGACTGTTTTTGGGAGCTGGGAGCGGGCTTAAAGGCGAATCTAAAAAAAATAAAAGATGAACGAATAAGCTCCAAACCCCGGCCAATCTCGTCCTAGGTGGGGGTCTGGAGTTTTAAAAAACGTAAAAAACTCGTCTAAAAGTAATCTTCAGCTAAAAAAACTCGTCTAAAAGTAATCTTCAGCTAAAAAAATTCGCCTAAAAGTAATCTTCAGCTAAAAAAAAACTCGCCTAAAAGTAATCTTCGGCTAAAAAACTCATCTTAAAGTAAAACTCGGCCTAAAAAGGCGACTACTTGACCGAGGTTTTGAGGCGACGGCTATAGGGGTTGGCGGCTTGAGCGTAAAGGCTTTTGACGCTTTCGGCCGAGGCTCTTAAGGCTCGGAGTTCTAAAACGGTTAGATCCAGCTCAACTACCGATTTCCAGCCTTTAGTTCCTGGGGTTAAGGCCAGGCCCAGGGCTACGTCGCTTAAGCCAAACTCCCCTTCTAAAACCACTGACCCAAGCGGGGGCTCGTCGATTTTACCCGCTAAAGCTAAAAGCGTTTTGTGGATAGAGGTCGCCGAGGTCCAGGTAGTGGTGCGGCCGGACTTTTGGGCTTGCCAGTGGAGATACCAGTTGGTGAGGCTTTCTAAGACGCGCGTTTTTTGGTCGGCGCTTAACAGGACCTTTTCCTGGTCTATGGTTACGGTGGAAAAGGCCGGGACCTGGGTTCGTCCGTGCTCGCCTAAAACTAAGCCCTTGACTCTTTTGGGGTCAACTTTTAAGACCTGGCTTAAAGCGTAACGAAACCTTTGGGAGTCGTTGCGGCAAAAACCCAAGATCTTGTGGCGATCTCGGCCTAAAACGTCTTGAAAAACGAGGGTAAAGACATCGGTCGGGGCGGTGGTCACAATGACCAGAGCCTCTGGGCAGTGGTCTCTCACGGCCTCCGCCGCGGCGATAACCAAGGGTAAGTTATGGCTCAGGTAATCGTTACGGGAGGCGACGGGATCCGCGTTTGGCTGGGAGGCGGCCATAATCACCAGATCCGCTCCAGTTAAAAGACCATAATCCCCGGCCAGGATCTCGGTCGCGCATTCCTCGCTAAAACACTCCCGCAGATCGATTAGGTGGGTTTCCAAAATGTTGGTTTTAACGTCAATTAAGGCGATCTGGGCGGCGACGTTTTTTAAGCCGAGGTAAAAGGCCATGGTCGAGCCGACTCCCCCGGCTCCGCCAAGTATCGCGATTTTTTTAAATAAAGGCATGCTGGCTCCTATTATAGTTTATTTGATTTAAATGTTTTCCAAAGACTCCAAAGCCTCGCGGACTTTTTCGGGAGTTAGGTTAGCCGGGGAGGAGGCCGGCAGAAACGAGGGACCGTCGACGGCTTCGGCGGAAGCCACTCGGGACAACAATCCCGCGGCTTGGAGAGCGTTGATGGCTCGACCCACGTGCGGGATGGGTATTTTCATTTCTCGGGCCAGAAAAATTATGGAAGTCGGGCTCTTGACTTTTTCGTTTTCAAAGTTAGCCACGATGAGGCCGATTATTTTTTGGCCTAAAATTATAAGCTCGTTAATGGACAAAGGCACCAAGATGGCGTTAGGTTTAAGGCCACTGGTAAAATAATCGGCCAGACGTCGGGTCAGTTCCCCGCCGCCAATGACGATGAGCCAGCTAATGTAAAGCCACAACAGAAACAAAGGGACCATGGCGAAGCTGCCGTAAACCGCGTTGTAACTGGTTATGCTGATAATGACCTTTAAGTAAGTTTTTTGAAAGATCTGAAAGATTATCCCGGTTGTTAAACCCCCAATTAGCCGCTCTTTCAAGCCAATGATGCCTCGACTAAAATAAGAGTAGGTCCAACTGAGAACTAGCCACCAGATGAGGGCCGGCGAGACGTTCATGAGTTTGGCGTTGATGGGCTGGAGGCGTAATTGGAGCCAGGCGTGGAGTTTATAGCCCTCTAAGCTAGTTAAAAGAATATTAATGCTCCCCGCCGCCACCAAAAAAATAGGGATGACCAGCATAATGGTCAAGTAGTCCGTGGCCCGGTGGATGGCGCTTCTTTGGGAAAGATAGCCATAAACGTGGCTAAAAAAAAGCTCTAGCTGCCAAAGTAAGCCATGGACTGACCAAAAAATAAAACCCAAAGCCGTAAAGACTAAAACCGAGCCAGAAAAGTTGTTGACGAGGTTTTGGGCGAAACCGGTCAGAATGGAGAGTAAAGCTTCTTGGCCGCTAAAATTTTCCGATAAAGCCAGTTTTAAGGCGTCCTCTAAACCCAAGCTTTTGGCTAAAGCGAAACAAATGGCTAGAATCGGGACCACGGCCAAAGCCGAGTAGTAAGACAAAGCCGCGGCTAAAAGGGGCCAGCCTAATAAGCCAGATTTGTCCAATTTTTGGTAGAGTTCGTAGATTTTATCGAATATCTTGGTCAAGGGCCGTTTCCTTCTACCCAGTCCTTAAAGCCTAAGGCTTTTAGTTTTTTGTGGAGGGTGGTGCGGTCTAAGGCGATGGCTTCGGCCGTTTGGGTAATGTTGTGGCTATGGGCTTTTAACTGGCCTAAAAGGTAGCGTCTTTCAAACTCCGCCCGCGCTTCCCGAAAGTTTAAGGACATAAAAAAATCATCGGCCGCTTTTGACCTTAAGCTAGAGTCAGGATCGGTCAAGGAGTCTTCTGGATCGCCGTCGATAACCGGACCCGAGGTGACAATGGCTAGTCTTTCAATGGTGTTTTTTAGTTCTCTAACGTTGCCAGGCCAGGGCCTTTTTTGGAGCTCTTCTACAAATTTTGGGTCTAAGGTTTTGGGTTCGAGGTTATTTAGGGCCAGGCAGCGGGATAAAAAGGCCTCGGCTAAGGCAGGGATATCCTCTGGCCGGCGGCGTAAAGGCGGCACGACCACGGGGACGACGTTTAAGCGGTAGTATAAGTCGTCGCGGAAAGAGCCACTGGCGATTAAACTGGGGAGATCCTTATTGGAGGCGGCGATGATTCGGGCGTCGACGTTAATGGTCCTGGTTCCCCCGACCCGCTCAAACTTTTGGTCTTGAAGGATCCGTAAGATCTTGGCCTGGGTTTTTAAGGACATGTCGGCTATTTCGTCTAAGAACAAGGTGGAGTGATTGGCCAGGTCAAAGCGGCCTTGGCGGCGGCTGGCGGCTCCGGTAAAGGCTCCTTTCTCGTGGCCAAACAGCTCGCTTTCCACTAGTTCTTCGGGGATAGCCGCGCAATTGACGGCGATTAAAGGTCGTCCCGCCCTGGGCGAGAGTCGATGAATCGCGTGGGCCACCAGTTCTTTGCCCACCCCATTTTCGCCGCTAATTAAAACCGGGGCCGTGGTGGGGGCGACCAACTCTAAGGTTTTAAAAAGGGCTTTCATGGCTGGACTGACCCCAATCAAAGCCGACGGGGTCTCGTCTTTTTTAAGAACGCGGTTTTCCGTGTCTAACTGACGGTATTTAATGGCCCGGTTAACCGAAAGGATGAGTTTGTCGGCCGACAAGGGTTTTTCGATAAAATCAAAGGCCCCGGTTTTGACGGCTTTGACCGCCGTTTCCACGTTGCCATGGCCGGAAATAACGATGACTGGGACCTGAGGATACTCTTCTCTGACGCGATCCAAGACCTCAAAGCCTTGCTCGGAGCCGCCCATAAAAAGGTCGAGAATGACGACGGAAGGGGCCGAGACCTCAAGCCTTTCCAGGGCCTCGAGCCCGGAAGAGGCTTGGGCCACTAAAAAGCCCTCGTCGCCTAAGATCCCGCCTAAGGTCAGACGGATGTCTTTTTCGTCGTCGACTATTAATATGGTTTCCGGCATCCCCTAAAGCCTTTACGCGAGCCTTTTTTTCTTAAGCC
>JAIROO010000073.1 GCA_031257535.1 Deltaproteobacteria bacterium
CCTGGTTCAGGATGGCGGTCAGGGGCCGTGAACGCTTACCTTAGCGACCAGTCTTAAAGCTTTACTTTTAGCCAATCAATAGACTAGTCGCCTCTTTTGAAGTTTAGTTACGTCCCTAAAAAGGTTAGTTATGAGAGGGCGCTTAAAGGATCGGCCTTTTTAAGCGCGCGCCCAGTTAGGGCCAATCGCCACTTCCGCCTTTAAGTTGACCGTTAAAGGGCCCCGCCCTAAGGGCGGGGCGACCAAAGGGTTCTGGCCAGCCGAGCGCATGGCCTCGGCTAAGATTAGCCCGACCGCCTCGCTTTCTTCGGTTGGGGCTTCGGCCACGAGTTCGTCGTGGACCTGGAGGATTAGCCTGGCCGAAAGACCTCGGCGCTTTAGTTCGGCGTCGGCTAAGATGGTGGCCATTTTTATGAGATCGGCGGCCGTGCCTTGGATGGGGGTGTTTATGGCCATGCGTTCGGCTTCCCCGCGCAAGGTGGGGATAGCGCTAGAAATTCCGTTTAAGCGTCGGATCCGACCAAACCAGGTTTCCACCTCGCCCTGGTCCCTGGCCGTTCGTTTAATCTGGTCCATATAGGCCAAGACGCCTGGAAAGCGGGCGAAATAATCGTCAATGATTTTTTTGGCTTCGGCGTTAGTTATGTTTAAGCGCTTCGATAAGCCATAGGCCCCTTGACCGTAAATAACCCCAAAATTTATGGTTTTAGCCATGCGTCTTTGAGTTGGCGAAATTTCCGAAGGATTAAGGCCAAAAATCTTGGCCGCGGTTTCGGCGTGAATATCCTCGTCGTTTTCAAAAGCCTTTAAAAGAGCCGCGTCCTGGGAAAAATGGGCCATGATTCGCAGCTCGATTTGCGAATAATCGGCTCCAATTAAAACCCAACCCGGGGGGGCCACGAAAAAAGAGCGGATCTTTCGGCCCACGACCGAGCGAGCCGGGATATTTTGCAGATTGGGGTTGGAGGAGGACAAGCGGCCGGTGGCGGTTAAAGCTTGGTTATAAGTGGTGTGAATCCGACCGCTTGGGTCAGCCAATAAAGGTAGCTTGTCGGCGTAGGTGTTTTTAAGTTTAGCTAGCTCGCGCCAGTTTATAATAGACTCAATGACTTGGTGAGTCCCAAGTAGTTCCCGTAAAACCTCGTTGTCCGTGGAAAAAGCGGTTTTTTTAGCCGTTTTCTTGCCAGTTTTAAGTTTTAATTTTACAAAAAGAATCTCGCTTAATTGTTTTGGCGAGCCAATATTAAACGGTACGCCATCATTAGCTTGTTCATAGATTTCTTTTTCCTGTATTAAAAGGTCGCGACCTAAGTCTTGGCCAATTGTCGCGATAGCCTTGGGATCGATGAGGACCCCGGTTAGCTCCATCCTGGCCAAGAGTTCGGTTAAGGGCAGCTCGACCTTTTCGTAAAGAGCTAAAAGTTGGCTTTTAGCGGCGAGTTTAGTCCGTAAAGCTTGGGTTAAACGGAGGGCTAGATCGGCTTCCTCGGCCGCGTAACGGGTGGCTTGGTTAGCGCTTAAGGCCTCGAAATCCCCTTTTTTCGCGTCAAAAAGGTCGGCTAAGGCTTGGGGTCGGTGGCCTAATAAAGACGCGCTTAAATAGTCTAGATCTCGCCTTTCGTCGGGATTTAAGAGATAAGCGGCCAAGACCGGGTCGTCTTTGGGCGGGGGTAGGTTAAGACCCTCGCGAGCCAAGACTCGCCAGCTAAATTTAGCGTCTAAGGCGATTAAATCTTTTTGCGGGTCGGTTAATAAGGGCCCTAATTTGTTTAACCAATTAGCTAAGTCTAAGTTTTGACTCTGGTCTTTATGGTTAAATGGGAGATAGTAAGCCTCATTAGGGTTAAAAGCGAGGCCTAAGCCCACGATGGCGGCGGTCGGGGTCAGAGCTTTTAAAGACAAAGCCACGGTTTTGGCGGCGGCGAGTTTAGCCAAAAAGGCCTCGTTGTCGCCATTTTCCAGCAAAACGTAGCTATCCCCGTTGACGTCTATGTCCGCGACCGCCGGGTTGACGGCTTCGATCGATAAAGCTTCGAATAAGCTCGGGCTAGAAGGGCCTGGGCTAGAAGGGCCTGGGCTAGAGGGCTTGGGGCGACTAGGGGTGATAGACTTAGGCGGGCTGGGGTAATTGGGGCTAAAAAGATCGCCTTGGTTAAAGATATTTTGAAACTCAGCCTTTAAGCGGACCAACCCAAACTTGGTAAAAATCTGGTTAAGAGCGTCCAGATCTGGGGCTTTTGGCCTTAGGAGTTCAAAGTCCACCGCTGGCAGATCCTCGACCCCTAAGCGAGCCAGCTCCAAGGAGACGTAAGCCGCGTCTTTGTGCTGGCGTAAGTTGGCTTGAACGCTCTTGGACTTAACTTTATCAAGGTTAGCGTAAAGGTTATCGAGGCTTCCATACTCTTGGATCAGTTTGGTGGCCGTGACTTCGCCTACTCGCGGCACCCCAGGGATATTGTCGCTGGAGTCGCCCATTAAAGCTTGGGCGTCTAAAAAAGAGGCTGGCTCCAACTGATATTTTTCCCGAAACGCGGCCGCGGTTAAGGCTGACTGTTTCTTCGGGTTAGGATCGTACATGGAGACTTGGTCGGATAAAAGCTGATAAAAGTCCTTGTCCCCAGAGACAATGACGACTGGTCGGTCCGCCGTGACTAAGCGACGACATAAAGTAGCGATGACGTCGTCGGCCTCAAAACCAGGGGTCTCTAAGGAGTAGAAACCCAAAGCCGTGGTTAACTCTCGGATGGGGCCTTGCTGGCTAATCAAGTCCGGGGGCATGGGCGGGCGGTTTTCTTTATATTTAGGGTAAAGAGCTTGACGCCGGCCTTTTTCCCGACTGTCGTAGACCACGGCTAAAAGCTCGGGTTGTTTGTCTTTTAAGAGCCGTAAGAGCGAATTGGCGAAACCAAAAAGCGCCCCAGTTGGTTGGCCGCCCGGACCAGTTAATGGACCCATGGCGTGGTAAGCCCGGTAGATAAAAGCGCTCGCGTCCATTAAATAGGCGGGGGCTAGAGTCATAGAAAACTCCAAAAGGAAACCTTCGACTTCAGTCGAGGGAGGAATTGGGAGCCGCGCCTACTAGGCCGGCTTCAAATCCTAAAATTAACGATACGAATATTCGTAGCCATCTCCAGGTTGAAGAAGGCGGCAATGTTTGTGAGATACCGTGACCGTCCCGCTGACCGTATTGACGTTGAAGCCGC
>JAIROO010000120.1 GCA_031257535.1 Deltaproteobacteria bacterium
ATCGCTGGTTACGAGAAACTGCCCATCGTGGCCATGACCGCCCACGCCATGGCCGGCGACCGCGAAGTCAGCTTAGAGGCGGGCATGAATTACCACGTGACTAAACCCATTGATTTTAAAGCCTTTTTTAAGCTGTTGCAAAATATTTTGGCCGGAACTCACGACTCCCAAATCGTCGCGCCCCCCGGCTAAAACCCCTAAAAAAATCCCGCGAAAAAAAGGGCCTAAAAACGCCCCCCTCAAAAAAAAAGACGATAAGTCGGAAGCGGGTTTTAAGTCAAAAATAACGCGCGGAGCGGTACGTTAAATTAAGTCCTAATAGAGCGGAACAAAATAGTTTTTAGACGTACTACGTAATATAAAATTAATAAAAAACTATTATATATAAACTTTTAGATTGTTAAAAAAAATAAATCATTTTTTAGGCGTTTTATGAAGTAATGATAATAGACTGATTTTTTAGAAGTCTTTAAAGACTTCTCTAGCCGCGATTGTAGTATTTTGGCTAAAATTAAAAACGTTTTTTATCTTGACGGCTAAAAGGCCTAAAAAGGCCGAAAAAACGCCAAAAAAGTTTTTTAGGCCTAGACGGGCTCAGCGCGCTCGCGGCCTAAAATTAAGAGAACCTTGGCCACCAAAAAAAGAACTGGAATCTCGATTAAAGGCCCAATGACCAAGGCCAAAGCCACGTCGGGTCGGCTGGGGAAGGCCACGACCGCCACGGCTAAGGACACCGGGGAGTTTCGGGCTAAGGTGGTCATGGACAGACTGACCGCCTGGGCCCGAGAAAACTTGGCTAGCCGACTAACTAAGCGGCCGACGAAAAAATTAACCAAGAAAAACAAAATAACTGGCGGAAAGAGAATTTTAAATTGAGTTAAATCGCTTAAAAGGCGTTTGGCTTCTTGAGCGAACATACACAAAATAGCTAGCCATAAAAAGACAAAAACGCCATTTTCGAAAATTTTCGCTAAGCCTTCGCGGAACGCGCCCGTTTCCGCGAAAAATCTTTTGACCAAAACGCTGGCCCCCAAAGGGACGACTAAGGTCCAAAAAACGCTGGCGATTAAAGTCCCCCCTTGGATAGCCCCATTTAAGCCGGCGAAGATAAAAAGATAGACCGGCAAAAGGACCAATTGGACGATGAGGTTTAAGGGCAAAATTGAAGTCGATAAAGGTACGTCGCCTTTGGCTAAAGCCGTAAAAATTAAATACCAGTCCGTACAGGGCGTGACTAAAAGCATCAAGAAACCGATTTTTAAATCCAAAAAATCGTTCAGAAAAACTGTAGAAAGCCCGTAACCTAAAATAGGTATCCACAGAAAATTAACCCCTAAGCTGGTTAAGGCGAATTTGACGTTTTTAAAGCCGCGCGAAATTTCGGTTAAGGGAATTTTAAGAAACACCCCAAAAATCATGCCCACTAATAAGGGCCCGACTAAGGAACTCGCGATTTTTCCAAAAGATTCGGCTTGCCCGAAGATAAGGCCTAAAGTTATGGCCGCTAAAATAAAGATCGTCTCTAATTTGTCTAAGGCGTTCAAACGCGTCTCCTTCGCCTCCCATTGTTTTTGGCCAAAAAAGGCTTAAGTAAATTTATCGGTTTTTAAGATAAAAGCCAACCATCGCCTTTTCCCTAAATGGGGACCTTCGAGGAAAGCCCGCGATTTTCTTTTTTTAGGCGTTTCTTCCGTGATTTTGGCCTAATTTATCGTTTAAAGGGCCGCCCAAAAAAGTTTTTAAGAAATTTTACTTTTTTGGGCGGCTCTTACCGTTTTTGAGGTAATTTCCATAATCCCCCAAAAAGGCGCCTTTTAAAGACGATTTATGGCTTGTTTTTTTGGACCAAAAATCCTTTAACCTTTTAATTAATTTTTGAACTTTCGTCGAGCCTATAGGCCCTAAAGACTGGCTCGCGTAAAGGAGCTTAGACGATCTTTTTGGCCCTAACGTTTAAGTTAGGGCTAATTTTTGGCGTTTGGTCTTATCGCGTTTTTTCGGCCTTTTTTAGCCTATATTTTTAAGCTTCTTTCTTAAGCTTTAACCCTATGGACTTTTTCCTTTTTTAAGCCCTATTTTATTGAATTTTAAAAATCAAGTTTATCAAGAGCCCTTCTTAAAATTAAGACAAGGCTAATCCAGGTCAAAATCCAAGTACATTCTCCACCTTTTCGCCCCCCTTAAAAACCGGCCTTAAAATCTTGACAAATCGAAGGGCGGAAAATATAATCCGTCTATCATGAAAGTTTTGTCTTTAGACCTTTTATTAAAGGCTGTCAAAATTCGGGCTTTATTCGCGATTTCGGCTTTAGGCTTAGCTATTTATCCAGTTTGGCTTGAGCGCGAGGCTAAAAATCAGATTTTCGCCAAGGGCGAGACCTTCGCCCAGGCCACCTTAACCCAAAAAATTGAGCCGCCCCGGCCCAATTATAGCCCAGACTTGGCCCCGAAAAGCGAGCTTTTGGCTCAAGTTAAAAATCAAGTTCCCGCCCGGCCTGTTTTAGATAAAAAAGCCAAGCGCTACGAGGATCTCATTCTCGCGGTGGCCGAGCAAAATAACGTCTCCCCGGCCTTGGTCCGGGCGGTTATCCAGGCCGAGTCTAAGTTTAATCACGAGGCCGTCTCCAGCCAAGGGGCGGTGGGCCTCATGCAGGTCCTCCCGAGCACGGCTCGGTCCATGGGAGTCCAGAGCGCTTTAACCCCCTTAGAAAATTTGACCGCGGGCACGCGGTATTTAAAGGTTTTATTGGATCAGTTTGGCGACGACGAACGGCTGGCTCTGGCGGCCTATAACTGCGGGCCGGACGCGATCCGACGCTACGGCAACGAGCTGCCGCCTTTTCGCGAGACGCGTAAATTCGTCTCAATGGTTTTAGAATATTACCACTCTCAGATTAGCTCCTAATTATTATCGTCGCCTTATAGACCTTTTTCTCTAAATTTCCCTTTAAATATCGGCTAATTTTAGGTTTATTGAGGCTATGATTATTAGAGCTTTAAGTCTGGCTAGCCTGTTCCTCGCTTTTTTTTTCCACGGCGGGGGCCAGGTTTTTGGCCAGATGGACTTTATTGAGCCCGTGGTCATCTCGCCCCGCCAGCTGGTGGAGGCCTATTTGTCCGACTTTCACGCGGCTGACGCGCGCTATACGGGCAAGCTTTTGGTGGTTACGGGTCGGGTAAAAGCTATATTTCCGCCAAATCAGACTTATCGTCGTCACCCTTACGCGTTTTTAACCATTGATTCTGGCCCTTATCAACCTATTATTGTTTATTTATGGAATTGGGAAGCCGTGGCCGCGTCCACGGCCGTGCGGCCTGGCCGCACGACCACGGTCATGGGCTTCTGCCAGGGGGTGACCCCGCAGCTGAGCCTGGTCGACTCCTGTCTTTATCCTGGGGGTTGTGGCGGGCCTGTGGCCGATTTTTACGGCCCTTATTTTAAACTGCCGCCCTCAAAACCCCGTAGTTCGCCTTTACGGCCCTAGTAGGCGTTTTAAGCCAGTCTTGATAAAAAACTTTTTTTGGGTATTTTTTTTATAAAAATTTAAAACGCTTTATTTGTCTTTTTTATAAAAAAAATACACCTAAACGCTTTTTTACCTTTAATTTAGTCTTAACGTCCTGGTGACTTCTAACTTACCTTTGATTCTTCTCCTTTCTTAAACGTAATTTACCTCAAAAAATAGCAAAAAATATGTATAAATTAGTAATTCCTTTTTATCGAAAGATGTATTGAATATATAAATAGTAAATATAATATTTTTTAATTATTTTTACATTAATTCTAAGCTAAACGGGAAGTTATTAAGGTCCGTAAAATCCGGACTCGTGGCTAAAGGGGCGAAGAGGTTGGTGGGAACTGGGCGCCCTTCCTTCGCCAAAAACAGAAGACAGGCGTCAAAAATGACTTTTAAGCCTTCCACGTCGGCGTGGTTATAGACGATAAGATCCCGTAAGGCCCTTTGGCGGGCTAAAGTCTTACCGCGTTCGTGGTATTTATACCAAAGAATGGCGGCCTCGTAGCCATCGCCGCTCACCTCACGGTCGAGATTTAAAGCTTTTTCAATGGCTTTTTGCCCACCACTTAAACCTAATTTACGACAAAGATACATTAAATCAGCGTGGCAATGAGTAAAACGCTCGGGACTAAAGAGGGCTTTTAAAAAACGCAGATCAAAGGCGCGGCCATTAAAGGTGACTAGAGCCTTGGCCCTGGCTAAATCAGCCAGAAATTCCCTAGGATCGTCGCGGCCATTAACCAAAACTTTAAACTCCCCGCCGATGGACCAGCCAATAATCGTGACCATTGAGTAGTTGGCGAAACCAGTCGTCTCAATGTCCAAAAACATGACCTCGGTGGGGTAGCTCGCGGCCACTCGCCAGTGGTCGCCGTTATCTAAGCGGGCGCCGAAATACGCGGCGTCCCCGGATTGGTAAGCTTTTAGGGATTCGTGATACCAATTGTGGTCGTCTGAAAAAGGAATGGGCGATTTTAAAAGGTCCTCCCAGGTTAAAATCCCCTCAGCCCAGAGTTTTTTTTCTTTAACGACCGAGACCCCCGGTAGGTGAATAAAAGTGCTTTTAAGCATAGAGATCCTAAAGCTTTTAGTTCTAAAAAAGGAATAAAAGTAACCGAAAATTAGGGACATTTTAAGCCGCCTAAAAAAGAAATTCAAGTTTTTTTCAGGAAACGATAGTTAAAAGGGCGATACTTATTTAGAGGCGGGGTGGGTAGCTGGCGGTTGACCGAAAAACGCGCCTTTTAACCACTTAGGCCAGGGGAATGGGGAGTTAGGAATGGCCGTTAATTTTATGTAAATAATTGTATAAAATATACTTAAACGCTTATTATTAACTTATAAACATTAATAGAATCGCTTTAATAATATAAACAAAGTGCTAACCGTCAAAGTTAGCTAGTTTTCGGTTAGCTAGTCTGCGGTTAGTTAGTTAAGGTTAGCTAGTTTACGGCTAGGTAGTTAAGGCAAGCTAGCGTCCGGCTAGTTAGTTACGGCTAGCGAGCTTTCGGCTCGCCCTCTTACGCCACCCTAAAATGGAGTTAAGGTCTTTTGACTCTCCCCCATATAAGCCGCTTAAACCTTTTAAAAGTCCGAAAAACCAAAACCTTAGGTTCTTGATTCAGCCCCTAGCCTCGCCTTAAACTTGGTAGTAGTAGAGAACGCCGTCTAAGTCGTGGAGTTTTTGGAGTTTTTGCGGGTCGGTCGACCTAATCTGGCCAATTAAGGCTTTGACCAAGGTTCCGGCCGCCCCTAAATCCTCTAGGGAGGCTCCTTGGCTAGCTTTTAAGTTTTCCGCGACCACGGCCGCCAATCCTTGGGCCGAGTTGGCTAAAGACGGATAGGTCTCGCCAAAACCAGATTTTAAGGGATTTTTAAACCCTTGGGGGCGATTTATAGGTTGTTTGGGCTTAAAGTTGATGATTTTCATGTCTAGTCCCCGCGATAGCGCGAGCCTTAGCTCCAAAAAATTGGTCAGTAAAAATAGGTCCTTAGCCGTTTAAAGCCGCGGAAAAAGGTGGTTTTAAGAGCTTAACGAGCCAGTTAAATTCCTCGCCTTAAATGTCTTATCGGCCAAGAGCGGGCAAACCTTAAGTCTTTTTGGAGAAAAAACTAAAGTTTTTTTCTAATTTTTGGGGACCAGGGCCCTTTAGCTCTAAGTTAGGGCCGAAAAAAATCGCCCCCAAATAGGCCCTTCGCTTTTCGGCTGGCCTTTGGGGAAAAAACTCTTTTGAAATTTTAGGCCCATAGCTATAAAAGCCCATCTAACATTAAAGCTACTACTATATATTGAAGATAAAAGGCCCTTTACAAAAAAGAGGTTTTTACTGGGCCTTATTTTGGGCTTTTTTTAGCCCCCAGCCTTTTTTTTGCGGGCTTATTTAGCTTATCGGCGGGGAGCGGAAAAACTTAAAGGATTTTCTGAGCTAATCTTAAAGCTTTAGGGTCAAAAAGCTAAAAAAAGGGACCCTATTGGTTCGCCAATTTTTTTTTGGCCTTTTTTAAGGGGAGGGGGCTTTTACAAGAGGATGTCCGTAGGGACTAAGCCAAACTCGGTGGGGTGGAAGCAGTAGAGGACTTTCCGGGCAAACTGGCCTTTGGCGTTTTTTTCAGCCAGATCAATGAGTTCTCCTTTTTTTAGAGTCTCTTCTTCTCGCTCTAAAATATAGGCTCGGGGTCGGCCAGCTTCGGCGTTAGGGGGGGTGTCGGCGACCATCACCACCTCTTTAGTGTTTAAAACCAGTAAGGTCCCGACCGGGTAAATGCCGACCATGTTAATAAAGACTTTTAAGAGGAGGGCGTCAATCTCCGAGCCCGACTTTTTAACCATGATTTCTAAGGCTTTATCCGGGCTAATGGGCACTGGCCGGTAGGAGCGGCTGGAGGTTAAGGCGTCGTAGAGGTCGGTGATGGCCACGATCCGGCCAAAAAGGGAGACCGGGGCCTTAAGGTCGGTCGCGGGGTAGCCGGAGTGGTTGATGTTGATATGGTGCTCAAAGGGCGGCAGAAAGAGTTTGGATTTAAAAGCGTTGTCGGCGTTTAAGCTTAAGATCCGGCAGACGCTGTTTAAGGGGTGTTTTTTGATTTCCTCGTATTCCACTTCCGTAAACTTGCCGGGTTTGCGGATGAGCTCAATGGGAATGTCGACCTTACCCAAATCGTGAAAGAGCCCGCCTAAGCCTAAAGTGGCCACTTCCATTTTGGATAAGCCCAAGCGGCGGCCTAAGCACATGGACAAGATGGCCACGTTGACGCAGTGGGAGCAGGTGTAGTCGTCGTAGTCGCGGATGGTGGACAAAGACAAGAGGATGTTTTCGTTTTGGAAGAGGGACTCGGCTAGATCCTGGACCACCCGGCGGGATTTGGAGAAGTTAACTAGGCCTTTGGCGGAGTTAATGGAGTCGTTGAGCTTGGAAAACTCGCTCATGGCCCGGGAGTAGGCCCGCCGCGCCTTGCCGCCTTCCTCCGAAGGGGTGGAGTTCCAGACTAAGGGTCGGCCGGGAGCCCCCTCGCTAGCCATTTCGTCGGTAAAAAGGTAAGCGATCTTAAAGTCGTCGTCCAAGATAGGTTTGACCCAGTCGTCTTTTAAAGCCTCGCTTAAAAAAACCCCAGGTTTCTCGTGGTTTTGGCTGGCGTTGACGATCTGGATAAACTCCACCACTTCTTCAGCGTCTAAATCCTCTTTCGGTCTAAAACCAAAGCCAAAGATCCGCCGGCTCTCGAAAAACTCCATGAGTTTGGTGGAGGTCACCAAAAGGGCCGGCGAAAAAGCGATCCGCTCCTTATTAATGTATAAACGCCCTCGGTGGAGGCGGATGTCGATCTGCCCGTTTTGGATGTTCCACAAAGCGTTTAAAGTGTCGATAAAAAGGATGAGGTTTTCTTTAAAGATCTTGTTGTTGGGCTGATGAATGCGGACCAACTGCGGCAGGCGCAGGATAGACTGGGCTAAGAGCTCAGGCAGGTCAGTTCCTTGGGGTTGGGATTTAGGTTTGGGTTTGGCGAGGGGAGCTTGACTCATGGGCGGCCGCGAGACAGGATCTTTTGAGCTTCTTGATAAGAGCCCCGAACGTTTCTAAAAGCCGAGCGAGAGGCTTTTCGTAAAATTTCCTCGGCCCCGATATCTGGGGGCATGAGGCTTAAAGCCATGGCCGCGCCTAGGCGATGGGGGTCTAAACCGCGACTAACCAAGGTTTTGAAGTTTTTCTTTAAGAGAACTTCCGATAAAAAGGGTAAAGAAGCCGCCGAAGCGCAGGTCCCTAAGGTGCGATAAATTTCGGTTATTCGGATGTCGTTGGATCCTTTGTTTTCTAAGTAATTGTTGCGTAAATAATTTAAAAGATATTTTTCAATGGCCGGCTCTCTTTTTTGGCGCAAAAAGGGCCGCAAGATGGCGGTTATGGCCGGATCCACGGTTAGATGCTGGATCTGGGCGATTAAAGAGGGGTCGCGGTCAAGCATGGCTCTGGCCGCGTTGGCTCGGACCACCACGCTTAGGTGTTTGGTCAAGGCCAAAAGGATATGGGCGGGAAAAGGGCGACCCGGGGCCACTAGATATTGGAGCAAAAGAATAATGGCCGACTCGTTTAAGGCGGAGAGAACCGGGCCAAAGTTTTCTTCGGAGCTGGCCACCGCGAAAAAGTAGGCCACCACTTCCAAAACCAAGGATTTGAGCTTTTGGTTGTGGATCTTGCCTAAGCCCAAAGCCAAAGTTTTAATGGCTTCCATGGGCAGTTGGTAGAGGAAATACCTAAGGTCGTCGTAACTGGCCTCGATTTTCTCGTTTTGGTACTCCACGTTTAAAAGTGGGGCCAAAAGCTCAGGGGCGGCTAAGGAGTTTTTAAGGTCCTCAAAAATCTTTTGAACGTAAGGGTTCACGGGAGCCGCGGCTTCCCGCCTTAAGCGCTCTAAAAAGTAATTAAAGTTTTTTAGGTCCAAGGTTAAAAGCGACCGCCGGGCTTCTTCTAGCAAAAAGTCCTTGACTAAAAGGCTGACCCGTTTGGTCATGACCGGGGAGGCGATAACGATGAGGAGGATCTCTAAAGCTTGGTAGTTCGAGTCCACGCTTTCGTCCCATTGAACTAAAGCGGCTAGCCTTTGGCCTTCCTCTTCGGTCAGCCCCCAGTAGTTTAAGCGTTGTTCCTCTTCGTTAGGTTGAATCTTGGGCGGCTCAAGATTGGCCCCAAATTTTTCCAAGTTTAAATCGCTTAAAGTTGGCGAGAGATTTTGGAGGTCGGGGTCTTGGTAGCCATTGGGGTCGTTAATAATCTCCCCGCCTGGACCATATTGGGGCTCTTCTTGGCCGGGGTCCGCCTCCTCCGGGGCGCTCTCGTCCTGGGGCGGAAAACCGCCTGAGCTCGGCGCGGTCCCGTCCTCCCCACCGCCTTCTTTGGCGTTAAAGGCCGTGGAAATAATTGAAGGGTCCGAGGCTAAGGCGAAGAGAGAGCCCAAACTTTTGGAAACCGGGGCCACCCCTTCCGACTCTTGGGGATCTAAGGCTTCAAAAGGCGAGTCAAAGTCTAAGGCGTTTAAGCGAGCTTTGGCCGCTTGCATGGCCTGGGTGTCAAACTCGGGGTCCACCTCGGCGTACTCGTCGGCCACTTGATACTTGATATTGGGTAAGGAGGCCTGCCACATGACCGTGACCAGATCTTCGCTTTCGTCGGCCGGCGGGTTCCGAAATCTATTTAAAGACAAAAGAAAAGTTTTGAGTTCCTCAACGGTCAGCCCCGGCTCAAAGACCAAGCCTTGGAGCCCGTCGCGGAACATGGGGGCGCAGACGATAGACTCGGTGGGCTTTTCCTGATAAACGATTTCTTCTTCCTCGGTGGTTAAATGGTCTTTGGTCACCAGGAGGGTGAGATTGGCGTTTTTGGCGAAATAGTCTTGGAACCAGGTTAGAAGTTGAGCCATGGTCTGGCGATTGGCCTGGCTGGTTTCCGGGTAGAGGGCCAAGTTTTTCATGGCCACTACCAAAAGATGCAGGCCTTTTTTGATTGATTCCGTTCGGTCGTTAGTCAAGCCGTCGCGAGATTTAGATGAGGCCATATGGAGACCATGTCCATATAAAAAAGAGTATTTTTAACGGATAAACGCCTTAATTTAACAAAGTTGTTTCTTTGTCGAAAATGGAATTAAGAATCTTTTGACTCGAAGGGCTATTTTAGCAAAATATCCCTTTTCAAGGCAAGACCCGAAAAAAAGACGCCCATTTTGGGCCAAGCCCCTTTTTTGGGAAAACCCCTTTTGGCCTTTAAGTCTATTTAAAAAGATAAAGGCGCGAGGTTAAAATTATAAAATAGGCCAAAAAATGAGGCTCATTTTCTAAGGCGAGAAAACTCAAGATGCGTTGGCGTTTAATTAGCCAAAAATATATGTCAATTAGGTTTGTTTTTTGCTAAAAGGTGCCCTATAATAAACTTGGCCAGGGCGCGATTAACCAAATAGGGTTTAGGCCGGCCTATTTAGGGTCCCTTTTTTTAGGCCGCCCCCAAATAGGCCTCGAATGTCGCCAAAAAGAGTTTAAGGCCCCTAAGCTCCCTTTATGGTCGAAGGGCGATAAGGTTTTTTGGCTAAATCCCTAAAAGTTTACTAACTCCGTTTAGGCTTAAGGTCTTGGCCTAAGCCTTTAAGAGTCAACTTTAACCTTTTAAACATAATTGGCTAAAGGTGATGGCCTATAGGTTAGCCGGTTAAGTTCAAAGGCCTTTAATATAGTCTACTTTTGGTCTTCTTTCAGGTAATTCCACAGGAGTAAGGCCGCGTAGGTGGAGCTTCGGGTTAAAGCCCCCGCCCTGGGCGCGGTAAAAGAGTGGTTATTTTGGGCTTTAACCGTAAACTTATCGCCCTCTTTAGCCAAGACTTTCATCTCCATGTCGACCGTGACTTCCACTTCGGGATCCAATTGATTGGGGTCGCTGACGTGGCCTCCCATGACTAGCCAGAGATCCCCGCCCCATTTTGGATCGGGGGTCGTTAAGGAGTCTTCGGGCAGGATCAGAAACGGGGCTCTTCGGTCAGGCCTTAGGTGGTCGGTGAAGGTCTTGGCTAACCGACCGCCGGTTAAGTGGTCTAAAAGGCCTAAGGTCAGGTTCTTTTGGGCGAGAAGATTGGCCGCCGCCCCGGCCAAAGAGGCGTTGGGGCCCCGACCTAGGTAGTTGGGCCCCAGTCTTTTGGCCACTTCGGCCGCGATGGGCTCGGTTAAGCTAGCCGTCTCTTGATGGTCTTGACCTTTGGCCGTAATCAGGATCCGGGTCTCGTTTAAACCGGACAATAAGCCTAAATAAGGGTTAGGGCCAATCTTTAAGAGGTCGCCTAAGATCTGGTCGACCGTGCTTTCGCCCAAGCCCGCCGCCTTTAAAACCGTGGTCTCGGTGATCCCTAGCCGCCCGGCGAACTTCTCTAAAAGACGGGGTTTGACCCAACCATTAATTACGCCTTTCATTTCCACCGGCACCCCAGGCATGAAGACCATGAGCTTGTCGGGCTCGTCAAAGGCGAAACAAGGGGCGGTGCCGATGGGGTTGGGGACGTGCTTAGCCCCCGCCGGCAGCCAGGCCTGGCGGTAGTTGTTGTCGGGCATGATATAGCCCCGGCTTTTAATGTAAGCGGCTATTCCCAAAGCTAAATCCGGCCGAAAACTAAGAGCCTGACCTTTAGCGTTGGCCGCGGCTTGGCGAGTTAAGTCGTCCTCGGTGGGCCCTAAGCCGCCAGTGCACAGGACCACGTCGTAACGAGCGTAGCACTCCCTAAATAGGTCGGTTAAAACGTTTAGGCCGTCGCCGACGGCCACGTGTCTTTCCACGGTTACGCCTAAGGAGTTTAAGGCCGTGGATATATAAGCGCTATTAGTGTCCGTAGACCGGCCGAGCATCAGTTCGCTGCCGGTGGCTAAGACGGCGGCGGTTAAATCATGATTAGTCAAAGGGGGCCTCTTGTTTTTTAGCGTCTCTCTCGGGGGAGTCGCCTTCTTGTCTAGAACGGGGCAAATGAATGACGAAGGCCGTGCCATTAGGCGCGCGATCGCCGACTTGGATAAAGCCGCCGTGGTCGTTAACGATGGCTTTGACGATGGCTAACCCCAAACCCTGCCCACCTTGGCTTTGGGTCACGTAGGGCTCAAACACTCGGTCTTTAACCTCGGCGGGTAAGCCTGGGCCGTCGTCGGCCACGGTAATAATGGCGTCCCCGGTTAAGTCGTCTAAGTCTAAGATCAAGTCGACCCGGCCTTGGCCGGCGGTGGCCTGGGCGGAGTTAGTCAAAAGGTTGGCCACGACCCGGCTAATCTGCTCTGAGTCAAAGGCGAAAAGGCCCACTGGCTTTTTAACGGTTAAGGTGATGTCCAAATCCGGGTGGGCTTGGCGAAAAAGGCCTAAACTCGCCTCGACTACCGCGGCGAGATCGGCCTTTTTGGGGTTAATCTGGGGCAGGCGAGCGAACCGCGAAAACTCGTCGACTAGGGTTTTCATGTTCTCGGCCTGGCGGATAATGACCTCCACGCATTCCCGAAAAACCGCCCCATCCTCGGCCGGCAGACTGTGGCCAAACCGGCGTAATAACCTCTGGGCGGCTAAGGAGATGGGGGTTAAAGGGTTTTTGGTCTCGTGGGCGATGCGTTTGGCCACCTCCCGCCAGGCGGCTAACCTTTGGGCTTTTTCCAGTTCGCTCACGTCGTCAAAGGTCAAAAGCGCGCCAATGGGTTCGCCTTCCTCGTCTTTTAAGTCTTGGCGGCTGACGATTAAGCTCAAAGTCTTGCCCGCGATCTCCTTATAGATCCTCTCTTTGGCCGGGGGATTGGGTTTAGAGCCCAAAAGAGCGGCGATGGCCAGGGGCAAGCGACCTTGGGTCTCGGCTAAGGAGAGCTTAAGCATGTCTAAGGCGGCTTGGTTAATGGTAGCCACCTCGCGGCTTAAGTCCACCACCACCACCCCGCTGGACACGGCTCTTAAGATGGTCTCCAAAAAGCGCCGCCTTCGATCGATCTCCGAGTAGCTGGCTTTGAGTTCTTGGGTCATTTGATTAAAGGCGGTGACCAGTTGGGTTAGCTCTCCAGAGTGGGGGGCGGGGGTCAGGATAAAATCCAGTTCCCCTTTGGCCACCCGGCGCGTGCCCTCGACCAAGGCGGTGACCGGGCTAGCTAAAGAGTCGGCCAGACGCGAGCCAATCCAAATGGACAAAAAAACCGCGAGTAAGGTTACCCCGGCCAAAGAAGCCAATTGGGAGGCCCGAAAAGGTCGCCTAATGCCCATGGCCACCTGGTATTTGGCTAGACCTTGGCTGACCTCTTGATACTGGGTCATTAAAAAGTCGCCCCGAAGGCTATAAAGGGCCAAAAAGCCCACTAAATCTCGGCCGCGACATAAGGGCCAGGCCAGGCCGCGGCCATTTTTGGGGGGGGTGAGGGGCGGGTTTTGAGGATCGCCGCTTAGGCAGTAAGAGTTCTTGGCCGGAAAAAAACTTGCGCTTGGCCAGGGCGAGCCTTGGGGTTTGTCCCCGACCCGGACTTTAAACTCGCCGTTCGGGTCGTAATACTCTAAGGCCAAAAGATGAGTCCGGTCAGGACTATTGGCCAAAAAGGCGGCGATCTTTTCGGCCGGCCGCGACCAGTCCCAGGCTTCCTGGGCCAAGAGATCCAAAGAGACGCTTTCGCCAAAGGACATTAACAAGCGCCTATCCATCTCCAAGGAGGACTCGGCCAAAGCCAAAGAGTCGCTCATGGTCTCCTTGATGGAGGAGCCAAACCAGGTGTCGTGGTCCTGGCCAATCAGAAGATAGGCGAAATAAAAGATCATTAAGGTGGGGAGGAGGGACAGGCCAATAAAGGAGACCGCCATTTTAGTTTGGAGGCTTCCATACTCGCGGCGCTCAAAAAATAGGCGATAGAGCCCCCTTAAGATCAGAAACAATAAAAGCCCTAAAATTAGCACCGAGAAGTTGATGCTAACCAAGGTAATGACCCCTTGGTTAGAGGACAGGCTCGGCCCTAAGTCTAAAAGGCTTCTTTGGACGGCGGTTAAGAGAAAGAGCCCCAAGCCCAAAAGGAATAAGACGATCCTTTCAAAACGTTTTTTTCGCTTAACCATTTGCGGGGTTAAGCGCTCGTGGCTCGAGTTGGGTGGGCTCATTAATTCGCCTTTTTTGGCTAAACCTAAGGGGAAATTTGGCCGATAAAGCTATAAACGTTAAAGGGGCCGCGAAAACGTTAAGCCCTTCATTTTAACCGGAACGTAACTACTATACCAAGAATCGAAAGAATTTACCAATTTAAGCCGCTAAATTTTTACCGTTGGGGTTGACAAATGTTGTTTCGTTTATGCGCTCTAAATTGTCAAAAAACTGAAATTGTTCTGAAAT
>JAIROO010000162.1 GCA_031257535.1 Deltaproteobacteria bacterium
TAGTTAGCGGATGTATAGTAAAATCATTCGAGGACAGCAGCGAAAAAAAAATACTGGAAAACCTCTCGACCAACGAATAAAATCGATAAAAATAGCCCGATAAAAAATGGGAAATACGGTTAATTTATTGTAAGGATTTTTAAAGTCCGAGGAGACTTAAGGATTTCTACCAAAGCCGAACTTCTTGAACGGAAGGCTAAAATCGCGGCGGGGAAAAACAATTTAACCTGATAATAAAGGGTTATAAGTATTTTTCTCGCCAAGCTGAATTTTGACTTTTATAACCGCCAAAAAATAATTTGTCAAGTTATTTTACATAAGGCTTAAGCCTTCGTGGGTTGAGCCACGCCCTATTTTTCTTTGGTTCTACCTCGCTTAGCTGTGGCGTTGGATATCTATCTATGGTATAAAATCTTTCAATTTAACCCCATTTCTTTTGGGTACCAACCAATCTTTTTAGGTTAAACATGCCTGCCTTGATTACCGCCGTAGCCTTCGTAGTTGACTGGTTATTGGGTGACCCACAAACTTGGCCCCATCCAGTCAGAATGATAGGTTTTCTGATCCACCGTTTAGAAAAGACTCTTCGCGGTATTTTAGCCAAAATGGCTTCTCCCTCTAACCTGATGGTTTTCTGGTTCGGAGCTATCTTAACCATTTCGATCGTGGCCATAGCCGGCTTATCGGCCTTTGTTTTATTAAGCCTCGCCGCTAAAATGTCCCAGGTATTGTGGTATCTAATCGCCCTTTATCTAATTTATAGCGTTTATTGCCTTAAAGACCTCTTGGATCACGTTCATAAAGTGGAAGAAGCCTTAACCCAAGGGGATCTGCCCGAGGCGAGGCGAGCGCTGTCTTGGATCGTTGGTCGAGACACGGCCAGCTTAAACGCCGAAGCCATACGTCGAGCCGAGATCGAAACCTTGGCGGAAAACTTCTCCGACGGATTAGTGGCTCCCTTCTTCTACTTAGCCTTAGGTGGTCCGGTTTTAGCCTGGATTTACAAGGCCGCTAACACTCTAGACTCCATGGTGGGCTATAAAAACCCCGCTTATTTGTATTTTGGTCGCTTTTCGGCCAAACTAGACGACGTTTTAAATTTCTTACCATCCAGAATCGCGGCTTTAATCTTAATTGGCGCGGCCTACCTCGCCAAGATAGATTTTAAGGGGGCTTATAGGCTTTGGCGAAGAGAGGGTCGTTTCCACTCTAGCCCTAATTCTGGTCAGACCGAAGCCGCCATGGCCGGGGCTTTGGGCGTCAAACTGGGAGGACCCAATTTTTATGCCGGACTATTAGTGGACAAGCCCGAAATCAACGCCCTCGGCTCGCCCTCGACTTTAGAAATGGTTAAAGCCGCTGAGCGTTTAGTCGTTACCGGGGCCTTTTTGACTTTACTTTTGACCATGATGTTGGAGCTTTTCATCGAATATTTAGCCTCGAATTCGCCTTGGGGCTGGGGACTGAACTAATAATGCCGGATAAAAACGATAATTCCTTGGAAATACCCGCCCACGGGGGTAGGATCTTCGAGGCCTCGGAGACACTAAAAACAAATATATTCAAAATTATAGATTTTTCCGCTAATTTAAATCCCTTTGGCCAACCAAAAAAGCTTAAAGAATATGTTTGCTCGGAATTCCTCTCGACCATTCACTATCCTGAAGAAAAAGCCCAATCCATGGTCTCTATCATCGCCAACTTTTACGATATGCCCGAAGAACACTTCCTCCCTGGCGCTGGCTCCACGGTCCATATTTATATATTGGGTCGTTTATTGGCGGATGGTCTTTGCGTTATCTTAGGGCCAGCCTTTTCCGAGTATGAGGCCGCTATCAATGCCGCGGGCGGAAAATACGTCTACGTTAACGCCGAGGAAGAGGACCATTTCCGCGTCACGCCTAAAATCATAGCTAAGATTATGGCCCACAAACCCCAAGCTATTTTTTTAGCTAATCCCGCCAACCCCACTGGGCTCTTGATTCCAGAAAATATCTTAAACGAACTCGCGACCATCGCCTTAGACCAGAAAATTTATCTGGTGGTGGACGAGGCTTTTATAGATTTTACTACCGCCCAAAGCCTTGTTCCTTTAGTCGAAACCAACGAGTATTTGGTGGTTTTAAAATCATTAACCAAAACCTACGCCATCCCCGGGCTAAGGTTAGCCTACTTAGTCGCCAGTCCCTCTTTGGTTGAACGTCTCTGGATTCAATTGGGACCTTGGCCTTTAAGCGCCCTCGCCCTTTCCGCCGCGGATTTTATCTTTTTATTTGAACAATACATTGACCAGCTGCCCAATCAAGTAGCTGCGCTTAAAAAAACTCTGACCCAGACCTTAAGCTTGTATGGCCAACCCTTGCCCTCAGACGCTAACTTTGTTCTTTTTAAATACTCCCCGGAGAAAGTCGATCAATTAATACAATATCTGTATAAAAATTGCCTTTTAGTTAGGGACGCCAGAAATTTTAATGGTTTAAGCCGAGGTTGGCTGCGTTTAGCCGTCCGCCCGCAAAAAGAACTTATAGTTTTAGCCAAGCTCTTGGAGAAATTTCATGCCTGAGCTGCCAGAAGCGGAAACCATGGCCAGAGAGCTGATGGCTAAAACTCGCGGTTGGCTCATCGCCGAGGTCTTAGTCAATTTTCCACCCATCGTGGCTTCAGACTTTCGCGACTTTACCGATCTCCTAAAAGGACGCGAGATCTTAAAAGTCGGTCGCGTTGGGAAATGGATCCATTTTGGGCTAGAGGGCGACCATGACCTTTTAGTCCACTTAAAAATGACCGGCCAGTTCCATTTTGACGCTTGGCCGGGGGCTAAAGGGGTCTGGCCAGCTCATTGCCACGCCGCTTTCCGGCTAACCAACCCGAAATCCCCCAACGAAGAGCGAACTTTGTTTTATAAAGATACCCGAAAGTTTGGTCGTTTAAGGGCTTTTGGGCCAGGGGAGTTAGAACCATTTCTAACGAGCCTAAATCTTGGGCCCGACGCTTTAACCGCTACCCATTTGGAGTACCACCAAAGGCTCTCTAGTCGGAAGGGAAAATTAAAAGCCGTCCTTTTAGATCAGTCCGTCTTAGCTGGCTTTGGCAATATCTACGCCGACGAAACGTTGCTAGCCGCCAAACTTTCCCCGATTCGAGAGGCTAAAACCTTATCCTTAGAAGAGGCTAGCGTCTTAAAAGAGGAGGCGCGCGAAATTCTCACTAAAGCCATCGAATGCCGAGGCTCGACCGTCTCTAGTTACCAAGCCCCAGAAGGAGCTGGTTCTTACCAAGATCACCATAAAGCTTATGGTCAAGCCGGCCAACCCTGTCCTTTTTGCGAAAAACCCCTGAAAAAAACCTCAGTTGGCGGTCGAACCACGGTTTACTGCCCTTTTTGCCAAAAATAACCCCCAGAATTCAAAGATCGCCAGACTAAATCATGACTTTCTCGCGAAAACCACCTTTTTAATTTTTGAGAATTCGTTTATATACAATATATAAATAGTCGCTATAATTTTAGATTAGCTTTTATAGTAGAGCCACGCGCCTATAATTTCAAAACAACAGGGTTTTTACGAGACCATCAATCATGCCGAAAACTTTAACTGGCCTTGAGATTCTTTTGGCCGAGCGTCTTGACGATTACCAAGGGCGGTCTTTAGGCTTATTGGCTAACCAAGCCTCAATCGGGCCGGGTTATCGCCACGCTTTAAGTTACCTAGACGAGTATTTGCCTAATAGCGTCAAAACCATCTTTAGCCCGCAGCACGGGTTTGTTGGCGAAAAACAGGACAACATGGTGGAATCCGCCCATAGCCAAACCCCAGATGGGCGACCTATCTATAGTTTATACGGAACCTCCCGCGAGCCTGACCCTAAGACTCTCCAAGATCTAGACGTCCTGTTAATCGATCTGCCAGACGTGGGCGCCAGGGTCTACACCTTCGCCCAGACCATGTCTTTATGCTTAGAGGCGGCTATAGGTAGCGGTCTTGAAGTCGTTGTCTTAGACCGACCTAACCCTATTGGCGGCGTGGAGACGGAGGGTAATCTCTTAGACGATGACTGCCTCTCCTTTGTGGGCCGCTACCCTATCCCTATGCGCCATGGGTTGACCTTAGGGGAGCTAGCCATCTATATAAATAGTAGACTTAAAAACCCCGCCACCTTGACGGTTATTCCTTGCCGCGACTGGACTAGAGACCAGTATTTCCATGACTCTAAACTGCCTTGGGTCATGCCTTCCCCTAATATGCCCACCCCAGAAACCGCCTGGGTTTATCCGGGCCAGGTCTTGTGGGAAGGCGCAAATATCTCGGAAGGCCGGGGGACGACCAGACCGTTTAACCTCATGGGGGCTCCATTTATTGACCCCAGGCTTTTAACTCGAGAGCTGAGTCAAAAAACACTCCCTGGGGTCATCTTCCGCGAAGCCTGGTTTCAACCAACTTTTCACAAATGGGAGGGAGTTTTCTGTGGAGGGATAGATATTCACCCTATAGATCGCTCCTTTTTGCCCTATCTAACCTCGCTGACAATCCTAGAAATTATTTTAAAGTTATGGCCAGAGAATTTTCGCTTAAAAGAGCCCCCTTACGAGTATGAGTTTTCTAAAAGACCCATTGACCTTATTTTAGGTCGCCGAAAAATTTTTGACGACTTAGCCAATGGTCGAACGGCTCGGGATATCTGGGATACCTTCGCGTCTGAGCAAGCAAAATGGCGGAAAGAGCGGCAAGCGTTTTTGCTTTACTAATAATTTAAAACCGAAGTTGTCTTGTTTTGGAAAGATCACCACTGGACAGCCTGCTTAGAAAAAAGCCCGGAGCAAGAATATCTTTCCCCGGGCTTTTAAATATCCATTATAATAATGAACTAAAGACGATCTTCTCTAAGAGAGTCGACCGTGTCCTTTTGAGCGTCAGTTTAAAATCTCCCCCTAAATAGCTGCCTAACGACATGTTCGCGAGAAAGGGTCTTAACAGAGTACTACTCTATATACCCATTTTTCGCTAAATTTTCTCCTCAAGCTGCTACTTTTTGTCCCAGTTCATCTCAAGTCCGACATAGACCGTCAAAGGAGGCTGATACGAATATGTGAAGTCGCCATTAACGTAGCTGGGAGATCCTTGGGAACCATAATACTTTTTATCCAATACGTTTATAACATCTACAACAATTCGATAGTTGTCGTTAAACCGATAGTTTAGTTGCACATCCAAAGTTCCGTTATCCTGACGTTTGAATGGAGAAACAGGAACTCCACTACTTAAGATACGGGTTCCGTTGACAGTTTTTTGAGGAGGATCCCTGAGCACGGCATTGGCTTCCCAACGGAAGTTTATCCGTCCTCCAAACCCATCTGGAGGCTCGTAAGCCAGTTCCAAATTGGTAATATGCCTTGGAACCTCGGTAATCCTAGTGCCCTTTGTACTTACAATTTCGTTATTATAACGCGTATTAAAACCATACTTGATTCTGGCGTCCGTATAGGCGTAGTTGGCCCGAAATCGCACATCTGTTACCGGTCGGATGTCGACAGCCGCCTCCAGACCTTGCCTTTTAGTCTTTCCGATGGGAGATGACTCATTAGACTGCTCGTCGTAGGTTGTATCGTTGTTGGTGTTGATCAAATAGGCGGCCATTTCCAGGCTTACCCAGTCGGTAATATTAGCCCGATAGCCAATCTCGTATTGATCTCGCTTTTTCAAGTCCCAAGCGTTGCCAGTATAAAATTGGACCGGATTGGATCCTGACATAGAAGGAAGGGAATAACCTCGACCAAAGTTAGCGTAAATCTGCAGCCAATCCAATGGCGTGTAAAGAACGCCAGCCTTTGGACTATTTTTTTTGTAGGTTGGGCCTTTATAATGAACGTTGGTCATATTATTGGTGAAATTGCCGCTGATCCACTCATAACGACTCCCTACTCTTAAATTTAACTGATCTAATACTTGGTAGGTGACTTCCGCCAGAATAGCCGTATTCTTAATGTTGAAGACCGTGTCGGACGTTTGGTTGTTTCTCCTCCGACCTTGGCCCCACAACAGTTGATAAGTTCTTCTGGGATCCTCTTTCTCGTTGGAATAGGTCGTACCCACAGTCAAGGTTGTTGCTTTGCCGGCCACATCGCCCTTAAAGCTGTAGGTCAGCCCGGTGCCCCAGGATTTGTGGATATTATACTGCTCCGTCCCAGCATTTGGTATTGGCGAGGCTAATGTTGGTCCGCCCTTTTGCCAACGAGTATGTTCCAAAGTCGATCCATAAAGATAATAAGTCAATTCGTTTTCATCATTTATAAAATAATTAGCCCAAAATCTACCATCATAACGGTCACGTTTGCCGCCATTGCCTTCACCGCTCCCGTCGTCCACAGCCGAAGACGGAGGCGCGCCCAACTTCTTGGATATGTAACCGGCCGAATCCCATTCCGAACTGTAGGCCCGAAGATTGACGCTGGCCATAAACTTATCCGAAAACTTATAAGACCAACGACCGGAAAAATTTTTCTTATCCCAGTCGGAGTTGGCCCGCCAGCCGTCAGTATGAAAAATTTCAAAGGCATAAACCTGGCTAAATTTTCCTTCTTCCCTGGCCAAGAGACCTGTGGCATTCATGTTGTTATAGCTGCCATATCTTACGTTTAGCCGGGTCAAATTGCCTCCCTTGATCGTCT
>JAIROO010000171.1 GCA_031257535.1 Deltaproteobacteria bacterium
GGCTACCTTCTCACAACCTTAGCCCGGCCAGATTTAAGTATAATCCTGGCTAACGCCGGACAAGTCGGCCTTAGTGGCTCGTCATTCTTGTTTAAAACATAAACTTAAGTCAAAAAAAATGAATACCTCGACTTTCGTCGGTTACGCCCACCTCATCGCTTTTACCATGATGAGGTTTGGGACTTCCTCTCGACAAAGTTGGAAAAGCTTATTACGGTAAGCGCAGTTCTCACCACTTGAGTTCTTTAACTTGTCGCGACAATCGCCAGGATCTGAGGCGGCGACCCTGGGCGTCATTACCTTTCCAACGTAGGTTTGTTTCCAAACCTTAGTCTTGTGACCTAACCAACCTCCTTTCGGAAGCCGGTACCCTTCAGGGTAGCGGTAGTTCACTTTGAACCACGATAACTTACTTTTAACTATTATGAGCAAAAAAATAGCTAAAAGATATTTTTTTGCTTTGATTTATTATTATATATTAAGTAAGCCAGAAAATCAAGCCGAAAATCAAAAACCCTCCCTAAAGGGAAAAAGTCGCGACTAAAAAAAAACGTCCTTTTGGGGCTGGAAAAATAGAACTAAATCCTTATACGACTTAGCGAAATCGGGCCCAAGTTTTTTGGCCTTAGGGCGGCCTTTTTTTTCTCCTTGGCCTCGCCCGTAAAAAAAAGTCTTTGGCCTATGGGCGAAATTTCTTCGCCCGAAAAGCCCCTTTGCTAGCCCGCGATTTTAGTGCGATAATCAGGCTAACGTTAAGGCTAAGGCTTTTCGGACTTTAATCAGCCAGCGTGACCGCTATTTTCGTCAAAATCATTTGGCTGGCTCGTTTAAAATCAATATAGAGTATTTATATAATTATTGGTTAACGTATATAGTAGTAACGACCGTCTAGCCGCGAAAATCCCTAAACGTTTTCGCGATCTCGTTATGAAAACGAAAGGCCAACCTGGCTTATCTTTTTACGAAAAAGACCTCTTTTTAGGGTCTTTCCCAGAAAATCTCGCCTTTTTTGGCTTCTTAAGGAAAAATGACTTTCGGTTCCGCCTTAAAACCCAAGCCGCCCAAGCCTCGCCTCTGGGCTTTAATCGACTGCGAGAGCTTTTACTGCTCTTGCGAGCGGCTTTTTCGGCCGGATCTAATTGACCAGCCCGTCGCGGTTTTATCGAACAACGACGGCTGTTTGGTGGCCTTAACCCCGGAGGCTAAAGCTTTGGGCTTTAAACGGGGCGCCCCTTATTTTCAAGAAGCCGAGCGTCTTAACCAAGCCGGGGTCGCGGTTTTTTCCTCTAATTACGCCCTTTACGGGGATCTTTCGCGGCGATTTATCGGTTGTTTGGAAGCCACGGTCCCGGTGGTTACGCCTTACTCCATTGACGAGGCCTTTGTGCCTTTAGACCAGACCCTGGCCGACCGAGCCGAGGAAGTGGGCTGGGAGATGCTAAATAAGACGCGAGCTTGGGTAGGTTTACCGACCCGGGTGGGCATAGGGGCGACTCGGACTTTGGCTAAACTCGCCAACCGCTGGGCCAAGAAATTAAGTCGGGTTTTTCGGCTGCCCGAGGCTCCCTGGGCTCTCGACGACCTTTTAGCGAAGACCCCGGTGGCCGACGTTTGGGGGATCGGCTCTGGTTCTACCCGAAAATTGGCCCGCTTAGGGATCGCGACCGCCTTAGACCTAAGGCGCTTAGATCCGGTCGTGGCTAAACGGGAGCTGACGGTTAAAGGTTTAAAAACCGTCTGGGAGCTAAACGGCGTTCAGGCCATCGACGACGACCTAGCCCCGGTTCCAGCCAAGTCCTTAATGTCTAGCCGGAGCTTTGGGGCTAAAGTCACGGAGTTTGAGCCTTTAATGGCGGCCATCGCTGGTCACTGCGAGACCATCGGGGCCAGACTAAGGGCCGAGAAGCTCTTGACCTCGGCCTTGTCCGTCTTTATTGGCACGGCCCACTATATTAGTCGACCCACGCAAACCGGGGCGGTGGTTGAGCCCAAAGAGCCAACCGACTACACGCCCGCCTTAATTAAAGCCGCGCGCTTAGCCTTAACCAGCTGTTACCGACCTGGCCTTAAGTACGCCCGGGCCGGGGTCATGGCCTTTGACTTACGTCCGGCGGAGAGGGTTAGCCTACTCGCCACCCCCGCTTACCTTAACCAAAGGGCCGAGCTGATGGCGGCCGTGGACCAGGTCAATCAGAGGTATGGTCGCGGGACCTTAGGCTTTACCGCCAACCAGAAAGCTCCTTGGCGGACCCGCTTTGACCGCTTGTCCAAAGTCTCGACCACCGCCTGGGGCTCTCTCCCGGTCGTTAAAGCCTAAAAAGAAAACCTCAGAAGAAGGGCCTTTAGACTTTGCGGGCCACGTAGGTGACCACCCCCCAGATGACCGCGTCCTCGCGGTCGGTAATCTCCGTGACCGGGTAAGACGGGTTCTCGGGGGCTAAATAAACCCGCGCCCCTTTGATTTTTAGCCTTTTGACCGTCAGCTCCCCATCTAAGGCGGCCACGACGATCCGGCCGCTTACGGCTGGCAGCGAGCGGTCCACCACCAAAAGGTCGCCGTCAAAAATCCCCGCCTCCACCATGGAAGACCCTTTAACCCTTAAGAAAAAAGTCGCCGTCGGGTTTTTAACCATTAGCTTGTGGAGATCAAGGTAGTCCTCGACGTAATCCTCGGCCGGCGAGGGAAAACCAGCCGGAACCACATGCCCAAAAAAAGGCGAGCTAAGAGGTCGGTCGTCGTCCCAGGCCGCGGGGAGACTGAGGTTGTCTAAAGGCGGGAGAGGCGTAGTGGGGTTGGCTAAAAACGGAGCGACGGGCGAGGGCGCTCCAGCGCGAGGCCCCGGGGCGGCCTGGTCTGGCCGCCCCGGGGCGAAGTCTTGAGCCCGAGAAGCCTTTGGAACTTTTTTCATAAAAAACAAACCCTTGGCCTAAAAATAGACCCGGCGACATACGTCTTAAAGCGAAAAGGCTTAGCTTTAGAACCCGATTATAAGCCAAAGGCCCTAAGGGAACAAATAAGCCGCGGCGGCTAAAGGCGTAAGGGGAGCTAATATGCCCTCGCGACTTAAAGGCCAAATGGGGAGCCAATAAGCCTCGGCGACTTAAAGGGCTTAAGGGGAGCCAGTAGTTCTTCGCGACTTAAAGGCCAAAAGGGGAGCCAATAGTTCTTGGTGGCTAAAAGGTTATAAGGGGAGCCAATAGTTCTTCGTGGCTAAAAGGCTATAAGGGGAGCCAATAACCCTTCGCGACTTAAAGGCCAAAAAGAGGCGCCAATAAGCGCCAGCGACTTAAAGGCCAATAAAGAGGAGGCAATAAGCTCTCGCGACTTAAAGGCTAAAAAGGGGAGCCAATAAGCCTTCGCGGCTTAAAGGCCAAAAAGGCTAGCCAATAGTTCCTCGCGGCTAATAAACCCTTGAAAAAACTAATAAGCCCCCGCGGCCAAAGGCGACGGGGGCTTAAAATTTTAGCTGGATAAATATTGAATAGTTCGTCGAAAAAGAAAAAGAAAAAAAGTTTTATTTTGAGTTTGGCCAGCGAGTTTAAAGCTCGCTGGCCTATATATATATTCGCCGCCCCAACAAGAGCTCAGAGATGCAGGGGAGCGAAGCCGTTTATGGCTCCGGCGTAATAGGGCCGGAGGGGTTTAGTCAAAAGACCCAGGGGGAGCTCTGGCCGTTCTGGGCTAAGACCGCCTTTCTTATTTTTCCCGTTTCAGGGAGCGCGAGGCTTTATAAGGTAAGACGGCCAACTAACCAAAGGCTTAAAAGGCCTTTAGTTACGTTCGGGCTGGCTCTTGTTCGCCAAGAGCCCGTTCGAACGTTAACATCGCATATTTTTAATAGCGAGTCTCGTAGTCCTGGCTACTGACTGGCTATGATATTTGGGCCCCAAGGTCAACTCGCTTAAAAATAAGCGAGTTTGGATTTGCGGCCCTAAATCAATTTTGCCGGGCGTAAGACTAAAGCGTGGCTACCCAAGTTTTAGAAAAAACTTTTAGCGAAAGGCCCAAAATTTTTCGTTTTTTGGTTCTCGCCGCTAGCCAACTAACGCGAAAAGGGTTATAAGACGCGTGGCCAAAATTGGTTTTAGCTAAAAACGCGTCAGCGATTGTCGAAAGAGCCTTAACCCGCGAATTGGAATAAAAATCCTGAACTGAAAGGGTCAACTCCCAGTTCGCGTCCAAAAAGTCGATAAGCCATAAAACGCGAACGCTTTTTTAGCCTAAGTCCAAAAAAAGCCGATAAAGACTTTAGAGCTAAAAAATTAAGTCGCGCGCTCGCCGGAAAACCGAAATAACGATCGTTTTTTTCGGCGAGCTATATTGCGGCTAAATGGAAAAAACTTACAACTGTTCGTTCAAAGAAAAAGGCGAAAAAAAATCGGAATCGGTCAGAAAATCTGGAATTGAATTATATATTATACGACTGAATTAAGCATTATAAGATAAAAAAGAACTGAGAAAGACAAACTTGACGCGAGCCGCTCGCTTAATTAAAGGTCAAGGCTCGTGAAAAACATTATAGCAAATAAAAACGGATGTTCGTATTTTTTTTCTTGTTTTTTTTTCGAGAAAAAAATGGATTTTGGCTTGAGACGTCAGGATGACCCGGATATATTGTAGTTTGTCTAAAAGAAAAAAACTATATATGCTAAAAAATGGACGTAAAATTTTTTTAAAATTTTTGTCGTCTACGGCTTGTTTTTGAGGAAAAATCGACAAAAAAGGGGAGATTTGGCTCCGAGTGGCTTGGACCAAAAAGCTCATTTGGCGGACTGGCGGCTATAAAATTTGGTTTTTGGCTTTCCCGATTTTGCTTTTGGCAAAGCCAAAAAAACCTTAAGCGAAAAAAGAGCGATATTGCTTTCTCGACCCGAAAAAACCAAACCCATTGAAATCAGTAATTATTTTTTTGTTAGAAAATGAAAGGCTCAAAAAATGAGAAGGTTTAGGGTCGAATTCGTCAATCGCGAATTTTTTTCGGCCCACAAAAAGAAAATCGCCTTAGCCAGAGCCTAAAACATTAAAAATAGGCGAATCATATTTTGCCAAAAAAGGCAACTCGTGGATAATAATCATTATTTTAAAAGTGGGGGCGAATTTTTGTTTTTTATGGCTAAACTAAAAAATGGCTGATGGGGCGGGTTAAGGCTCTTTTCTAGTTTTTTGTTCGAATTTACTAAAACCATGGCCTTGGCTACAAAACCTTAGGTTGGAACTATCATAGTTTAGGGCGCGTTACAAAACCCTCTGGCCAATCGGGAAAAAGAATATTATTTTGAAGGCCTTAGGTTTAGACGACTTACGCTAAAGCTAAAAAATTGTTTTGGGCCAAAAAGGAGACGGGGAGTTATTGATTTTTTCGCCCCCCTCGAAAAAACGTTTAAGCCGCCCAAAACGTTTAAGCCGCCCCACGTTTTAGCCGCCCAAATATTCATTTAGCTTAGCTAAAGGATCTAGAGGCGAAAAAGTTAGAAGCCAAAGTTAAGATCGTTATAAAGGCGGTTAAAATAATTAACCAAAGCGTTTATATCCTTAAAGGGTCCTCGAGTCCGCCAAAGGGCGTTTAGGGCGAGCTTTACCATAATATTGGCCGGGGTGGTCTAAAAGCCTCTCGCCTTATACCTCGCTCGCCTTTTGGCCTCATGATCGCGCCAAAAAGACTTCCTCCTTCCCTTTTCGCCTTATAAACAAAATTTAATTTAATCCAAGGGAGCCTTATAAAGATCGAGCCTTAACCGGAAGTCCCTTTTTTGGGTAAGACAATCGCGCCCTAAAAATCTTTAGCCAAAAATTACGCCCCCGACCAAAAAGGCGAGCCCGCGAAATAGGCCTCTATTATTATTATAGTTATGGCCGAGGGAAAAAAGGCGAGCGTAAAAAAAGCCAAAGTTTTGGCGATTATGGTTTTTCCAAAAGGCCAAAATAGGGCTTTACGCCCTGGTTAGACCAAAACCCGTAAAAGTCACTCGTCAAAAATAATCTATAATTTAATAGGCCTACAATACCCGTTCGAAAAACGTTTTTCTAATTTTGCCTATTTAAAAACGTTAAAGATCCTTATCTTTTCGCAAATTTATTTTTTTAACGAAAAAAGAGGTCTATTGTTAGGTTACAGGCTTCAGCCTAAATATTTTTACGCGCCAAATAACCGATAATTTTTAGGATATTAAAAATTAGCGAAATTCAGAATATAAGAGCTTGGCCTTTGAATTTAATTTTTTTTCCGACTTTTTTGGTTGGCCATTACCCCTTTAGGGTCACTTAAGCGTTAAGGTTATGGCCTTTTGTCGGCCTATAGCTTTTTGGTAATTTTTTTAAAAATATTGGCCGCCGTTAGGTCGCTAAACTATTTTTGACTTGAGCGAATGTCAATAGATTACGCCTAAATTTTATTCGAGCCGACGGCAGATATAATTTTTCCGTAACTCGGGTTTCAAGTTTGTCGCTTGACAATTATTAGATATATTTGAGAAAATTGTTATGGGTAAAACTTCCTGGCTTTTTCGGTTAGGATTTTTCAAGTTCTGACCAGGGCCATTCGCCTTTTTTTTTCTCGATGCCTTTCGCCTTTCATTTCCCCTTTCTCGCCTGGCCCGCCAGCTGACCAGGAAAAAACCCCAAAAACTTAACTGGCTAACTTATAAAGTTAACCGTAAGTTTGAGCTAGATCGCGCTCCGCGATCCTGATTGACCAAAATCATGTCGACCTTTTTTTCCGAAAAAGCCCCTAAATCCTCTTAAGGGGCTTAAACGCGCGTTTTTTTAGCTTATCGCCTGACTTCGTTTTTTTTTCAGACGTTTTGGCTAAAGTTTTTTTAAGCCCCATATCCACTACGCGCGCGTTTCCCATTTAACTTCGCGAAATATTTCCTCGCGTAGATCGCTTTACTTGTGATTTTTGGTTTATTTTTTGGCGGCGCGCGTAAGGAGCGATCAATGAAACTTGGATCCAAGATAATTTTAGGTTTCGTGGCGGTCAGCGTCGTTTTTATCCTGGTCGGCGTCGTCGTCGTCTTAGTTCTTTTAAACGTCAACAAAGACACGCATAATTTAGGCGAAAACCTTATGCCCGCCAACAACTATATAGACGATTTTCAGTACTCGTTAGCGATGGAATCTTTTTACTCCGCTGAGTTTCGAGCCTACAATAAAAAAGCGTCCTGGGATTCTCTCCAGGAATTTCATAAACGCGTGGAAAAGCGCGTTGATTTTTTAATTCAGGTCACGAAAAAAGGTCTTTTCGATCGATTGCCAAACGTTAAAAGAGACGCCGAGTCTGTCCCGCTTTTATACGCTGAGTATTACGGGAACCTAACCATTTTGCCAGAATTAGCGGAAAATCTCCGAAAAGTTCGCGAAGATTTCTCCAAGTCTCACGACGAGTATTTGACCACGGTCCACTCTTTACGGACTGTGGTCACTGATTCCTTGCATCAGGCTATTTCGACGAGTCAGGATACTTTATCCATCGTCGATGAGGTAGCCTTAGTCGAGGCCGCCTATAGTTTGGAAATTGAAGCGGGCGATATTTTAACCGCCATTTCTCGGGCATTCGACACGCAAGACCCGCAATATTTCGACGAATCGGCGGGACACGTAAACGAAGCCATTAATTTAATCAACGGCGTTTTAAAAACTCCTAAAGGCCTTACTCAAAAGTCAAACTTAGAGCAGATACTGATTAAGGCCAATAACTGTCTTTCCATTATTAAAAATAGTCGGGAGGTTTTAGCCAATAACCAAGTCGCGAAAAATAAAAGGCAAACCTCGCGCGCGAACCTATTCGAGCTGGTTGAACGTTTGGCCGAGACCATGACCCATATGACCATGGAATTCGCGTCCTCGACCGTGCGCTCTTTGGATCGAGCCATTAATTTTATGATCGTGGGCGTAACCATTGGTTTGGTAGTGAGCCTAATCTTAGCCTTTTTTATCTCCCGCGGGGCGACCAAACCCATCTCCTTAATCATTAACCATCTGTCCGAAGGAGCCCAGGAAGTCGATCTGGCCTCTGGCGAACTGTCTTCCGCCTCTAATACTTTAGCCGAGGGGGCCACGGAAAACGCCGCCTCTTTAGAGGAAACTAGCGCGGCCTTGGAAGAACTCTCCTCCATGACCAAAAGGAACGCCGACAACGCGGTGGAGGCCAACGCTTTAATGAGCCAGGCGACCGAGGCCGTGGGTAAAGCCGAGCAGTCCATGTTTAGCGTTATCCAAGCTATGGACCATATCGCGACCTCGGGCAACGAGATCGGGAAAATCATTAAAACCATCGACGAGATCGCCTTCCAGACCAACCTCTTGGCCCTAAACGCGGCCGTGGAAGCGGCGAGGGCTGGCGAAGCCGGGGCCGGCTTCGCGGTGGTGGCCGACGAGGTGCGGAACCTCGCCATTCGCAGCGCTGAGGCGGCTAAGAACACGGCCGACCTCATCGCCACCACCATCTCTAACATTAAGTCTGGCTCCGACATGGTCAACTCGACCTCGGAAAATTTCCACACCGTGTCTGGGACCTCGGCCAAAGTGGCCCAGCTAGTCTCGGAAGTGGCCGAGGCCTCGCGGGAGCAGTCCCAAGGCATTACCCAGATCGCCACGGCCATGAACCAAATGGACAAGGTCACCCAAAGCAACGCCGCCTCGGCTGAGGAAGCGGCGAGCTCAGCTAGTAACCTCTCGACTCAGGCCGATAGCTTAACCCAGTCTATCGAGGAGATCTCGCGTTTGGTCTTTGGCCAGCGAAACGGCCAGACCCGACCCGCGAGCGCGAGCGGCAGCCGAGCCAAACCTAAACCTTGGGCTCAGGCTAAACCCTTGGCTTTAAAGAAGCCCACGGCCGGGAAGAAGGGCGGCCAATCCACCATTCCCATGGATCAAGACGACGACTTTGATTTTTAAATAAGCGCCAAAATGGTCGCTCCTTTTAACCATAGGGCTTTATAAGCCAAAACGTTAAAAATAGTTAGGCTCGTTTTTACGGGAAATTTTGACAAATTTTTAGCGAGGATCTAAGGTAAACTAAATTACCTTAAAAAAGGTCCCCGTCATGCTGATTCGCCCGACCCAGTTAGCTGGCCACTGGTATCCTGACTCGTCCGCAAAAATCGCGATTTTTCTAGAAACCGCGACCGACTACCTTAACCAGCCGCCGCCCCCGCGCGGGAAGGTGGTCGCGGCGGTCGTCCCCCACGCGGGTTGGGTTTTTTCCGGAAAGCTAATAGCTCGGGTTTTAGCCAGGGCCGCCGCGACCGACGACCCCCCAGCTTTGGTCGTGGTCTTAGGCGGGCACTTAGGGACCGACGATCCCCTCGTCTCTTACGAGGAAGACGCTTGGGCTACGCCTTTGGGGCCAATGGCTATCGCTAAAGAACTTTATCAGACTTTGGGCCTTCCAAGCTTAGCTTGGTCCGGCCCGACCCAAGACAACACGATTGAGGTCGTCTTGCCTTTGGTCAAAAACTTTTTCCCTAAAGCTTCTTTACTGGCCTTTCGAGTCCCGCCCTCGGCCGTGGCTAGCCAATTAGGCCAAGCCTTAGCCCAAGGCTTCGCGAGCCCTTTTGACTCGATCTTGGTCGTGGCTTCCACGGATCTAACCCACTACGGCTCAGCTTATGGCTTCGCCCCGGCCGGCCAAGGGCCGGCTGGGGCGACCTTTCGGCGCCAAAACTACGAGATTTTTATTAAGGCCGCCCTAGCCCTGGATCAATCAGCCCTTTTGGCCACCCACCAAAAGCGCGCGGCCTGCTCGGCCGGGGCGGCCATGGCGGCGGCCAAAGTCGCTGA
>JAIROO010000183.1 GCA_031257535.1 Deltaproteobacteria bacterium
TATGATCTGGAAAAATTGGATTGGCGGGGCGCTTAATCAAATATTTTTTGGCGTTGGCTGGACGGCGAGGGCTTAAAGAGACTTAAAGCGCCTAAAAGAGTTTTTTTAGGGATAAAAAAACGGTTGATTGGCTAGTCTCTAAAAACGCTTTGGCCAGATCTTAAGGGAGAGGGATTTTTTAGCCCGCGAAAGCGTTAAGTTTCGGGCTTATTGGGTCATCGCGAGATACGTTAATTATTTTTTTATGGCTACCATATAATGGGTTTTAAATGAGTCAGGCAAAATTAAAAAGAGGGTTTTAAGCGAGCCTCGTTGTTAAATGGCCTTGACATAAAGTCCCTCACGCGGTAAGGTTAAAGCCATAAAAAGCGAATTATTTTTATTAGACGTTATTAATTAATAAAAATTGACTATATATTAAAATTTAAATATTTTAATATTTTTTGTTAGTAAATTTTTTTAATAAGATACATTTAAGTGGCTTGTGGCTATTTTTTATCAGTCAATATAATTTTTTAAGTCAATATTTTTTTAAGGCGATTTTTTAGTTTAAATATATTTTTTAACCCTCCGTTTTTTTAAGCTTTTTTTACTTTTTTAATCTAATTTTTTTAATCTTTAGGCTATATTTTTCTTAAGCTTTTTTTTAGTTCTTTTTTTACTATTTTTAAGCTATTTTTGGCCGCGTCTCTATCTATCGTCAATTAATTTAGCGCGTTTTATATTGTCGCTTTTTTCCTCTCTTAGAAGTTTTTTTTCAGCCTATTTTTGTTCTATCGTGGCCAAGAGCCCAAAATGAATTTGGGGCTCAAACAACATTTGTGGAGATCTCAATGACTCAAAAATTGATTTTGTTAGTCGCTATTTCGGTATGTTTTTGGGGTTTTTGGCCAAATCTAAGCCAGGCCCAATTGAGCGTCCCCGGCGGGACGGTTGGTCAGCAAGGCGGCGGTTTTTCTGGGCCAGGTCTCGCCCCCAGTACGGCCCAAGAGGCTATAAAGGCCCGCGACGACTCTTACGTTATCTTAAAGGGGCAAATAGTCCGTCACTTAGGCAAAGATAAATATCTTTTTCGCGACGTAACTGGCGAAATTAACGTGGATATTGACCGGGACAAGTGGTTGGGCCAGACCGTCACCCCAGAGACGACCGTTGAGATCCGGGGCGAGATCGACAAGGATTGGAACAGCGTGGAAGTCGATGTCGACCAGATTACTATAGTTAAATAACTGTTAATTATAGGCCGCGCCATTTTGGGTTAAACGTTTTTTTAGGCGTTTAGACTCTAAGTCGCCGCTATAAGGCCCTTTATGGCTTAAAAAACCATAAAGGGCCTTATAGCGGTTTTTTTTATCGTTTGACGCGACGCTAAAGGAGGTCAAGGTTTTTTCGGGATCGACTTTTTGCGATTTTTTAACGATATAAGAAGTACCTGTTTACGGCCGGGTCCCAGGCCCATGGTGGGCGACCTAAGCGATACATAACGTCGGTGGCCCTAGTTAAAGCCTCCCGCCGAGTCAAGTCGTCATAGACGCGATAAGCCGAGCGATAATACTTCCAGGCTTCGGCTAAGCGGCCTTCGCGCTCGTGAAAGAGGGCCAGGTTATAGAGGGCCGGAGCGTAGGCGGGGTTTTCCTCAATAATGGCCTCCCAGATTTTAGCCGCCCCCGCCCAGTCGCCTTTCTCGACCAGATCTTCGGCCTCTAAAGACTGTTTGTCGTAAGCTTTGGCTAAGTTGTAAGGGGTGTGGTCGGGCCCTAACTCGGCGACGATCAAGGCCGCCAAGGAGCGGGCTAGGTTGTCGCGGGTCCGCTCAGGGCTTTCGGGCGTGGGGTCGGCTACGCCTTCTTGGGCTAAGTAACCCCCGTAGCTCCGGCGAAAGACCTCTTGGGTTTGGCCAGTTCTTTGAGGCCGCTCGTCTATTGACGACGCCAAGCTCCAGTTGGCGGTTAAGGTCGCTTCGGCCCTAGTTAAAGGAATGGTCTCCACGGTGGACTGGCTCGGGGTTTTTTTAATGACCTTAATTACCGTCTCTTGGGCGGGGGCGGTTTTATAGTCAAACTTAACCGAGCCCGTCAGAACCAAGGTCCGGTCGCTTAAAGGACTTGGGGACTCGCGGCGTTTTAATTCGTTAGTTAAAGCCTCGCCCCCGGGGCCTTCAAACTGGCCAACCTCGATCTGAGGCGGCAAAAGGGAGTGCCAGACCGGCTTGGGAGCGCAGCCAATGAGGGCCATTAAGCCCACGAAAGTCAGAAAAATCTTGGTTTTAGGACCAATAAACATAGTTAATCGCTTCCAGAAAAGGGTCGAAGGCCGACCTGGCCCGTTTTAAGCGACCAAGGCTTAAGTTCTGTCGGGCTTCGTTGGGCGGTGGGGCGGGGAAAAGGCCAAAATTGACATTGGATGGGGCGAACTCCCGCCGACCGCCAAAATCTTCCAGATGGCTCAGAAGAGAGCCTAAAGCCGTCTCCCTAGGGGGGCGGACTAAGGGTAACCCTAGAGTTTGCCGGGCCGCGTTCTCGCCAGCCCAAAGTCCCTGGGCCGCCGACTCCACGTAACCTTCCACGCCAGACAACTGACCAGCCACGAAGATCTCGGGGTGGGCCTTAAGACGACCATAGGGGTCTAAAACCTTAGGGGCCTCTAAATAAGTGTTCCGGTGGATGGCCCCGTAGCGACTAAACTCGGCCTTGGCTAGACCCGGAATTAACCGAAACACCTTGTCTTGGGCGGGCCGGGTGAGGCGAGTTTGAAAGCCCACTAGGTTCCAAAGGGTTCCGGCGAGGTTTTCGCGGCGGAGTTGAACCACGGCCGCGGGTCTTTGGCCAGTTTTAGGGTCATTTAAGCCAACCGGCTTCATGGGGCCAAAAGTTAAGGTCTTGGGACCTCTCTGGGCCATGACCTCAATGGGCAAACAACCCTCAAAGCAGCGGTTCTCCTCAAAAGAGCGGGGCTCGACGCGGTCGGCCTCGATTAAAGCCGCGTAAAAGGTCGCGTACTCCTCTTGGGTTAAAGGGCAGTTGATATAATCGCCCTCGCCCTCGCCATAACGGTCGGCTCGGTAAGTTTTACTTAGATCCAAAGACTCGTAAGCCACGATGGGAGCTAAGGCGTCGTAGAAAAAAAGGTTTTTCTCTGGGTTTAGCTCTTTTAAAAAAGCCACTAAAGGCTCGGAAGCCAAGGGGCCGCCAGCGATAATTAAAGGCGAAGAGGGGAGGGGTCCGCCGGTAAACTCCTCTCTTTTCAGGGTAATTAAAGGGTGGTTAGCGACGAAATCCGTGACTTTTTGGCTAAAAACGTTTCGGTCCACGGCTAAGCACTGACCAGCGGGGACCCGACTTTCCAAAGCCGCCCGGGCCACGACCGAGCCAAGTTTAGTTAGCTCCTCTTTTAATAAACCCACGGCTTTTTCCGGGTTGTCGGAGCGCAGAGAGTTCGAGCAAACTAGCTCGGCTAAGGTGTTTAGGCGATGAGCTGGAGAAAATTTATTGGGCTTCATCTCCCAAATCGTGGCTTTTAGGCCATGGGCGGCTAGCCTTAAAGCGGCTTCGCAACCGGCGAGTCCCCCGCCGATGACGTGAATGTCTTTTTGGGTCATGGTTTTAAATCATTTTTCAGTCGTAACGCTTTGGCCACGCGTCGGCGGTCGCTTTAGGCGCCTCTGGTCGCTAAGGTCAAAGGTCGCTAAGGTCAAAGGACGCTAAGAACTAGGGTCATCAAAGGTCGCCAAGAACTAGGCCCTAATAGTCTTTGGCGTTTAAGTTTTAGGTCGCTTAACGCTTTAAGGGTCTTGGCTCCTTGAGGGTCGACTTAGCTAAAAGCGCCCCCCTTTTTTGGGGTTGTAAGTCTAAACGTTCCCCAAAAAAGCTCTAAAATCGCGCTTTATCGCCGCTTTAACTAAAAAAGTTAGCCGCGAGATTTTTGGCGGGTCCCGTGAGGGCGGGATTAGTCAGGTAAACGCCAAAAAAGTTTAGCCAAGTAAGCTCGCGCGTCCCGCTTTTTAGAAATCGCGAACAATGGGGGATTTTTACCATAATGGTCGGAAAAAATCCGCCAAAAAGTTAATTTTAGAAGTTTCGTTTAAGGCTGTAAAGGGTTTAGGGGCGGTTTCAGCAATTCTAATTTTGGAGTTATCCGCCTACAAGGAGTTGTGTGCCGCAATAAAAAAACAAAGAGACTCGAGTAAAGAGCGGCAAATTAATTAATTTGCCGCTTGGATTA
>JAIROO010000191.1 GCA_031257535.1 Deltaproteobacteria bacterium
CGACTTACCAACTTCCAACGAGCTTTCTCCTAAACCCGTCCCCGATGAGGAGCCCTCTATGTCGGCTTCTGAAGCGCTGAGTAGCGACTTGCCAACTTCCAACGAGCTTTCTCCTAAACCCGTCCCCGATGAAGAGCCCTCTATGGCGGCTTCTGAAGCGCTGAGTAGCGACTTGCCAACTTCCAACGAGCTTTCTCCTGAACCCGTCCCCGATGAGGCGCCATCTTCTGACAAAAAGGCGGCTTCTTTAGAGACGACCTATTCTGACGCTAAGGCGGCTCTTGAAGTCCAGGGCAACTACTTACCGACCAATGCCGATGAAATTATTGATTTACCTCTCAATAGCGTTGTCTCTCCTAAACAAAAGTCAACACAGTTGAGTAGCGTCGCTTCAGCCTCCTCAACTAAAAATGACAGCTCGCCCCCAGACCAGGAGATACTAGCTTCCAAGTATACTCAAGAACCGTCAAATCACCAAAAAAGAATTATAACAACACAAGTTCAACAGCCAACTCCATCTAATAAACCAAATAAAGATGTAAGTTATCAATCTCTTAATAACAATCACAACAGCAGTGTAATTAAACTTGATCAACAAAAAGACGCAACAATTTATAACGGTAATAACCTGCACAATTCCAGTGACGAGTTTAAGGCCATAGTTGATAACCAAGAACCCCCAAAAAATAAAGATGATAATTTTTGGAGTGCCACTATTAATGGAATACCCCTCCAGTCTGGCGAGGAGAAGAATCAACTTCAACCTGGGCCACCCTCCCAGACGGAATCGGCTCCTCCTTCTGAGGAGATTAAAAGCGGCGGACCAGTAGAACAGTCTGGTCTTAACAAGGATTTGGCTTCAAAACAGCCACAGCTTCCCGAAGATAGTCCTCAAGTTATTTTAAAATTTGAGTTAAACGCCAACATAAAACCTCCCATAAACGATCAATTAATAAAATATTTTAATCAATTCATAGATGAATTACCTCCTATAACCGGCGCATATAATAAAATACTTGATTATGAAATCAATATAAACTCTGCTTTTAAGATACTTAACTGCGAAAGCAATGATTTTCTTAAACAAATTTTAGGTATAAAAGTCGAATTCTCTGGTAATACAGTTACATTATCTAATACGCCTAAAAAAGGTTATGACGGCGTTCTTTATTTTCTTATATTTGTAACAAATTTTACAAATGGCGGTGGTAGTGTATATCATAAGGAAATATATATCGCGCCAGACCCAAAAACTCTCTGGAGAGATCTAGAAGTCGCGGATTATGACGGCTATTATTCGCCTGACAAAACTTCCGACGCCGAATACATCCCAAACAATAAAATAGTCGTCGCGGCCAGTTGTCGCGGCCGCTCGCACGCCCACGAAGGCAAACCGCGGGACGACTCTTTCGCCTTCAACGTTGACCCAGCCACAGGTTGGAATATAGTGGCCGTCGCCGACGGAGCGGGTAGCGCCAAATATTCGCGGGCCGGCTCAAAAATAGCCTGCGAAACGGTTATAAAAGAGCTAACAACTATATTATCTGAAAAAGGGTTTGACTCTTTTATAGATAATAATACAAAATTATTTACCGACTGGCGAGACGAATTTTATAATAACGGCTTATCTTCTTTTAATGATATAAATAATCATTTTAGAAATCAATTACAAATTGATAAGATATTTTATACAGTTGTATATCAAGCTTTCACTAATATCTTAGACGAATCCAAAACAAAAAAAGCTTCTTTAAGGGATTATCATACTACTCTTCTCTTTATGGGCTTTAAGCGATTCTCTTTCGGCTATTTTTTTGGCTCATTTTGGATCGGCGATGGGGCTATGGCGATTTACAATCCGAATAAGACGGGAAAAGTCTTGGTTCTTGGCTCCCCAGATTCTGGAGAATACGCTGGGCAAACTCGATTTCTCACCATGGCCGAGGAAATTAAACCAGAATTGATCCAAAAAAGAACTTGTTTTGGCTTTTTTGATGATTTTGAGTCGATTATTCTGGTGACTGATGGCATTACGGACCCCTTCTTTCCGTCTGACGCCAACGTGATTTCGCCCGATAAATGGCGCCAATTTTGGACTAAAACCCTCAAAGAAGGCGACGAGGAAAACCCTGGTTGTCCAAAAGTATTTGACTCCAATACCACCTTAGAAGAAAAAGGGAAAGATCTCCTTAATTGGCTTAATTTTTGGTCAAAAGGCAATCACGACGACAGAACTATTCTGATTGTTAAATAATACATATTTTAGGCCTTTAAAATTTATTAAGTAGTGAGCTTTATGAGCGATATAGTTTCTGTTACAGCTAACGATGGCGTTGCCGTTGATTTTGTAAATAAAGAGCCTAAACAAGGTGGGGTCAAAGACGTTTATTTCGCGCCTGATAGATCATACGTGGTAGCTTTTTACCGTAAACCTTTAGACAACAACGCCCAAGAACGGTTACAGCGTCTAGTGGGGACCTATCGTTCTGGGATCTTTGAGCGTCAAGGCGGCCATTTTTGGGAAAAACTTTTCCGCTGGCCAGAACGGATAGTCGAGCACAACGGCTTGACGGGCATCGTAGTCCCAATCTATCAACCAAATTTTTTCTTTCCCAAAAATACCAGCTTGGATGGAGCTGAAAAAGAAGGTAAATGGTTTACTTCGGGTAAAAATTTCAACAGATTCGTGCCTGAAACAGAAAAGGGCAATCTTTTAAGTTATATTAAAATCTGTATAAACCTTAGCCGAGCGGTTCGACGACTCCACGCCGCGGGTCTGGCCCACTCCGATCTTTCTTACAAAAACTGCCTCGTCGACCCCGCCTCAGGCGAAGCTTGCGTCATCGATATCGACGGACTAGTGGTTCCGGGCTTATTCGCTCCCGAAGTGTTGGGTACCCCCGACTTTATGGCCCCAGAAGTCGTCGAGACTATGAAACTGGACTTTGACGATTCCAACCGAAAATTCCCCTGTCGAGAGACGGATCAACACGCCTTGGCCGTGCTCATTTTCCAATACCTTTTCCACCGCCACCCTTTACGAGGCTCCAAGGTTTATAGCCTAGACCCCGAGACCCAAGAAAACTTGGAAATGGGAGAAAAAGCCCTCTTTACCGAGCACCCCACTGATCCCACTAATCGCTACAAAGTCAAAAAAGACGACAAAGACTTTTTGCCTTGGTGTGACGCTAATTTACTCCCTTACACTATAACGGGACCTTACTTAAAAGCGCTTTTCGAGAAGGCCTTTATCACGGGCTTACACTCCCCCTCAGATCGCCCCAGCGCCGACGACTGGGAAGAGGCCCTTATCAAAACCGCCGATCTGATCCAGCCGTGTCACAACGTAAACTGCGTCAAAAAGTGGTATGTTTTCGACAACACCTCCCGCCCGACTTGCCCCTACTGCGGCCAGCGATTTAAAGGTAACTTACCGATCTTCGACTTTTACTCCAGCCGCGATGGCCAAAATTTTCGCTACGACAACCGGCGGCTAATGATCTTTAGCGGTCAGTATCTATACCCCTGGCACGTCTTTAGAACCGTCTTCCCCAACGAAAAGCTCTCGGACGACGACAAAAAACCCGTGGCCTATTTTTCCTTCCATGAAAATCAGTGGCTTATGGTCAACCAGACCCTGGACAGTTTGCGGGACATGACCCACAATAAGCTAATACCCAAGGGTGGTTACGTCGCTTTAACCCAAGACCTTCAGCTTCTACTTTCAAAAGACCCAGCTGGGCGCCTAGTTAAAGTTTCTCTAGTTAAAGCTTAATATTTTCTTTTTTAATTGTTATATTGTCTTCGACGCCTTAAACCGCTAAAACCCAAAAGGGTCGAAAAAATCGGCCCCGATAGTTAACTTAAGTCTGATTTCTGACCCCATTTTGACCAACCATTAGGGTCAGGGCGCGTTTTAGGTTCCGATAATAGAGTTACGTCTACTATCTAAAGAAACCTACTCTATTATAATCCAGTATTATTATCTATTTTTTCGGTACATAAAGAGACATCTAACAATGACCACTAGCTCAAAAGGAACCACCCAAACGTCCCAATTGGAACGTTATGGACTTACCGCCGCTGAGGTGGAAGAAAGTCGCCGGATCCACGGCCCTAACGTTCTCACGCCGCCGCCGCGCGACCCTTGGTGGAAACTTTACCTGGAAAAATTTGAGGATCCCATCATTAGGATCCTCTTAGTGGCCGCGGTCATCGCCATCTTAGCTGGTATCGTCGAGAGGCAATACGCCGAGGGCATTGGCATTATCATCGCCGTCTTTCTGGCCACCACCATTGGGTTCATTAACGAGTATAAGGCGGGCCAGGAGTTTGACGTCTTAAATAAGGTTTCCGACGAGGAGCCCATTAAGGTCATTCGCGACGGCGCCTACGCCTCGGTCCCGAAAAGAGATTTAGTCGTCGGCGACGCCGTCATTGTCGAGCAAGGCGAAGAAATCCCGGCCGACGGCGAGGTCTTGGAGGCCGTCTCCTTTCAGGTTAACGAGGCTTCCTTAACCGGCGAGTCTTTGCCCGTCACTAAACGCCCAAAAGCCGAAGTAACCGAGGAAGTTAACCTCGCCTATCCCCGGCACCAGGTCTTAAGAGGGACCTTCGTCGCCGACGGTCGCGGCTTAATTCAGGTGTCCACGGTCGGCGACGCTTCGGAAATTGGCAAAACAGCCCGGGCGGCCGCCGAAGAGACGGAAACGGTTACCCCCTTAAATCGTCAGCTGGCCCGTTTAGGCCAGTGCATCGGGGTGTTTGGCTTCGCCATCGCCTTTTTAATTTTCGCCACTTTGACCATCCGCTCGGGTATTCAAGGCGACTTAGGCGACCAAGCGATCGTGACGCCGTCCATAGGCTCCGTTCCCACGGCTGTAGATATCGACCGGGCCAAGGTGCTATTAAGAGCCATGCGCGGCGATGAGGCTAACCTATATCCTTTAGCCACCAAAACCGTGGACGACAAAACCGTTTACTATATTAAACTACCCATCACCTTAGGGCAGATTTATTTTCTTATCTTTTCTTTCCTGGCTCTTTCCGTGGCCCTAGTCCGCATTTGGGTCCCCGTCGTTTTTGACGCGATCGAGCTAATGGGCCGGAAAAGACCGGAAAGCCCCTGGCTAGAGGCCGAGGGCTTATGGCCTTGGCTCCAGGCTTTGGGGGCCGGAGCCTTAGTTTTCGTGGTCAGCCTTTTGTCGGGCTTAGCTTTAGGCCTTCTAAGCCCGGCGCCTAGCTCTTGGCTGCCTTTAGCCACCTCTTTGTCTCTTTTACGTTATTTTATGGTCGCCGTCACCATTATCGTGGTCGCCGTGCCCGAGGGCCTGCCCATGAGCGTGACCTTGTCTTTGGCTTACTCCATGCGCAAAATGACGGCCGCGAACAACCTAGTCCGGAAACTCCACGCCTGCGAGACCGTTGGGGCGGCCACGGTCATCTGCTCGGACAAAACCGGGACCTTGACCATGAACCAAATGAAGGTCTCTTCATTTGATTTCCCAAACGCCACGAAAACTGGCGACTCAATCTTAAAAAACGACGAGTTTGAGTTAATCGCCGAGGCCATCGCCGCCAACTCCACGGCTAATCTCGCGGCCGACGACAAAGGCCAGTTAACTAAACCCTTAGGCAACCCGACCGAGTCCGCCCTTTTAATCTGGTTAGAGGAAAAAAGCGAAAGTTACCAAGCCAAAAGAGCGAGTTTTAAAATCGCCGGCCAATTGACCTTTTCCACTGAGCGAAAATTCATGGCCACCATTGGTCAGGGGCGGCAAAAGGGTCTGACCCTCCACGTCAAAGGGGCCCCAGAAATCGTTTTGGGTTTTTGCGCGACGAAAAGACTACCAGACGGCCAAACGGTCCCCTTAACCCCCGAGGATCGGGCCCAGATCTTAGAAAATTTAAAATCCGAGCAAACCCGGGGCATGCGCACTTTGGGTTTAGCCACCCAGACCCTAACCCCTGGCCAGACCCAATACGGTCCTGACCAGATCGCGAGCTTAGTTCGCGACAACCAATTGGTCTTTTTAGGCTTTTTCTCTATCGCCGATCCAGTCCGGCCTGAAGTGCCGCCGGCCGTAACAATCTGCGTCAAAGCCGGGATCAAGGTTAAAATCGTTACCGGCGACATTGAGGCCACGGCCCGCGAAATAGCCCAAGAGATTGGCATTTTAGAGCCCGCCGAACAGAGCCCGGGTCTAGTTATGACCGGGGATAAGTTTATGGCCTTAGACGACGACGCGGCCTATGAAGCCGTGGACTCCTTAAAAGTCATGAGCCGGGCCCGACCTTTAGCTAAACAACGCCTAGTCACCACCCTCCAAAAACGCGGCGAGGTGGTGGCGGTGACTGGCGACGGCTCCAACGACGCCCCGGCCCTAAACCACGCCGACGTGGGGTTGTCCATGGGTCTGACCGGGACCGCCGTGGCCAAGGAAGCGGCCGACATCATTCTTTTAGACGATTCTTTCGCGAGTATTGTCCAAGCCGTAATGTGGGGTCGCTCCATCTACTCCAATATTCAAAAATTTATTCTCTTTCAGCTAACTATTAACGTTTTAGCCTTAGGCGTGGCTTTGCTAGGACCTTTTTTAGGCGTTCAGCTGCCTTTGACCGTCACCCAAATGCTCTGGGTCAACCTCATCATGGATACCTTCGCCGCCTTAGCCCTAGCCTCGGAGCCCCCGGATTGGGCGGTCATGCGTAAACCGCCCCGAAATCCAGAGTCGTTTATCGTGACCCCACCCATGGCTAAGTTTATTTTCTCCATTGGCGGGATCTTTTTATTCCTTTTCTTAGTTTTAGTCTTGGGCTTTAAAAACGAGTTTCCCATGGAGGCTGAGACGACCGAAGGGCGCCACAACCTGTCCCTATTTTTTACGACCTTTGTGTTTTTACAGTTCTGGAATCTTTTTAACGCCCGGACCTTAGGCAAAAACGCCTCCGCTCTTTCGCGCTTAAAAAGCAGTAAAATGTTTGTCCTGATCGCCTTAGTTATCGCCATTGGTCAGGTGGCCATCACCCAGTTCGGCGGCGAAATCTTTCGGACCGCGCCTTTAACCTTAAAGGAATGGGTCGTCATCGTGGTCGCGACCTCCGCCGTTTTGTGGACGGGCGAGATTGTCCGCTTAGTCAAACGCCTAAAGGAGCCTAAGGCCTTGGAAATCAATAGTTCCTTTTAGACGTTTTATAGCGCCTCCTCGTTTTGGCGGTTCAAGGTCTTAGGGCCGAAGTTTTTGGGGTTAAAGTTTTATTGTCGCCTCATATATTGAGTTTTTAGAGATTTTAACCCCCTTAAAAACTTTGACTAAAAAACGAGGGTCCTACTCTTAAATTTTCGAGTTAAATACTATATATAAGTCTTAAACGTATTTTTTATATTTTTTCTGTTATTTAACTATCTTTATTTTATTTTATTTTTTATCTTTTTAACCATTTTTTTACAAAATATAGGTAAAACTTAATTTCGCGATATTTTAGGCTTTTGGCGAGGCTTTAACCTTGAATTCTAACCCCTATCAGCCCGTGCCGCCTCCTGACCAAGGAGTCATAATCCAACGGACTGGCCAACAAAAACGCGTTTACCACATTTTAAAAACATTTCGGAACGAAAAAGGGCGAACGACTCACGAAAAAGTTCTCATTGGGCGCCTTAACGACGAGGGGTTAATGGTCCCTAACGCCAGCTATTTTGAGTATTATCCGTCCCAAAATCTGGATAAGCAGTCAAATTTATCGTCAAAGTCTATTAATTTTGACCTTTTATCGTCTATTACATCTATTGGTTACTTTTTTGTAGTTAAGCGAATACTACGTGACCTCTCTTTAGACCAGATTCTCGAAGACGTATTCGGCCCATACCGCGCCGAACTGATAATCACTCTCGCCGCTTATATGTTTTGTCAGGGCCATGAGCTTGGCTACATTGAAGGTTGGAGCAAGGATATCGAATATCTGGAGACCCTGACCGATCAGATGGCCCCCGAGCTATTGTCGTCAATTACTCCTGAGGAGAAGATGGACTTCTTTGAGGCCTGGTTAGCCAAAGCTAGGACCGGTGACTGTCTGGCCTATGACCTAACCACGGCGACAAGTTACCCAGAAAAAAATCCCGACGATTGGGAATTCAATTATGACCCCGGGCGCCTCCCTCCGATACACTTAGGGTACTATTTAGCCCAAGATACTGGCCTACCGCTTTTTTACGTGACATATCCATTGTCTATAACTAAAGAATCATATTTATCTTATATGACAGCGTCCAATGACGAGCTAAATATTAATATAAAAGATATTGTTTTTTTTCTGCATAGAAATTTTTACTCAAAATCAAATTTACAATATCTACATAAAAACGATATTAAATATATAATAGACGCTTGCGAGCTTTATAAAACTACCCGTTTAGCCATAGATAAAGTTCATGAAACTATTGAATCGAGGCGTAACCACGTTTTCGCCGACATGTTTGCCGAAGCCTTAAGGTCCCGATTTCATGGCCTTAAATCGAATATCTACCTTTATTACTCGCCAGATCTGGCCGAGAAGAATCAATATTATTTATTTACAAAACTAAGATATTATGAAGAAACATTAACGTATTTACGAAAAACAACAAAAAAACAAATAAAAAAACACTCATGCTATTACGACATAAATGTTAATAAAAACAGGAAATTTACTTATTCTATTAATTATGAAAAAGTTGATCTAGAAGATCAAAGTTGTGGCTTTGTCTGTTTAATATCAAATATAAAAAAAGAAAAATATGATATGTTTCAATTTTATATGAATAAAATTTTCATTAGAGAGACTCTTTACGATTTAAGTAACTGTTCAGGTTTACTAAAAACAGAATATAGTTATAAAAATATACTTAAAGGCAAGCTGTTTTGCGCGTTTATTAGTTTAATTATCGCTTCACGCTTTACAGAACAAATTATATCGGTTAATGACTCCCTAGAGCAAAGGCTTGAGGCCAAAGAAAGCGCCTTATTTCTGCTCAATAAAATCGAAGCCGTTAAATTAAAAACTGGCCAACGCTTATTGTCTCCTCTGACCAACAAGCAGAGAGAATTACTGGCTAAATTTGGAATTAGCGAAAAAGATTTGACCCAAATAATCCAAAATACCTAAGACTTACGACTTGGCTCGCGCTATTTTTCCAAAGATATTTAGGCTAAAAGAGCGCGAACGCTCAATTCATAATGGGATTGAACGCGAAACGAGCCTCAAACGCTCCGATAATTTCGCTACTATCTTAGGAAAAACGTTCTTTTTTTCATAAATAAAAGCGAAATAGGGATCCGCGAAATTGGAAATAGAGTAGCTAAGGGGGCGGAATCTAGCCAACGACCTGGCGTGAGGCCCCTTAAAAATGAGCGCCCATAGGCCTAAGGGCGCCACTTAATCGCCCTTGATAAAGAAAATTTCTCGCGGCGAATGGCCTTAGATTCTTTAAGAAGCGTTTTGGCTTTAGAGTTCTAGGCCTTGAAAAAAAACTTAGACCCTTGTATAGTTAAAAAAATAGATAACTGGCCTAAATTGGCGTATTTTTAAGAGCCATTAGTCCATGATTGCCCTTTTCTGGCTTTTGGCGAGGGATTCTAAGCTTTTGGCGTCGCGCCTAAAACGCGCCTGACCTCCTTTGCGATTTTGGAACGGCGAAAAAAAGAGCGACTGAGGCGGCGGAATCTAGGCCCCCGACTTGGCTTAAAGCCCCCTAAAGTTTTTTTTGGCCGTCTAGCGCCCGAAAAGCGTAGACTTACGTTTCGCTAAGCGCTAAACTTCTAGAATATTCTCGACTATTCTAGAAGTTTAGCGCTTAGCCTTAATAATTTTTATCTTTACTTATTTTTAGGAGCATAACAAATGGCTGTTTCTTTATCTAAAGGCGGTAACGTATCCTTAAGCAAAGAAGCCCCTGGCCTCAAAGCCGTTTTAGTCGGCTTAGGCTGGGACGCGAGGGCCACCGATGGAGCCGCCTTTGACTTAGACGCCTCGGCTTTTCTACTCAACAAAGACGGTAAAACCCGATCCAACAATGACTTCATTTTTTATAACCAGCTCAAAAGCTCCGACGGTTCGGTGGAGCATATGGGCGACAACCTGACCGGGGCCGGCGATGGCGACGACGAGGTCATCAAAATCAACCTCGACAAACTCCCGGCCGACGTGGAAAAAATCTCGGTCAGCGTGACCATTCACGAGGCCGAGCAAAGACGGCAAAACTTCGGCCAAGTCTCCAACGCCTTTATCCGGGTCGTCAACCAAGACGGGGGCCAGGAGATCGCCCGTTTTGACCTATCCGAGGACATGAGCACGGAGACGGCCATGATTTTTGGCGAAATTTACCGTAACGGGGCCGATTGGAAGTTCAAGGCCATTGGCCAAGGCTTCGCCGGCGGCTTAGGGCCCTTAGCCAAAAACTTTGGCATCAGCATCTAATTAAAAATCAACCGTTAATTTCAACCGCCCTGACCTTCTTTAGGCTAAAAAATCGAGGCCTATTTTGCCGAAATACGAGATCATCTACGGTGAGGCCTTCCCCCTTATTCGTTACAATCTGGAGAAAGGCGAAAAACTGAAAGCCGAGTCCAACGCCATGGTGGCCATGTCGGCCACCATTGACGTGACCGGCGGGGCTGATGGCGGGATTTTTAAAAGTTTTACTCGCCTTTTGGCGGGGGAAAAATTCTTTTTTCAATACCTAGAAGCGACCCGCGGGCCGGGCGAGGTTCTTTTAGCCCATTCCCACCCCGGGGGCGTTATGGACGTGGATCTCGACGGCTCTTACGGGCTCATCGTCCAAAAAGACGGTTTTTTAGCGGCCACTTCTGGAATTGAAGTCGGAACCACCCTGCAAAGCCTAGGCCGGGGGCTATTTTCCCAGGAAGGTTTTTTTGTCGTCAAAATCACTGGTCGCGGCGTGGTCTTCGTCTCCAGTTACGGGGCCATCCACCCCTTAGAGCTCAAACCCGGCGAACAAGTTATTGTGGATAATGGGCACTTGGTGGCCTGGCCAGACTACATGACCTACACTCTGGAAAAGGCTTCCAATGGCTGGTTCAACAGCTGGAAGTCCGGCGAGAACTTAGTCTGCCGCTTTACTGGCCCGGGCACGGTTTTGATCCAATCGCGCAATCCCAACGCTTTAGTGGGCTGGCTTAAGGTTTTGGGTCTGGGCGCGAACAAATAGCTTTTTTTAACCATATTTTTGGGCCCATATATTTTCGGGCCTTTCTTCTCTTGGAGGAAATTGATGGCCATTAACCTGGTCAAAGGGCAAAAAATATCCCTGGAAAAAGAGTCAGGCCAAAGTCTCGCCAAAGTCGTCATGGGCCTCGGCTGGGATCCGGTCAAAGCGGGCAAATCCATTGACTTGGACGCTTCGTGCGTTTTATTCGACGAAGACAAAAAACCCGTGGATTTAGTTTATTTTGGGAGCTTAAAAAGTAAAGACGGCTCCATCACCCATACTGGCGACAACTTAACCGGCGAGGGCGAGGGCGACGACGAGCAAATTATCGTGGACTTAACGCGGGTCCCGGCCAAAGTTAAATACTTGGTCTTCACCGTCAATAGCTACCAAGGCCAGACTTTTAACGAGATTCAAAACGCCTTCTGCCGCCTAGTCGACTCCTCGAGCCAAAAAGAAATCGCCCGTTACACCCTGTCCGGCGGCGGCTCTAATACTGGGCTAATTATGGCTAAACTCTACCGTCATCAAGGCGAGTGGAAGATGCACGCCTTAGGCGATCCCGCCAGTGGCGACGTGGCCGAAAAACTCCTCCCGAGCATTATCCCCCTTTTGTAAATCCCTCTAGTCAAAAAGCCTCGTCTTAAGTTTTTATGGACTTAAGGCGAGCCTTTTATATACTGCCAACCGAAAATATTTTCCTATTTTGAATGCTTAAGCCATTAACGAAATTTATTTAGTTTTAAGAAAATTGCCAATATCAAGGCTTTACGGAGCTGGATTGCCAGTAACCTCACCGTCTGGCGACTGAAAGCCCTTCCTGTGAGATTTCTTAGGATACTGGACTGCGACGAATGTGAGGAGTTCGCTAAATATAACAGGGGACTGACAAGCTCAGCGAACCGCGCCTGACTCGCCCCCTGTTTTCGCGCACATTCGTAGGCAGTCACCGCCTTAAGTCCTAGTTAGGTTGGACTCCTCCAGAGCCTAATTCCGCTCAGGCGGTGAATTTAATCTAACATAATCAAAATACACTGTTAATTTTTTTACATCACATTTTTTGCTCTATTTTTTTTTAAAATAATATTTTAAAGATCAATTCGCCTATTTTAATATATATGTGTTTGTCCAGGAAAGAAGCGTATTTCCTAAACATTCACACCCTAAGCCGAAGACACGGAAAAGTCCTCGGGATTTTAGTCGATAAATATCACTGTCCAGCCAATTTGACCTGGCCGTTTTGAATTGGGATGGTATTGGGGAAACCGGTCGGTGGCGTGGCCCCATAAGTAACCACAAGAGAGCCACTGGTCACTTGGACGCCCGGCGCTGGAGCCGACGAACTTAAAGTTCCTTGAAGGACGCCTGTCGCTGTGTTGTTATACGTATTGGAAAAGCTTTCGGCATCGCCTCTGGAGAAAGTAACGTTAAAATTATTGCTGTTAAGCTGTCCACTAGCACCTCTTAAATGTATATTAAAATCATTACTGCTATTATCATAAAAAAGATATCTCAACTCCCCATCATAAATCCGCCCATCATTCGCGTCCAAGGCAAAATCAAACCAATTGTTAACAGACACGGCAAGGTTTGAGACTGCCGCGAAATCACCATAAACATCCAATAAAGGTTTTGCTCTAAGAATGCCCGTAGCGTCGTAATAAACTGGCATTGTCGTCTGGTTAAAGCCGTTTGTTGGGACGTATTCGGGCGTTAGCCGTCCACTTACGGAAACGTTAAAATTCAAGGGAGCGAGGAAAGAGCCAGTAAAAGTGGTCGCTGACCCTAGATAGCCTTCTGACGAGGTAGCGACGCCATCGGCTTCAGAGTAATGGCTGTTAGCCATACCAAAATTTGAAATATAAAAATTTAAAGTGTTTAAATTCAAATAACCTGAGCCTGAAGCCATAGTACTTAAATCGGTAGAAACCGGGCCAAAAGAAGTGGTTCGCTTATACTCTATATCAAATCCAGCTTTGATAATACTGCCAGTGGCGAAATCCAAATCAAAAACGTATGTGTTGAAAACAATTTCAGTCGCCCCAGGTAAATTAAAAGACCCTATGACGTGACCAATCTGAGACGCGGCCGGCACGTTTGGCGGAATTATATCCGGTAGACCCTCGTCCAAAAGAGTCGACTGGGGATCGATATCGGAAGACGCGGGAATAATCCTAGTTTCAGTCGTTCCAGTTTGCGAGCTATCTAACTCCGACGCGAAAATAGACCCCGGCTCCACGGCCGAGTTTTCTAGGGCCAAAGCTTGAACCCCTTGATTCGGGGCGGCGTTGGGGTTACTTAAGACGGCTATTAAAGGATCGCTATTAGTTGAAAAGATTGGACTTAAAGTCTGGTTATCCACTCTTTGACGCTCATTTTCCGAAATCCGCCGCCAGTCGCCGCTAGGCACGTTGACCCCTTTACTAGTTAAATAACTCGAGTATTGTCTAGCCGAAACTTCCACGCTTTGCCCAGGTCTCGTTAAAGTCATTTCGCCTTGGCGGCCGTAAGTAGCCACTTGACCTTCCAAGGTGTCCACCCGCGATGTTCCGTCGGCCTCAACCGTAACCGTAAAAACCGTGCCCCTGACCGCGGCTAAAATCAAAGGGCAAAGAAGTCTAAGACGTTGACCAGGCGCGACCTCTATTTCCAGTTTGCCTTTCGAGGCGAAGAACTGGGGCGACGTGTCTCCCGAAGCGGCTCGACGGGTAGTTGGTCCCAAGGTCCAAGGTTGACTATTGGCCTCCACCTCGCCGTCGTAACGCACGGTGGAGTCGCTGGTGACTCTAATCTTAATACGACCGTCGACCGTGGCCACCCGCACTTCGCCCCCGCCGACTAGCTCTATGGTCTGCCCGGCGAGTAAGCGCTGACCAGTTCGCGCGGGCGTCCGCCGCCCGCGCTCTATAATCTGGGCTTTACCAGCCACTTGAAGAATAGTCGGCGCCGCCTCCTGGGCTAAAGCCTCGTTATCTAGAGGAATAATCCCTAGAGAAAAAACTAAAAACCAAATAACCGTAAGTATCGCTATATATCCTTTAACTCTCATTATTATCTCCATTTTACTATCTCGGCCACGCGTTTTGTCTAGATGATACAGCTAAATTTAATGAGTAAATAAATTTATTCAATAAGTAACTTTAATCATTAGCTAACTATAATCGTTAAGTAACTTCGCGGCTTAAAAACCCCAGCTAAGACCTACGCCAATCACGTCTTGGCTGTAATCATATAATGGCGAGTTAGAATTATCGCGATTATGGCTATAATTAACTTCCACGCGCCAATTGTCGTTTAACTTGTAAATAAGGTCGACCCCGGTCCGAAATTTTTTGTCCCGTCGGTCTTTAGTATCTATGACAATGGCCGGCCCTTTATATCGCTCATAAGTATAGGTCGCGTTGGGCGAGATCTCCCAGTCCTCGTGGGGTCTTAGGGTTAAACGAACCGGGATGGCGTAACCGTCGTGGCCTAAAGAATCCATCTTCGGCCGACCCCAAAGATAAGCCGCCCCAAAAGTTAAGCTGTGGACGTTTTGGCCAAAAAAGATCCGCCCGTACTGGGCCACCTGACCATAAGTCCCGTCTCGATCGGGATTACGCTGATAGTTCCGGATGTCCAAGGACAATTGGGAGATCAGATGGAAAGTGGGGACGACCGCCCTTAAATAAGTTATTTCCGGCCCCCAGGAAAGAACGTGGTTGGTCAGCTCGTAGTCAAAGACCTCGCCTTTGACCCGAAACTCAAAGAGATTTTGACCTTTGGCGTACCTAAGACCAGCTCCTAGCCGATACCACTGCCACTCGCTATTTTTTAGATCCTTTAAGGCCGAGTCTTCATTTCCGCGAATGTAAAAACTTGAGTCCGCGACGAAACTCCAAGGGCTCCCGTCGGGCAACCGGCGACTAAAATCCAAGTTCGCCCCAAAATAGGCCGCGGACGAGGCGATCTTTTTCGTGTCGCGAAAGGTTATCCTAAGGTTATTTAGATTAGGAAAGACCTGCACTACGTCGGACTCGGCTCCTTGGTTGGCGTTGGAGTCGTAGATATAGCCAGCCCTTAACCGAAGACTAAAAAACGTGGCCGAAGTGGCCCCCGCTTTTAAAGCCAAAACCTGATCCCTTTCGTTTAAGAGAATCGGATCGCGAGGATATTTTTCCAATAAATCCCGGTAAATAGCCTCAGCCTCGTCAAACCGCCGAGACAAAGCCGCGCTCCTCGCTCGGCCTA
>JAIROO010000212.1 GCA_031257535.1 Deltaproteobacteria bacterium
TCAATTATGGGCACCAAATAAAAAGTCAATAATAATCGCTAGATTTGATGATTACCGCTCATCTGGTCAAGTCTCATATGGCCTTTTCAAATTACGGATGACTGTGATCCGGGTAATACTTACTCCTCGGAACGGCCATTCGGGGCTTCCCGTGTTGCCACGCCTATCATTCGCTCACATGTCATCTCCATTACCCCGACGGAACCCAGAAAGAGTCACTGCGCTTTTTTATTACACTACTCGAAAGTCACCCGCACTTCTATAAGGCCCTCGCGGGAATAGGACCCGAAACGCCTACGCTCTTTCTAAACAACGGCCTTCCCCAATTTCTTGGTGGGTCGGCTTCCGTAACTTACATTTCGAGGCCTGCTCGGAGTTCACTCGCGTTATAACCTGCGAGCTCGTGGCCCCCCATAAGGGGACTTTACACCAAGGGCTTAAGCCATTTCGTTACCTCCATGACTTCCAAGGTTGCTACCGGCCGGAGTAGTTAGTTGCCGGGTGAAACATTTCAGTCCACTAGATAAGCGCACCTTTTCACGGCGCACAAAAAATATTTTAAAACCCTTATAAAGATAACGGAACGAAAAACGCTAGACCGAAATCCTATAATGTTATGCCAAGGGAGCTAACCCTTAACTTTTTGAGAGGAGGTAAATTTAAGCCACGACGTTTATTAAGATAAATTTCCAGGGGGTTAGGTAAAAAAAATTAAAACTATTTTATTTGACGAGCCGCTTGAACTTTATGACTTTAGTTAGTCAGCGTTAAGGGGGCTAAGCCCTTATCGCGGTTTAAGCCTTTTTAACCAAAAATTAAGCTATTTTGGCGAACTTAAGCCGGGGCACGGGTATTAATTCGTTTTAGGCCAACAGTTCGGCCTGGGATAAGTTACCATAGGTCCGAAAGGCGCGTTTTTCAGTCGCGTCTTTTAGGTTTACTCTTACGTCTTAGTCAGGCCATAAGGGTCAATCAATTTTTAAGCGAAAGTCCGCTCCAAAAAAAAGAGGCGGAATTTTTGACGGTCGGTAACCAAAGTTTCCGAAAAAAACTCTAAGGCCCGTATCGCGGGGGACGAGGTCAAGGCTTTCGAGGGCCAATACTATTGGCCTAACGGTCAAAAGACATCGCGAAAAGGGGGGCCTAAATAAACCGCTAAAGCTTTAAAGGTTTGACTTAAAAAAATGTCGCGGCTAGGAAAAGGTCAATAGCGTAAGAGGCCTCGCTATCTATGGGCGCAGTCAAGCTTAACGTCTAAGGGCCAACCTAACTATTATTTAAAGCGATTAGTTTTTCGGCTTTTTGGCGAGTTAAGCCTTAGTTTTAAGTTTTTGGCGAGTTAGGGTCCTAAAGTTAAGTTTTAAGCTTTTGGCGAATTACGGCCCTAAGTGGAGCCTTAATCGATAAGTTAATTTTGAGCCAAAAAATAACGGGCTTAAGAAATAATAATAAGGCTCCTTATTCTCGGGAAGATCGAACATAGGACCAAAATCGACTCCGGCGGATAGTTTCAAGCTCGCGGCTCTAAAATCTTTAATAGACGCGGATAATAATCGCGATCCGAAAATAGGCGCCAAAAAAATCGCGAAAGCGTTAATAAAAATGGGTCCCAAAAGGGGCGACCTAGGCGATGGTTTTCGCTTAAGAAGCATGAGTTTCCTTTTTGGCGAAGTCAATCTCGCCATGGGGTTACGAAAAAATAATGGTCTTAAAAATGGAGGTTAAAGGGAAAAATAGAAATGGTTTTCAAAGTCAGGGGCAAAAACCATTAAACGTCAAGTGGACTAAAAAAAAGTTACATTGAAGAGGCCAAAAATCTAGTTTTAAAAGTTTTTGGCGGACCGAACGTCGCGAGGATTTGACGACCAGAACTCGCCTGTTCGTCCCTATAAGGTAATACCTAAAAAAGCAAACGCAAGTGGCGTTTTTTTATCTGATTATATCGTTTGGAAGAAAAAATTAGCTTCTGAGATTTTTTGGTTTTGGGACCCAAGTAGGCTATACAATATGTTGATCCGCAAGGCACCAGCTCTGAGCAATTACCTTTAATTTATTACTAATAATTTCATAAATAATTAGTAATTTCTTTTTAAAAACCGAAAGTTTATTAAAAGATCAATAAAGAATAATTAAACAACATTTAAAATATTAGTTAGTTTAAAATTTTAATTATAAATCCCGAGGCGAGCCACCTAAAAAAACGCGTAAAACAAAAAGATTTTTTAAGCCAATTAGCTTTACCAAAGATATGTCTAGTAGTTGAGCTCGACAAAAAGCAATATCGCAAAATCTAGAACCCTTTTCTTTCCGACGACCGATCCAAAATTTACCTCTAAAAATTTATCCCCTGATCTATATATTGGGTTTTAGGGATCGCGGTATATTGATGGCTATATATTGGTAGGAGATAATTCAACTTTAATTATTTATTTAGAGGACGTGAGGACTCGCCAAAAAAGGCTCTAAAGCCTGATTTTTTTGTCGAAAAAAACGAAAAAATAACCTTTACGATTTCGCGCGAGCCAAAAATACTTGAACTTATTTCCAGCGACCTTTAAATCGCTTAAATTTCATTTTTAAAAAGCGCGATCATTTTTTAGCTTTTTCAAATCTCTTTTTAGCGTCCGTCAAAGTTAGTCCCCTTTTTTTGCGCTTCTATAAAATAGTTATTGTCAAGAAAAAAAAAGGCCAAAATCAGGTCGCGATATGGGTTTTCGGTCAGTTTTTTTTATTCCGACTTTAAAGAAAATTTTAGCCGGCGAAAAGGACGATTTGCGCCTGGCCAACGTCTTTTAATCAATATTTACCGCGTCAGACCCAAATAAGCGAAAGTTTGGCGGCTCAATTCGCGAGCCAAAAAATCCTCCGCGACGGCCAAAAACTTTTTTTCCTTAAGTCGCCAAAAAAACCATTTCCGCGATTTAGGCCCTAAATTTTAAAATACCTTTTTATGGCTAAAATATTTGACCTTTTCGCGGAAATGGATTAAAAAGCCCCTAAAGCTTTAAAGGGCGGTCGCCCCAAAGCTAGGGGGCTCATTTTGTTTTTTTAGATAAACTCTAAAAACCCTTTTTCGGCTAATTTTGTTTATTTTTCTTAGGTTTCGCTTTTCACTTAAAAAAATTCGCCGGGTTTTTCGCGCGTCTTAGCCCTGGCCCGGTAATTAGCCAGTTTTAATGATCGAGTCTTAGCCCAACCATTGATAAATAATTACAAATATTAGCTAATAATTTTGCTATTATCACTAGCCAACGTAGCTCAATTGGCAGAGCACCCGATTCGTAATTGGGAGGTTAAGGGTTCAATTCCCTTCGTTGGCTCCACTTTTACAATTATATATATTATCTTTAACTATTTTTCAACTATAAAACTCGCCTAAAAAAATCCCAGCTTCAACCCAAAATTTATTTTTTTACTCTTCTTAAATAAAACGACTTAGTTTAACGTTAAAAAAAGTTCATTGTAGTGTATAAGGGTAACGGATGGAAATTTATATATGACTTCCCCACGACCATAATCCGCGTCTAATGATAATAATATCGTTAATATTTCTAGTTATGGGTGGATAAGTCTTTAAAGATGGCGAGCTAACGCGGACCTGGCTTTGGCCTTCAATCACCTAGCGTAGATATTTAACGTCGCCCTTACCTTTGTCAAGTTCCCAACAAACGACGTAAATTTTTCTTAAGAAAGACTTACGCGCTCCGGCTAGACTTTAAGGCCAGTCCTACGGGGTTTTTTTGGCTTTAGGCGAACGCCAAAAAAAAGTGGCGCCGGGAGGTCCAAGTTTGATTTTTGACCCATAACGGGAAGTGGTCTACCCATTATCTTCTTAAAGCGCGTAATATTTTTTTCCCGACTTTGATAAAATCCTTAACAATTTCTTTCCCCGCCCTAATATTTATTCAGTTTAGGTGGCTGACTGTTAAGAAAGCTCTCTAGATTAGTCCTATAGGGATGAATTGTAACGTTTCCTTTTAAAGGATAAACCCTGGTTCAGCTTGAAGAAGTTTTAACTCCAGAAAGCTGAATGGTTACATTTTTTTAGCCTTTTTTTAGGATCGGGTAGGAGGCGGGGTCTCCCCCGCCGTCCTCCCACACCACCGTACGTACCGTTCGGTATACGGCGGTTCAATGGTTGCGCTATGAAGACTTCGCCCGAAGCGTATTGTATCGAGC
>JAIROO010000247.1 GCA_031257535.1 Deltaproteobacteria bacterium
ACCAAGGTCCGTCTGGCCGCCGACAAGTCCGGCAAGATCCTCGGCATGGAAACCGATTACGACGTCGACCATGGTCCTTACTGCGAATTCGGCGATCTGTTAACCCTCCGCGGCATTCAGTTCTTAGGCGCTTGCCACGACATCCCCAATATCCGCGGCGAAGGCCGGACCGTCTGCACCAACCATGGTTGGGGCTCGGCTTTTAGAGGATACGGCGGTACCCAAGCTAACTTCTCCTCTGAGATCGTGGCCGATGAATTAGCCGAAAAACTGGGCATTGATCCTCTGGAATTCCACCTGATCAACACCCATCGTCCGCCCAAGGACGGCAAACCCGGCACCACCAACCCCAGTGGGCAAGAGCTCTGCTCTTACTCTTATCGGGATATGCTCGAGGCCATTAAACCCGCTTACGAAGAGGCCAAGAGACGTTGCAAAGCCGAGTCCACCGCCACCCATAAAAAGGGCGTGGGCATCGCCGCTGGCGCTTATGGCTGCGGCTTAGACGGTCCTGACTCCTCCAACGCTTACGCGGAGCTGAATCCGGACAACTCCATCACCATCTGCACGGCTTGGGAAGATCACGGCCAAGGCGCCGACATGGGCGCCGTGGGCACGGCTCACAAGACCCTCCGGCCGATGAACGTCTGCCCCTCGCGCTTAAAGTTCACCTGGGCCGACACTCGTAACCCCGTCTCCGGCCCGGCCGGTGGCTCCCGCTCTCAGGTTATGACCGGCGGCGCCATCCGCGTGGCTTGCGAAAACATGCTAGCCGGTTTGAAGAAGCCGGATGGCGGTTACTATGACACCTACGACGAGGCCAAAAAAGCCGGCGTGCCGACCAAATACGATGGGACCTTCTCCGTGCCGGGCGTGCCTCTAAACGAAAACGGCATTGGCAAACCTTTCATGGTTTACATGTACGGCGTCTGCTTGGCCGAAGTGACCGTGGAAGTCGCCACTGGCAAAGTCCATTGCGATCACGTGATCTTCAACATCGACATTGGTAAAGTTAACAACCGGAACGTCACCGACGGCCAGCTCTATGGTGGCGTGGCTCAGGCTATTGGTCTGGCCCTCACCGAAGACTTTGAGGATATCCAAAGGCACAAGACCATGCTCGCCGCTGGTATCCCCTACATCAAAGACATTCCGGACAACATCGAGCTCAATTATTTTGAGAATCCGCGCGAATTCGGGCCGCACGGAGCCGCGGGCGTGGGCGAAATCCCCCTCTGCGTCCCCCATCCGGCTATCTTAAACGCCATTTACAACGCTTGCGGCGCCCGGGTCACCCGGATCCCCGCCCTGCCCGAGAGGGTTTTGGAAGCTTTAAAGAACAAAAAATAAACCGTTCTTTCTGGCTTTAGCCTAAAAACGTCACACCCCGTCTCCTTAGTTTTTTTTGGGAGGCGGGGTTTTTTTGACGAAATTTTTTGACTTTTTTTAAGGTTTTAACCTCTATTTTAGGGAGGGCCTTAATATTGGCCGACGAGCTTTAAACCTTAACGATTTAGCTAGCTTATAAGCCGCCTTTGTGGTATACTTAAAGGCAAAAAAAATTAGGGGCTTATTTTAAGTTTTTTGATTTTTTTGTTTTTTGACGCTTTTTCGACCGCCTTGGCTTTATTATTTGGACGAGGAATGTATGGATAAGAAAGTCCTCCTAGCCCTGGAAGACCGATGTACTTACGAGGAACCACCCGCGTGTCAGAGCTACTGTCCTCTCCACGTGGACGCGAGAGGCTTAACCCAGCGTCTTCGCGAGGGTAAAATCGGCGAGGCCCGGAAACTTTTAGACCGGCAAATGCCCGTGGCTCAGCTGACTGGTTGGCTGTGCGAGGGAGCCTGCCAAGAGCGCTGCTTACGCCACGGCCTAGACCAGGGGGTTAATCTGCCGACTTTAGAGCGCTTTATTCTCCAAAACTCCCGGGCCGTTAAACCTTTTCCCATGCCCGCCTCTAGCCATAAAACCGCGGCTATTGGCTCCTCTTTGGGGGCCATTGTCTTAGCTTCCGAGCTGAGCCGCAAAGGCCATAAAGTCACTTTTTATTTAACTGGGCCGTTCGGCGGCTCGCTCCTCGCCGCTTTCGACCGTCTGCCGTCCGAGGCCGTAAGCGAGGCTTTGGACCTTTTAACCTCTTTAGGCAATAAATTTGAGGAGGCCGGGGACCTTAGTCCGGCTTTTTTGGCGGAGCTTTTAGAGGACTATAAAGCCGTTTTCGTGGATTTGGGCGATCCCACGCTCGACCCCGCCGCTTTAGGCTTAACTCCGGCCGAACTCGTCCCAGATCCCATTACCCTCTCCTCCACCCGCGACCGGGTCTTTTTAGCTCCCCCGATGGACGTCCCCTTTGCCTTCCTCGCCGCCGCCCGAGCCGGCAAAGCGGCCACCGTCTCTTTGGACCGCTTTTTCCAAGGGGCTCAGCTGTCGGCCGCGCGGGAAAAGGAAGCCGTTTTCGACACGACCTTAGTCGTGGATCTAAAAGAAGCCGAGCCCGCCCCGCCCGTGGTCTTCGCCAATCCCTTGGAGCCGACCTTAGAAGAGGCTCAAGCCGAGGCGGGGCGTTGTTTAAACTGCGCCTGTCAAAGCTGCTTAAACGTTTGCCCGCATTTACGCCATTATAAAGGTTACCCGAAAAAGTACGCCCGGGAGATGTATAACAACATCATCACGGCTTACGGCATCCGCACTTCCAATATCTTGATCAACAGCTGCTTAGAATGCGACCTCTGTAAAGAGATCTGCCCCAACGGGGCCGACGTGGCCGCTTTTATCCGGCAAGCTCGCGACGAGATGATCCAAACCAATCACATGCCCGCCTCGGCCCACGAGTACGCGTTAGAGGATCTAGTTAGCGCGAACGCTCCGGAGACGAGCTTTTATCGGCCGCCCAAAGGGCGGCCGACGGGCGAAAAACTGTTTTTCCCCGGCTGTCAGCTGGTGGCTTCCAAACCAGATCTAGTCCAAAAAGTTTACGCCCACTTAAACGAAGCCTTTGACGGTCAAGTTGGCCTGATGTCAGCCTGCTGCGGGGCTCCAGCTAGGTGGTCGGGGCGGACGGGTTTAACTGGCCAGGTGACCAGCGAGTTCTTAGGGACCTGGGAAAAAGCCGGACGACCATTGGTCGTCTTAGCCTGCCCCTCCTGCTACCTCTTTTTTCAAAACGAGATCCCGAGCGTTAAAATCGAGAGCCTGTGGGAAGTTTTAGCCGCTAAGCCCCCCAAGGGCTTAGAGTTAGACGACCAGACCTTAGAGCTGACCCTCCACGACCCTTGCGCCACTCGCTACCAAGAAAACGTCCAACAAAGCGTCAGAAGCTTAATGGCCAAGATAGCGCCTAACTATAAAGAGCAAAAGTACTCCCAGCGCTTAACTAAATGTTGTGGTTACGGGGGTTTAGGGGCCAACGCCAACGACCAGCTAGGCTTAGAGTTCGCTAAAGACGCGGCTTTAGACGGCACTAATCCCTTGGTTAGTTACTGCGCCATGTGCCGGGACCGTTTCGCCTTAGCTGGCCGACCTAGCTTACATCTGTTGGATCTCCTGTTCGCGAAGGCGGAATTAGGGGCGCGGTCAAGCCAACCCGGGCCTAATCTGACCCAAAAGCGCGACAATCGCCTTAGCTTTAAAAAGGCCGCTTTAGCCGCCTTTTGGGACGAGGTCGAGCCGGAGCCGCCTTCGGAGCCCTTAGAAATTGTGATTAACGAGGAACTCTGGCCCAAAATGGAGCGACGCCGGGTTTTAAGAGGGGATATTGAGCAAGTCATAAAAAACGCCGCCTTAAACGGGCCCCTTTTTTATAACCAAAACACGGGCCGCTATCTGACCAGCTTAAGGCCGCGGCAAGTGACTTTCTGGGTCGAGTACGTCTTAGACGAGGCTGGTCGCTACCTTATCCAAGACTTTTGGAGCCATCGCATGGTAGCCCAAGGGGTCCCAGGGGCTGGAGCCGAAAGTCCCGCCACCTTGGAAGGCTACGCCCGAACTGGCGGCCGAGTGTAATTATGGATCGTAAGCTGCCTGACATGGACATATCGGGTTGGATCTGTCACAAGTGCCAATCCCCTTTGACGGTTTTTCAAGTTAACGTGACTTATATGGGCGCGAGCTTTGAGGTCGAGCTGCCGGGTTGCGCGAAATGCGGGGTCACCATGATCCCGGAGATTTTGGCCTTTGGCAAGATGCTGGACGTGGAAAAGCTCTTAGAAGACAAATGACCTTGGCCCCAAAGCCTCTTCTCCCTTTAAGAGCCAACCCTTACGAGAGCGACGAGTTTTTAGCCGCCTTTCCCCAAGGTTTGCGACCAGGAGGGCTGGCTTTAACTAAAGAAGCCTTGGCTTTTTGTCGGTTTCCGGCCGGGGCCTTTTTAGTCGACTTAGGCTGCGGGACGGGGACGACTTTAGAGTATTTAAGTAGTTTAGGTTTTCAGGTCCTTGGCCTGGACTCTTCGGACAAGCTACTGGCCTTGGCCGCTTTAAAAGGTCCGGTCCAAAAGGCGACTATGGACCAGACGCCTTTAGCCGACCAGACCGTAAGTGGCCTCTTTTGCGAGTGCGTCTTAAGTCTGGCCAAGGACAAGGCCCAGGTTTTGGGGGAAATAAAGCGCGTTTTAAAGCCAGGCGGCTACCTTATAATTAGCGATCTTCTGGCGAAAACCACTAGGCTTCCCCCAAAATCGGCTACCCCCTTAACCTGCGCGGCCGGGGCGGAAAGCCTCAAATCTTTAACTTTACTCTTAACCGCGGCCGGCTTTACGCTCCGTTATCGTCAAGACCACGAAAAGGCTCTGAAAAGTCTCGCCGCGAGCCTAGTTTGGCGCTATGGGTCCATAAAAAACTTAGCTTACTGGCTCGGGGATTTTACTGGCTGCTTAAGCGGGGTCAACCTCACCTATGGCTTACTCGTGGCTCAAGCCCCGGGGCCGGATAATTAGGCTGATTTTAGGGGCGGGCTGACCCATTCTTTTCTTTAATTTTGGGTCTATTATTTTAAATATTTCCCGCGAGACTTTAAGTTTTCGCGATAATATTGGTGTTTTATGTTGGACGAAACTCAGGTCGCGGTCTTAGAAATGGCGGCCAAAGGTTACTCCTGCGCCCAGATCGTCATGCTTTTGGGGCTCAGGGTCATGGGCCGGGAGAACCCGGATTTAACCCGAGCCATGGCGGGGTTAGCCATGGGCGCGGGCTGTGGCGATATCTGCGGGGCTTTAACGGGCGGCTTGTGTTTGCTGTCGGCCCACACGGCCAAGGGCCTGGACGACGAAAGGCCCTCCCCCGTGGCCCGGACCTTATTAGGGGCTTTAATTAAGTGGTTTAAGTTTGAGGAGCTAAAAGGCGAAGTTAAGCCCGATTGCTTACGCATCTTCGAGAAAAACGGCCAGACTTACGATCTCATGGCTAATCCAGCCGAAAACTGCGCCGACCTGGTCATCCACACCTGGCAAAAGGTCATGAGCCTTTTAAGCGAAAACGAGATCGACCCCACCCAAGGCCGCGAAGGCTAAAAAACTTATGCCCCGGCTTTTGGAGAAGACGGCTAGCCTCTGCCCGACCTGTCTGAAAGCCCTGCCGGCCGAGATCTGGGAGCTGGACGACGAGGCGGGGGTGGTCGTCTTAAACCGGGTCTGCGACGAGCATGGGGCGTTTTCGACGGTCATCTGGCGGGGCGAGCCCTCTTTTCAAGCCTGGCGGCGCCCGAAAAAACCCCTTAAAGTCAAAGCCCAAACCGCCAAAAACTTAGGCTGCCCCTTAGACTGCGGCTTGTGCCCCGACCACGGCCAGAATCCTTGCACGGTCTTATTAGAGCTGACCGACCGCTGCGACTTAGGCTGCCCGGTCTGTTTCGCTAACTCTGGGACGACCGCCGGCTTCGACCAGCCTTTCGATAAGCTCCTTACGGCTTTGACTTGGATCCACAAGACCGCCGGTCAAGTGGTCTTACAACTGTCCGGCGGCGAGCCCACCCTTTATCCGCGTCTCCCCGCGATCGTCGCGGCCGCGAGAAAACTATTTCCAGCCGTCCAGCTCAACACTAATGGTTTAAGCCTCGCCCAAGACCCAGACTTAGCCCAGGCTTTAGCCCAAAACGGCTTGTCTTGGGTTTTTTTACAGTTTGACGGCTTAAAAGACGAGACCTATGTGGCTTTACGCGGGCGGCCTTTACTCGCGGCCAAGCTCAAGGCCATTTTAGCCTGCGAAAAAGCTGGCTTGGCCGTGGTTTTAGTCCCCACCGTGGCCAAAGGCGTAAACGATCAAGAGCTGGCCGACCTAGTGGAATGGGCGCGGCTTAGACCCATAATCCGGGGGATCCACGTTCAGCCCCTGACCCAGACCGGGCGCCAGGGCTTAAGCGGCGAGGAGTATCGCTTAACCCTGCCCGAGACCATAAAAGCCTTAGGCGCGGGCCCCACGGGCTTTCTGCGGCCAAGTTGGGCTTTTCCGCCAGGTTGCGAACACGAAAGGTGCTCGTTTCATTTTAGGTTTCGAAGGCTCTCCGACGGCCGACTGATCCCGAAAGTCCCGCAAAGCGACGACTGCGGCTGCGGCCCTTTAGGCTGTCCGCCCAAAGCCACCACCAAACCCACCACGCCCTTGGAGACCGACCTCAACCGGACCAAGGCGGTGGAGGTCATAATCCAAAGCTGGGGCGGACCAAAGTCAGCGGCCGCCGTCAGCTCCCCTGGCCAGGAACCATTAGGCTCAAACTCATTAAACGCCCCTCAAAAGTCGCCGGCCGTGGCTATCCCCATGGCCAAAAAAACCCAGACTTTAGACGACTTCTTGGCCCAAGCCACCCGCGAGACCTTTAGCGTGACCGGCATGGTCTTTCAGGACCGGCACAATATGGATCTGGCTCGCTTAAAAGGCTGCTGCGTCCATATCTACCAAGAACCCCAAAGGCTCATCCCCTTCTGCGCCATGAACCTGACCGCGGCCAATGGACGAGGGCCGTATCGGGGCTAACCTTTGTCTTGGCGTTCGTTTTTTAGCTTTAGCCTTTTTTGGCTTTGACCGTTAACGCCCCTTAAAATCCATTTTTAGGTTATAAGTTAAAAAAAAGGGCGCGATTACGCGACCCCCCCTTAAATAGCCTAAAACGCCAAGCGTAATTACTCGGGCCTCGCCTTTTAAGGCGGCGGGACCATTAGTCGTTAAAAGACTTTAAGTATAGCTAAAAAAAACTCGCTTATAGCCGTTAGAACGGGCTATGGCTTTCGCTAAAACAATTTTGGCGGTTAATTTTTTTCGCCAAAAAAAAGGCCCCTTAAAATTAGCCCCCTTTTTGGCCCTCGCCCCTTTTTTTAAGGCGAAATAAGACAATCAGGCCCATAAGCTCTAATCCGCCCGCTTTACGGCCTTTTAAAAAACTATTTAAGAGAAAGGCCCAAAGATAGCCCCCTATGACGACGCCTTGGCTAGATTTAGAGTTTATCGCCCGCTTAAAGGCCCATAACCTGTGGTCAGAGGCTTTAGAAAGTTCCGTAAGCCCGGTAGGGCTAGCCGACGTTTTTAACTCCGAGGCCTCCTACGCCTTGGACCTGGATAGCCCCTTAAGCGCCTGCCCGCCTCTTACGCCCCCCCCGGCTCTCGCTCGGGCTTTAGCCTTGTGGCGCTTAAACCGGCTGACTAGAACTTTAAAGCTGGCCCAAAGCGCGGCTTTTTACGCTTCTTGGCCCGCCGTCAAAGAAGCCTTAAAGTTTTTGGCGAGCGTTAATTACGCCGAAGACGAGGCCGATAAGCTCGTGGCGAGGCTAAGCGAGGCTTTAAGCTTCTTGCCCTTAACCGACCCCCTGTCTTTAGCCGACGGTCCCAACCTTTTTTTGGCCGTCTCCCAGTCGGACGTGGCTGGGGTGGTTAGCGTGCCCACTTCTGGTTCCACCGGCCAAGCCAAGCGGATCTACTCGACCGAGACCGATCTGCGAAACGTCATTGACTTTTATTACTACGGCATGCGGAACCTCGTTAACCCAGGTCAAGGCGACCGAGTGGCTCTTTTAATGTCGGGGACGCGACCGGGGAGCGTGGGCGACCTCTTGTCGCGAGCTTTGGGTCGCTGGCCCATCGAGTGTTTAGTCCCTGGTTTCGCTCCTTTAGGGCGGCCGGAGTTTAGCGAGTGGTTTCAGAAGTTAGTCGAAGCTAAGCCTACCTGTTTAGTGGGAGTCCCGGCTCAAGTTTTAGCCTTGGCCAACCATGATTTAGCGAGCGAAAAAGCTTTAAGCCAAACCGTTAGAAGGGTCCTTTTAAGCGGCGACGTGGCCCCATTAAGCTTGGTTAACGGGATTGAGCGAGGTCTGACCCAAGCTAAGGTTTTTCTCCACTACGGCCAGACCGAGTTTGGCTTAGGCGGAGCGGTGGAGTGCCCTTTTCGGCGAGGGCCGCATTTTCGAGAAGCCGACATTATCTTGGAGATTTTAGACCCCAAAGGGCGGAGTAAAGGGCCAGGCGAGATAGGCGAGATGGTCTTAACCGCCTTAAGTCGCGAGGCCATGCCCTTGATTCGGTACCGAACCGGGGATCTAGGGGCTTTTGTCCCCGGGTCCTGCGCTTGTGGCTCGGTCTTTCGACGGATCCGGACCTATGGCCGCCTCGTCGATAGGGTCGTCTGGCCCGACGGCGAAAGCTTAGATCTCTATAAAATCGGCGAGATCCTCTACGGCTTAGAGGGATTTTTGACTTTTAAGGCCCTAAGC
>JAIROO010000337.1 GCA_031257535.1 Deltaproteobacteria bacterium
AAGGGCAGTTCGACCAAGATGCCGTGCACTTTCGGGTCGGCGTTTAACTTGTCGATTTGCTCGATAAGTTCCGCGGTGGTGGTGGTTTCGGGTTTAACGATCAGCTCGTATTCGATGCCGAGGGGTTCGGCGACTTTTTGTTTAGACTGAGCGTAAACTTTGGAGGCCTCGTCGTTACTGGCCAAGATAACGGCCAGTTTGGGGTTGACGCCTTTAGCTTTGAGAGCGCTGACCCGGGAGGCCAATTCTTCGCGTTTGGGTTTGGCTACTTCCAGGCCTTTAACAATTTTAGCGGGCATTGGTCGAATCGTCTCCTTTGGAGAGGGAAATGAAAGCCCCAAAAAGCCGGGGCCAAAAGAAAAAGGCCTTGAGGCGGCAAAAAAAGGTTAAATGCCTCAATAGCCAGAAAGTGATAAAATTAGGGCGCGTTAAGGAACAGAAATTATGGCGATAACCCTGTTTGTCAGCCCCGAAACCTTGGAAATTAAAAGAGAATTTTGGGGCTATCAAGGATTTTAAGCCTTAAGAACGTACGCCACCCAAAAAAAAGGGGTGAAAAAGTAAATTTTTGTAACCTTAACATGAATCGGGTCAATTGCCAAATATTTTCTTGGGGTCGAGTTTTGGTCAGCTTAGTCGCGAAAGGCGGCCGATTAATAGTCGTCGCCTTAATCAGTCTTTTAGCCCTGGCCTTAGCCTTAAGCGTTAACCTCGCTTTAGCCAGGGTTAAACCCATATCCTTGTCCCCAGAAGGCGGCCCATCGTTTTTAAGAGCCTTAAATCAAGAAAAGCCCTGGGTTTTAAGGTCAGAGGGCTATAGGGAGTCAGGGTTTGTAAGGGCGGAAGGCCAAAAGGAGCCTGGATTTTTAAGGGCGGAAGGCCAAAAGGAGCCTGGATTTTTAAGGTTAGAGGATCAAAGGGGCCTAACTCCAGTTAAAGACGGGACGTTTACTAGGCTAGAAAAAATCGTCTGGGCCTTAGGCGGTTATTTTCAAAGAGGCGTGGGGAACCTTATAGGCGAGATGAGTCTTTCCGTCCCCGCGACTTTTAGGCCTGGTTTTAGAAACTCCAAAGTTATGGGCCCCGCGTTAGGAAACTCCCAAAACAATGGCTTTGAGTCAGCTTTGGGCCTCTCTTTAGCCTTAGCTCGCTATCAACCAATAGGTTTTAATGAAAAACCAATAGACGCTAAAAACTACGAAAATACTAGTAAATCTGATAGGTTAAAAAATTTTGTCGATTCTAACTCGCCCGTGGTCACGACTTTAACCATGGAGTTTAGCGATATGTCGGGCTGGCCGCGCGGCTTAAGACTTACCCCAGCCCATGGACAACCCATTAGCGATCGTCGGCCATTTGGGGGGCGAAATTTAAAAGGGGCGACTTTAGAGCGATGGGTAGACGTTTTAGAGGCTTTTTTAGGCGCTTTAGACAGACGACCAAAAATAGGCCCAGTCGATTTTAAGGTCCTCGAGCGGGGATTGGAGTTAGCCCGGGTTAAGACCTCTTACGGGATTAGGTTGGGCGCTAAAGAGTTAACGGTTTTTCGCGTCGATCCTTTAGTCTTCGCGATTCGGCCTTACCACGAAAATGAGGCTCGTTATATTAACCAAGCCCCGGTCGACGCCCTAGGCTGGTTAAATCGCTTACCAAAAGTTAGACTGGTTTTTAACGGTGGCCTATACTACTCAAACCGGCGGGCGATGGGTTATTTAAAAAGAACGGGCCAGGTTTTGGAAAGTCAGATCCATCCCTCTTACTTAGGGTACTTAGCTCAGGACGGCCCTAAACCAGGTCTTTACGACGGCCCCGCCCGAACCAACCAGGACTTGTGGGGGGCGGGGACTATTTGTCAGTCATATATGGCGCTAGGCGGTCAAGGCGAGATCCGAGCCCGTTTAAGCGACAAGTTAGCTAGCCGCTCTATCTTGGGTCAAGATAACCAAGGTCGTCTCCTAGCCGTCATGGTGGCGGGGGCGGCCACTTTAAACGATCTGGGTCTTTTAGCCAAAGAGTTAGGCCTAAGCCAAGCTTTAGGCTTAGACGGTGGGTTAGAGGCGCAGTGGGCGTATCGGGATCCCGCCCCGCGGTTTGAGTCTGGGGCTTACTCACGTTTTTTGTCAAGCCACTATTACCAACCAAACGGCCCTAAACCTACCCTGCCGGTAGTCTTGGCTGTAGAAAGCGTCAAGTAGTCTTTTTTTTATAAATAGCTGTTATTTTATACGTAGTTAATTCTTTACCTAATAATCTATGAATTATATAGTAGTCTTTCATTTGTATAACAATATTTCATTTATAAAGTATTCATTTTTATATAATAACTTTCATATAAAAAGTAGCCTTTCTTTTATAAAAAGTTTTTTAGATAATAGTAGGGTGGATTTTTATTAAGGGACGAGTTTTAGGGGTTTGGCTCATAAGAGCTGGTTTTTTTTTAGGGGCGATTTTCAGTGGATTGCCCCATAAGCGAAAAGTTTTTTAGACTTTTTTAAAACGTCATTTTAAAACTGAAATTATTAACCCTTTACTAAAAGAAATGTAGCGTAAGTTATAGTTAGGAGAGAGTCGTGCCGCTAGTCTACGTTTTAACCGCCACTCCAGGAGAGTCCACTGGAGTTGAGTCCGCTTTAGCTACTTACGCCCCTCGCCATTTGGCGGTTCGGTCGCTGGAGACCGGGCCGGGCAAGTTAAACGCGGCTATGATGGCGACTAAAATCATTAGCCTTAACCCGGACGTGGATTTGATCTTAGGGGTGGGAACCGCTGGGTCGATGGCTCTAAACCTTAAAGCCGGGGACGTGACCGTCGCCAACGAGACCATAATCGGCGACTGGCGCGAGGAGGACGGGAGCGGCTGGCGAACCGCGGCTTACGGCTCGTTTGATTACGGCCAGCCCAGCGAAAAGGTCGAGAAAATGGTTATCCGCTCGACCAGTCCTTTGATTCTAAAGTTTTTAGCCGCTTTCGACGCGGATTGTCCTCGGGTTAGGACCTTTTCCTCAGATTTATTTGTCGGCGGCAAAGAGCTTAAACTCCAATTAGGTCAGCTTTTTGGTTGTCAGATCTGCGAAATGGAAGCCGGAGCCCTCGCCCATGTGGCCAGGCGCTCTGGACGCGTCCCTTGGCTCCAGATCCGGGTGGTGGCCGATACCTTGGACGACGCTCTGGCCGACTATTTTCGGATCGAAAAAGACATGGTCCAGATCTTAGGGGCGAAAGTGCTGGCCGCGATCCAGCTACTGGACGAGAACTGGACGGCGTTTGCCAGTTAAAGGCGAGTCTTAACGGACCCGCGCCCCCCTTTAACGCTCTCGTCAAAACCGTCGTTTTAATTTTTGCGGGCTCGTTAATCTATAGATACATGATATAGTTGTTACTAAAATTTTAGATTAGCTTATATATTAAAGTTTAGCGTTAAAATTGTAAGGCTAGGTTGTTACAAGGGTGCTCTTTAATAGTTAACAGCTCATTTAAAACTAAACGCTATCCCCTATCGCGTCGTCTAAACCAACTTTATAACCAGGAGAGTTATTTTTTATATTAACTAAATTAAAAAATAGGCCTAATAAAACTAGTTATCTGTATTAAAGTATTATATTATCTAAAAATATTTTAAAGGCCAAGTATTTTTAGACTAGTTCTGTGTTAGGTGATAAAGTGATAGTAGGTTGCCCAAAAGAGATCAAAGTTAACGAAAAGAGGGTTGGTTTAACTCCTTTAGCGGTTCGGGCCTATGTCGAGGCTGGGCACGAGGTTTTAATAGAGAGTGGGGCTGGTCAAGGCGCGGGTTTAGACGACGAGGCCTACCGTTTAGCCGGAGCCAAAATCGTCGCCAATAACGTTTTGGTCTGGGAAAAGGCCGAGCTCATAGTTAAGGTTAAAGAACTCCTGCCCCCAGAGTATCCTTTGGCCAAACCTTATCAAATAGTTTTTACTTTTTTTCATTTAGCCGCCAGTTTAGAGCTAACTTTAGCTTGTTTAGAGCGGAAGATTACGGCCATAGCCTACGAGACCGTCACCGTGGGCGGCGAATTACCTTTACTTAAACCCATGAGCGCCGTGGCTGGGCGGGTGGCCATCTTGGCGGGGGCGACTCATTTGGCTTCTTTCGCGGGGGGCAAAGGGATCTTGCCGGTCGGAGCCTTAGGGGGGCCGCCAGCTAAGGTTTTAATCATAGGCGGCGGGGTAGTTGGGCAAAACGCGGCCTTAACCGCTACAGGTTTGGGTCTGACCGTCACTGTTTTAGACAAAGATCCCGTAAAACTTGATCTTTTACGGCCACTTTTGCCAGATGGATCTAAGGTCTTATTAAACGAACCAAATACCTTAGTTAGTGAGCTAAAAAAAGCTGATATAATAATTGGAGCGGTCTTAAACCCCGGCGCGAAAGCTCCAAAAGTTATCAGCCGCGAACAATTAAAACTAATTCAACCTGGTTCGGTCTTAGTCGATGTCGCCATTGACCAAGGGGGCTGTTTTGAAAGTTCTCGGCTCACGACCTTAAGCGATCCGGTTTACGTGGAAGAGGGGGTAGTGCACTACTGCGTGGGCAACATGCCAGGAGCTTACGCGAAAACCGCGGCTTTGGCATTGTCCGAGGCCACTTTGCCGTATGGCCTGACTCTCGCGAGTGGCGATCTAAAAACGGTTTTACTGGCTAACCCTCCATTACTTTCGGGTTTAAACGCCTACGCGGGTTATTTAACTTTAAAGCCCGTAGCCGAGGCTTTTGGTTTAGAAAAGAGCTATCGGGCTAGTCTTACGGCTCTATCTTAAGATCTAAAAAACCTAAATAGGTATAAAAAAGCCTAAAAAAACTAAAAAAACAAAAAAAATGGATCTAAGCGGATCTTTATGGTTCGTCCTTTGAGGTTATAAGATCGCAATGGCCAGCGCTCAGGGCTAAAGGTCAAAAGCCAAAAGGCGAGGATCATAGCGGATCACGCGGATCTTAAAGGTTCTTAATGATTCGCCCCTTGAGGTTATTAAAGGTCGCGGGGCCTATCGTCCGCGCTAAAAGCTAAAAGCCAAAAAAGGCCAAAAAAGGCCAAAAAAGCCAATAAGAGCGGAACTTAGCGGATATTAATGGTTCGCCTCTTCTTGGTCGAAAGGGTCGAGGGGGCCTTTTCGCCAACCAAATTCTAAGTCAATTTTTTGTGATAAAAATTTATATTTTATCCATCAAAACAGTGAAAACGTTTTTTTGACATCTAATTAACTCGCCTTTTTTTTTCGTGGACAATGGGCTAAAATTAAAAAGCTAAAAATATAAGGGATCCTTACGTTTTTAGGTTTTCTGAGGTTATATGACATTTGGCTTTCGCGGTTTAGACTGGTCTATTGGCGAAGCGCGGATTGGACGTAGGAGGTAATTGTTCGTTGAACGCCTTAACTTTAGTCTTCGCGTCCTTGTGCGTTTTCGCTTTAGGCTATCGCTTTTATGGCTTATGGATCGCCAAAAACGTTTTAAAGCTCGATCCAAACCGGGTGACGCCAGCTTGCTCTATTAACGACGACCACGACTACGTGCCGACTCAAAAATTCATGCTTTTTGGGTTTCACTTCTCCAGTATCTCGGCGGCCGGACCTTTGATTGGCCCCATTTTAGCCGCCCAATACGGTTACATGCCCGGGGCTTTGTGGATTTTAGCCGGGAGCGTCCTGGGCGGGGCGGTCCACGATATGGTCGTCCTTTTTTGCTCGGTTAGGCATAAAGGCCGGAGTTTAGCCAATATCGCTAAGCAAGAAGTCGGTCCAGCCGTGGGTCACGTCTGCTCGGTCGCGGTTTTATTTATAGTTCTTTTGACTTTAGCGGGCTTGTCTATCTCGGTCATTAACGCCATGTTTAATAGTCCTTGGGGCACTTTTACTGTGGTAATTACCATCCCAATCGCCTTTTTACTCGGACTTTGCATACGTTTTAGACCTAACTCTATGGTTTTATGGACCTTTTTAGCTGTATTCGCCCTGTTGTTGTCCATCCTAGTCGGACCTTTTGTGGCGGAGAATCCTTTTCTAAAATCTGTTTTTACCTTAAAGCGTCAGACTTTAGCCTGGTTTATTCCTATCTATGGTTTTGTCGCCTCTGTCCTCCCTATCTGGCTCCTTTTAGGACCTCGGGGTTATTTATCGACTTATTTTAAGTTAGGGACCATCTTTGGTTTAGCTTTATCGATTTTAATCGTTCGGCCGTCCATTCTCATGACCCCCTTTACCCCGTTTATCCATGGGGGTGGGCCGAACCTCTCTGGGCCCATGTTTCCGTTTTTGTTTATTACCATCGCCTGCGGGGCGGTCTCGGGTTTTCACGCGGTCATTGGCACCGGGACCACGCCCAAAATGGTCAAAAACGAAAAGGACGTCCTTTTCGTGGGTTACGGGGCCATGTTAGCCGAGGGGTTTGTGGCTATTATGGCTTTAGTTTCGGCTTGCACCTTGATTCCGGCCGACTATTACGCCATTTCGGCTAGTCCCGAGACCTTTAAAGCCATGAATCTCGCCCCGGTCGATCTCGAGGCTTTGGGTTTAGCCGTCCGCGAGGATATTCAAGGTCGACCCGGGGGAGCGGTGACTTTGGCCGTGGGCATGAGTAACATTTTCGCGTCCATTCCGTTTATGACGAGCCTGGTCTCTTATTGGTACCATTTCGCGATCATGTTTATGGCCGTTTTTATCCTCTCGGCCATTGATAGTGGCACCCGGGTAGGGCGCTTTTTTCTCCAAGAGCTTTTGGGCCAGTTTATCCCTCGCTTTAACGACAAACGTTGGTGGCCGGGCATTGTGACCACCAGCGCCTTGTTCTCGGCGGGTTGGGGGTTTTTGGTGGTGACCGGGGACATTAACTCCATTTGGCCGCTGTTTGGCATGAGTAACCAGCTCTTGGCTTCTTGCGCCCTCATCATCGCCACCTGTATGCTCATTCGCTTAGGCCGAGTCAAATACGCCATCTGCGCGGCCGCTCCAGGTTTGTTTTTAGCCTTTATCACCTTATGGGCGGGCTATAAACAGATCTTTGAGACTTACCTCGCCCGGCGACAAATGGCTCTGTCCTTTTTGGGCTTAGTCATCATGGCTTTAATGGCCTTTATCCTCATCCGGACGATCATCCGCTGGTTTAGCCTTATGGTTATAAAAAAGACCGAAACCGACGCTTATGGCGATCAGGTTTTGACTCTGACCGAGGAATAGCGTGCCAAGGCCCCCTAAAGTCTCGACTAGCTTTGGCTTTTGGGCCTTAGTCTTTGTCCTGGTTCTAGCTTTGGCGGGTTGTCGAACCGACGTCGTCTCGGTTCAATCCCAAAGACGGGACTTTATCCTTGATTATCGCCAGATCCCTGGACTCACCCCAGAGGAAATTAAAGCGGTGGAGGATTTTAAAGCAAAAGGTCGGACTTTAACTTACGGCACCTTGGTCTCTCAGGAGGCTTTTCAGGGGGATGATGGGGAAGAAGGCGGTTTTTTAATCTATTTTTCCAATTTTTTAGCCGAACTTTTAGGTTTGCCCGTTGAGCACAAGTTTTACGAGCCGGAAATCTTAGTCGCGGCCTTGGAAAGCGGCAGTTTAGACTTCGCGAGCGAAATAGCCGGCTATCGCGGTCGCGGTCGGGGTCGAACCTTATATCAGACCTCGCCCATTTATCACCGCATGCTAAAAATTTTCGAGTTAAAAGACTCGGAGGATTTGACGGCCAAGGTGGCGAAGCGACCGATTAAACTGGGTTTTTTGTCCCAGTCCCCCTTAGCCCCCCAGGTCTTAAGGTCCATTGAAATGCCCTTAGAGACGGTTTTCTTTAAAAGTTACGAGGAAGCGGCTAAAGGCGTTATATCTGGGGCGGTGGATGGTTTTTTTGGCGAAGCCCAGGCTAAATCGTTTTTAGATAGGTACCCAGTCCTGTCGATGGAGGATTTTTACCCGCCCATTCACGCCCCTTTGTCTTTAGGGACGGCCAAAGAAGAACTAAAACCCATTATTGAGGTGGTCGAGAAGTTTTTAAACCACGGCGGCACCGAGTTTTTATCTTATCTTTACGATTTAAGCGATCTGGATAAACGGCGGACCCAGTTTCAGGCGAGTTTAGATCCCATAACCAGGGATTTTGTGAAAAACTGCTTGGTTAGCGACCTGGAGATTCGGGTCGGGGCCGAGTCCGACGATTACCCCATTAGCTTTTACAACGAGGCTTTGGGGCAGTTTCAGGGCATAGGCCACGATTTATTGGCCAAGGTCGCGGAGATCACCGGGGTGCGCTTTAAGGTGGCCAATCGACCAGGTGCCTCGGTGGAAGAGCTGGAAAACGATTTAGCCGACGGTGGGCTGGATATTTTACTCAAGTTTAGCTACCAAAACGTGGCCGACAAACGTTTTTTAAAGGCCGGCAAACCCTATTTCTTTGACCGTTACGCCTTAATTACCGGACTTAACCAGCCCGAGGTGGAGTTTAACCAGATGTTTTACGGGCGCATTGGCCTAGTCCGCGAAGAGCGGCTCTCGGCTATTTACGCCCAGTGGTTTCCGACTAACCACAACGTGGTTTACTACCGAACCCGGGAAAAAGCTTTAGAAGCCTTAGAGCGGGGCGACGTCAATTTTGTCGTGTGCTCCATGAACCAGCTTTTGAGCCTGACCAATTATCGGGAAAACCCCGGGTTTAAGGCGGCTTTGGTTTTTGACCGCGACATCCCCTCAGGCCCCGCTTATGGGTCCAGTCAGTTTCGGCTGCAGCGGCTCATGGACGAGGCCATGTCTTTAGTCAACATCCGCTCCATTGACGATCGCTGGCGGCGGCGGATGTTTGACTATAACCGTAAATTCTTAAGCGACGCCATCCCCTTTGTGGCGGTTTTCTCTTTGTTCCTCATCATCGCCATTACGGCCTTGATTTCGGTTAACGCCAAAAATAGACGCTTAAACCGGGATTTAGAGACTTTAGTGGCCGAAAGAACCCGCAAGCTCTTAGCCACCGAAGGCGACTTAGAGGCTGAGCGGCAGTTGTTTAAGCGCATCTTAGAATCCTGCCCCTTAAGTTTTACCATCACCCAAAACCAGCGGCTGGTCTTTGTCACCCCGTTCGCCGAAAAGTTCTTTGGCGTCTCCATCGGGGCTCCCAGCGATCAGTGGTTCGCCGACCGCGAGGACTTAGATCAGTGCGTCAAAGAGATTGAGGAAGGCCGGACCGTTAACTGGCGACCCATGCGGGTGCTGCGCTCGGACGGGGAGATTCGGGAGGTCTTAGTTAACGCCTTTGTCAGCGATTATTACGGCAGCCGAAGCGTCATGACTTGGTTTACGGACGTGACCGAACTGCGCAATAACGCCCGCGAGCTCACCTTGGCCCGGGATATCGCCGAAGATAGCGCGCGGGCCAAGAGCGAATTCTTAGCCAACATGAGCCACGAGATCCGCACCCCCATGAACGCCATCTTGGGGCTGACCCAATTGTCTCTTCAGACCGATTTAAACGAAATCCAGCGCGATTACCTGGAAAAGACCTCGGCCGCGGCTAGCTCTTTACTGGGCATTATTAACGACATCTTAGACTTCTCCAAGATCGAGGCCGGAAAACTAACCATGGAGAAGATCGAGTTCCTGTTAGAGGAAGTCATTAATAACGTCGTTAACGTGATCTTGGTTAGGGTCAACGAAAAGAACTTAGAGCTTTTACTGTCCATCGCCCCCAACACCCCCATAAGCTTGATTGGGGATCCCTTGCGCTTGGGCCAGGTCTTAAACAACCTTTTAACTAACGCGGTCAAGTTTACCGAAAAAGGCCAGGTCAATCTGGTGGTCGAGGTCATGCAGGAGACCCATCACCAGGTCACTTTACGGTTTGAGGTTAGGGACACGGGCATTGGCTTAACCGATGAGCAGATCTCCCATCTGTTTACGGCCTTTAACCAAGGCGACACCTCAGTCACCAGGCGATATGGGGGCACGGGCTTGGGTCTGGCCATTAGCAAAAGTTTAGTCGAGATGATGGGTGGCTCCATCTGGTGCCAAGGAACTAGGGGCGCGGGCAGCTCCTTTTGTTTTACGGCCCGATTTGGGGTGGGCGACAGGAGCGCCCGGTACGCTAGCCAGCAGTCGGAGCTGAAAGACATCGTGGTCTTAGCCGTCGACGATTACGAGCCAGTCTTAACGGTCTTAGTGGACAACTTAAAGTCCTTAGGAGTTAAAGCCATTGGCTGCGGGTCGGGTCGGGACGCTTTGTCGATCTTAAAGTCCCGCGAAGAGCGAAAGGATCGGACCGACGCGG
>JAIROO010000318.1 GCA_031257535.1 Deltaproteobacteria bacterium
GCTTCAAGAGGTACGACGCTTTCTTAACAAAGACAAGCTTCTGCCTAACAAGCCTCACAAGCCAAATATATGTGCGCCCATGAAGGTGCCTTAACAGAGCGGTGTTAAGTCCGCTTCGGGGTGAGTCAGCAACCACGTAACTGAGAACGTAACTGCGTCACCGAGAGGTGGGGTGGGGAGCAACGGGAGTGAGGAGGACTCCAATCAAAATATTTGGTGCGGTAAACTTGCCAATCAGAGTCTTAACTGGCCTAGAATTTGCTACTCAGATTTGCGATCAAAATTCCATCTGACACAGAAGATTGAAACAAACAATAAAAAATTTGACGATAAGTAAATATTTAGATATAATAATTAAGTTACAATGTTATTAAAACGTAAAAAAATAATGGAATCTAGTTGATCAATAAATATTTTATTAATGAGCGTATAGTTCTTTTTGAATATTTTTAAAAAAATTGATTGCTTCTGGTGGAGTTCCAAGAGCTGCGACACCATCGTGAAGTGATTTAAAATAAATAGCAATTAAAGAAGGATAATTCTCAGAATCAAATTCGGTAAAACCATTATTGACATATTGTTTTAAAATATAATCTAAAAATTCAGATTGTGAATCAGGGATTCGTTTTAATAATGTTTTTTTAGCATTATTAGCACGTTCTTGTCGTGTTTTTAGTTGAGAAGAAAACTTAATATAAGATAAAACATCAAATATGTCGCATTTATCAGCTTCAATAGCTGATCTAAGGTTATTTAATTTATCTATAGGAAAACCTTTATTAGCTAGACCTGCTAAAAGATTATTTCGTGTTGAAGGATCTTGCCATAAGGATCTTAAATCGTCCTCAGAATTAAAAAAATTAGGTAGTTCCCCAAACAAACGTATAATAAAATCTTGGGCGTTAATAACTTTGCCATCAACATCTAAAAAACTTATTGCTTTTAAGACAGTAATTGAACGTGTAGTTCCATCTGAAAGATGTATTACAATTGTTTCTGTAGGATCATCATGATTATCAGGTCCTTCAGTGTCTTCTGGACCATCTGGAGCATCTGGAGCATCAGGTTTATCTGGCTCAGATTCAGGTTCTATCGGATCACCATCCCATTTAGGATCGTTGAAAAGTTCACTTGTTTGAGCAAAATCATGTATAGTAAAATAGTCCTTATTGTGAAAAAGTCTAGTTCCTCGTCCAATAATTTGCTTAAATTCAATGATGTTATACGCTTTTCTTAAAAAAACGATATGACGGACATTACGAGCGTCAACACCAGTCGATAGTTTTTCTGAAGTTGTTAGAATTGTTGGAAAAAATTTATCGTTGTCTTGAAAAATACGCAGATATTGTTCGCCAGTTTCATGATCGTCTGATGTAACGCGAACACAATAGTTAGGATCTGTTTCAGTCTTAAGTTCGTTAAATATATTACGAATAAATAAAGCTCGTTCTTGATTAGAGCAAAAAACTAATGTTTTTTCTTTTGAATTGATATTCTTTAAAAATTCTTCAACTCTAACTCTCTCTCGTTCAATTATTAAAATATCATTATCAAGTTTGTCTGATGTAAAATATTGACCTATTTCAGCATCACCTTGAACTACTGTATCTCCAGCTTGTAAAGTGTAATTATCGACACTAGTAGAGTAATTTTTAAGCCTAAATGGAGTAAGATATCCATCATTAATACCAGTAATCAGCGAATAGATGTAAACAGGATCTCCGAAATAGGCGTAAGTATCGACATTATCAGTGCGTTTAGGAGTAGCTGTCAAACCAATTTGTAACGCTGATTTAAAATGCTCAAGTATGGATCGCCATTGACTTTCATCATTTGCTCCGCCTCTATGACATTCATCTATGAAAATAACGTCAAAAAAATCAGGAGAATATGATTTAAAATGACTATTGAGTTGAATATTTGAATCAGAACCACTCAATAACGTTTGAAATATAGTAAAAAAAACGGAACCATTTTGGGGAACATAACCATTTTTATTAATTTCTTCTGAACGAATTCTTACTAAAGCTCCTTCAGAAAAAGCGTTAAAGGAGGAAAAACCATTGAAAGCTTGGTCGGCTAAAATGTTACGGTCAGCTAGAAAAAGTATTCGTGGAGTGCGATTTTGATCTTGAGAAAGAGTCCAAGAGGATTTAAAAAGTTTCCAGGCTATCTGAAAAGCGATGTCGCTCTTACCTGTGCCTGTGGCTAGGGTCAAGAGAATCCGTTTTTGGCCATTGGCTATCGTGTCCATGGCCTTGGTAACGGCGATGCCTTGATAGTAGCGAATAGACCAATCTGGCTTGATCGCGAAGGGAATACTATTAAAAGTATCTCTCCAGTCGTTTTTTTCGGGAAAAGTGGTTTTCCAGACATCATCTGGAGAAGGATAAGTATCTATGTCCTTTTCTTGACCAGTTATTAAGTCAACCCAACGAATTTTCTTGCCATTAGTTGAGCAAACGAATCGAATGTCCAAACGTTGGCCATAATCTTTCGCCTGTTGAAGGCCTAAAGTATAGTCTTTGTCCTCAGATTTGGCTTCTAAGACCACTAGCTGTCTACCTTTATAAATTAAGAGATAATCAGCTTTTAAAACTCCATGCCTTTGTCCAGCAACGCCAGTAAGCCTCCCCTCGGCAATTGAAAATTCACGCCTTATCTGGCTTCCCTCAATAACTCCCCAGCCAGCTTTTTTTAATGCCGGATCAATAAGTTCAGCTCTAGTTTCGGATTCGTTGAGAGCCATAAGGCCTTACTTTTGGCGAAAGATCGCCGTTAAACGCTTGATGAAGAAGACTTTGCTTGAGTTCGTCTATAATAGATAGTCTAT
>JAIROO010000357.1 GCA_031257535.1 Deltaproteobacteria bacterium
AAGCCCACCCGCCAAAACCCCACCCGCCAAAAACCCGACCGCCCAAAGCCGGCCCACCAAATGCCCGGCCCGCCAAATGCCCGGCCCCAAAGCCCTCTTCGCTTTTCGTTAAAAGGTCAACCCCAGCCGAAAAAGCCGCCAAAAACCCCTCTGCGCCAAAAACCAAAAACTCGCTAAAACCGGTCTTCAGCTCCTTTAATTTAATAACCTAAATTAATTTTTTACCAGTTCTTAATAGGTAATTAATAGTTTAAGGTCAACAAAATATTCTATTGATTTGTAAAATCAATTTCTTGTTTATCGACCATATTTAGGCTCTCCGACTGAAAAACTAGGGTTTTAAGGTCTCATTTTTCGGAGGCTAAGCGTTTTTTTTTCTTTTTTGACAAAAATTTTTTTCTTAAAAAGGGGCGATTTGTAAAAATAATCGCTTAAAAAAAATGGTAACAATAAGAAATCATTAGTAAAAATCAAAAATCAATGCTCAGAAAAATTTTTTTCTTTAGATATTGAAATTGAGTTTCAGTTATGATAATCTCCAAGCATAAAAAAAAGCCCCCTCCCCTTTTTGGGCTTCAAATATCTGGATAACGAACAATGGGGAGTTTACGAGGAGAAAAGCGCATTATGGCCAATGTTTTGATCGTTTATGGCTCTACCACCGGCAATACCGAGTGGGTCGCCAATCAATTGTCCTCCCAAATCAAGGAAGCCGGTCACACGGTCGACACCACCAACGTCTCGAAAGCTAAGGCCGATGGCCTTTGCTCGGGCCGGGATCTAGTTCTCTTTGGCTGCTCGACCTGGGGTCAGGACGAAATCGAGCTTCAAGACGACTTTATCCCTCTGTTTCAGTCTTTCGACAAGATCGGAGCCTCAGGCGTTAAAACCGGAGTCTTTGGTTGTGGCGACGAGGACTACACTCACTTCTGCGGGGCGGTGGACGCCATCTCTGGGAAGCTGGGCGAGTTAGGGGCCAAAGTCGTGGGTAGTGGTCTGAAGATCAACGGCGACCCTGGCGACTCGGCCGACGCGATTAAGTCTTGGGGCGCTTCGGTTTTAGCCTCTCTTTAACCGATTAACCGCCAAAAGGTTAGCTCTTTTATAGGCGTAAAAAAATCGCGACAATTTTTTTTATAGTCCGCTAACGAGGAAAAAAATGGATGCCGAAACCGCTCTTGTCAAGATGTTTAATAATGTCTGGCCTCACTTAGGAGAACGCGAGCGCCGCTTGGTGGCGGCCAGCGAAGCGAGGCGCATTGGCCGCTCTGGCGTGTCCATGGTTAGCCGGGCCTGTGGATTGTCGCGCGTGACCATCACCAAAGGTTTAAGGGAACTGGACGAGCCACCCTTAGAGCCCGGCAAAGCCAGAAGGCCCGGCGCCGGACGACCCAGGGTGGAGAGACTGGACCCTGGGTTATGGTCCTCTATGGAAGAGATCTTAAGGGACACCACCAAAGAGGAGAGCGACCCCGCCCTTCTGTGGACCAACAAAAGCACTCGCCAGATCGCCAGGGAGCTAACCTTAAGTCGCCACCCCATTAGTCACGAGAAGGTGGCTCATATTCTTCGGAAGCGGGGCTTTAGTCTTCAGGGCACCCGCCAAGCCGAGGAAGGAGCTGGCTCCTTAAGCCGCCGGGAGCAGTTCCACTTCGTTAATCAAAGGGTTCAAGAGCTGATGGAGCGGGACGCGCCGGTCATCTTCTTGGAAACCCATAAAAAGAACCTAGCCTGGCTCTGTCAAGACCGAGACAGCGGTGACTGCGCCCGCGGAGCCGAAGCCAAGGCTGACGACTGGCCGGATCAGCTCTTAGCCGGAGCGTACCCGGCTGGCGTTTTTGACGCGAGTCTGGCTCGCGACTGCGTTAACGTAGAAACGGCTTACGATAACATAGCCTTTACCGTGGACTCCATCATTGGTTGGTGGGAAATCGATGGCGATCGAATCTTTCCTCAAACCTCTAACTTCGCCATAATCACCGAGATCGCCGGGCCCGCCACCTTAATCGCTTGGCGGAAAGAACTCCAAAGATTGGCCAATTACGCGGGGATAAACGTTGAGCTTTTACGTTTTCCGCCTGGCACCTCCAAATGGAATCGCCCAGCTTTACGGCTCTTCTCTTTTACTTCTTCTCAGTGGCTAGGCGGTCCAGTCCGGGACTATGAAACCGTGGCTCGACTGATTGGCCAAAAAGACGAGGTCCGGACCATGGCCTTAGGCTTAAGACTGGACCACGCCAGGTACCGTCCCCAGACCGGGGAAGTGGGCGATAAAGCCCAGAGCCTTTTTGACTCGACCTGGAACTTTTCTTTAAAACCAGATCTTGAGGTGGCCCACGACGAGGCCAGTGGGGGGCTGGCCGCGGCTATCTAAACCCTCAAACAAAACCAAGCTAACGCCTTTATGGGAGCGCTCCATAAGCTCACCCTAACTTAGCTCGCCAAAAAAGGCGTTAGCCATTTAAAATTAGACATAAGTCAATCAAAAAATAATAGAAATAGAAATAGAAAAATAAAAATAGAGCAAAAGAAAATTAAAAATAGTTAAGATAACTTTAAAAGGTTAAAATATTTTATTTTAGAACAAAAAAAATATCTAAAGAGAAATTTATCTAAAAAGAAGAAGCTTAAATAACAGTCACGGCTAATCAAAAATAACAAAAATTATTAGACTTATAAGGACATCAATCGCCGCCCCAAAAGTGAGCCAGGCTTCTTTCGATTTTAAGATCCCACCGCTTAAAGCCTCGCTTTGGAAATAACCCATCAGGAAAAGTCCGCCTTTCCCCTCCTCAAAGGAGTCATCCCTCCAAGAAGCCGTCCGTCGCCGGACGGCTTCTTCTTTAATGACCGTCTAAAAACAAAGAGCGACCAGAGCGCGTTTTTTGGTCAGGTTAAGCTGATTAAAGCGATTTTGGTCAAGGTTAAGTTGGCTAAAGTGGGCCACTTTGGTCAAGGTAAAGCTGATTAAAGTAGGCCGTTTTGGTCAAGGTTAAGCTGGTTAAAATGGGCCACTTTGGTCAAAGTAAAGCTGATTAAAGTGGGCCGTTTTGGTCAAGGTTAAGTTGGTTAAAGTTGGCCACTTTGGTCAAGGTAAAGCTGATTAAAGTGGGCCGTTTTAGTCAAGGTAAAGCTGATTAAAGCGGGCCGTTTTAGTCAGCCATAACCTAAAAAGCGATCGACCGGGGTTTTTGGTGGCTAGACCAAAATAGCTAAAAAAGGCCCAAAAAAATCTGGCCAGAAGAAGGTTTCGCGAGCTAACCGAAAAACGTTTCTTAAACCAAAAGCCGCGTCTTAACGCGAATATCATAACAACCTTAAAAAAACGGTCAAAGAGTATTATATAAACGAAACAAAAACCTCATTACTTTGCCTAAATACTGACGCTATTATCTTTATCTAAATTATAGCCTAATAATCGACCTAACTTTAAAAAAATGACTAAAATCAAGAAAAAAAATCAAAGACCGCTTTAACCCCCAAAACCTTATCCTTTAAGGCTATTAGCGCGCTCCAAAGACCTCACTTATTCCTAGAAGAATCGTCATTTTGGCCTTTTGGTTTTTCAGGCTCTAAGCTTTTCATCCTCTCCGCGGCCAGGTCTTTAGCCGCGGCCACTTCTTGGGGATCAAGCCGGGGATCTCTGACTTTGTTAAACAAGGGCCCTAAAAATCGGTTTAAAAACCTAAAGGTCGCGGATTTAGCGTCTAGCTCAGCTTTGATAAACCTCAAACAGCCCCGGCACTCAGGATTGGCCGCGGCGTAAGTTTTAATGGGCAATCGATTGACCAAGGCCAAGAAATACAGGCCCCAAACCAAAGGCTCTCTAACTAGCCGAAACCACCAGTATTTTTGGTAAGTCAAACGCATCAATTGGATCATGCAGATCCGGCAAACCGTGGGGAGATGAGTTTCTTTGTTCGGCATTTTTGATTTCTCCAAGGGCCATTAAAAATTAGAATAAGGCCTAATCTTTGGGGTTTTTCGTCAAAACCCCTTTTTAATTTTTTATGGGCTGGTTGATAGGCCCTAAGTCGCGCCTATAATTTTAGATTAGCGTTTAGAGTCGAGCCCAACCTAGTTTAGTCCGCGTCTAG
>JAIROO010000343.1 GCA_031257535.1 Deltaproteobacteria bacterium
GAACCCCCAGTGGAGACAGCCAACCGAAAAGGCTCGTCGCTAGCCACGGCTGGCTGAAAAAAATTCGACTCCTTTGGGTCGCTGGCCAGGCTGACCCAAAGGCCTTTTTTCTGGGCCAATTTAACAATGGCCATAATGGACTGGTCAAGGTTGGTGGCCACAAAAACCCAAGGCGACTCATCCAAAAAACTAGGATCAAAAGCTTTTTCTAAAAGAATTAAACCTTCAGTCGCCAAATCTAAAAGCCAGGGCGCGGGATTGGGTTCCACCACCCGAACCGTGGCTCCGGCTTCCAACAAAGTCGAAAGCTTACGTCGCCCTACCGCGCCCGCGCCAACTAAAAGGGCTTTCTGACCCTCAAAGTCGAGATTAACCGTTAAAAGGCGCATTGGCCCGTCGCCTAAGCCGGCAAACCGACAATGACCCGCGCCATGGCGCGACAAAATATCCTGGAAATAATCCCTCTCCCTTGAGCCCCTTTTGGGTAAGACGTCAATAAAGGCCTTGGTTTAGAAAGTGGCCAAAAAAAAGGCGAAAGCCTGGCCAACCTTGGCTCTTTTATTTAGGTTAAAATTTGGCGGACCCAATTCAAAGGTTCCTTAAGTTATGGGCTTTTTTCGCGAAAACAGGTTAACAAAAGCCCCCAAACATGTCAACAATTTAGCGGCCCAGCCAAAACGACCGCCGACGGGTTTGAGCGCTTAACGATTTTGGCCTATCAAAGTTTGGCTACGGCCAAAAAACAAAAAAAGACGCGCGGGTTAAACAAAAGGCAAGAGATTTCGCCAGAATCTAACTTTATGATAAGGAGGAGATTTTAAAGGGGGGCGCCGACGGTTAAGAGAGGGCGGCTTTAGGCTAGAGAAGGCGCCGTAGGTTAGAGGGGCCGCTTTAAGAAAGATAGGGCGGCGATTAATAAAGGCGGCCACCCTTTAGAAAGTCAACCCATAAGAGCCTTAAACCCTTTCAGTTGGCTTTTTAGGCTGACTTTAGGGAGCCATAAGGAAAAATCTTGAAAATTTATTCAAGTCTTAAACAAAGAAAAAGCCGAGACCAAAGGGCCAAAACTTAAAATGACTTGATCGCGTCGTTCGGGACCTAAGGCGCCATTTTTGCTAAGATCAAAGGCAAGGGAGGTTTCTAGCCACTTTCGCGAAAAGTTATGAGCTCCTAAGGCGAAAAACTTTTAATTACTGAAGGGTCATTTAATGACGATATACGTTTGTTACAAATGTTTTTATAGTTTATTAATAATAATATAATATAACAATCGATATTAAATGTTTAAAATAACACAAACGTTAAATAACGGCATTGCTAAATATCCGATAGAAATTTTTTCCAATATATACAACATTTAATTAGACTTTTTAATATTAATAAACTTTTAAATTATTTTTTTCGTTTATTTATGCCGCATATTTAACAAACAGACAAAAACAAACGCGACCGAACGTAACCTTATACCCATAATTTGACCGACCGCGTTAGCCTCACCAATGTTTACTTTTGACCGACTCTGCCCTAAAATAGGCCGGCGTTCACGGGGGGGTGGCTAAACCCGCGACGTTTTTTTTCTCGCCAGCGTCTCATGAGGTTCTAAGCCTTAAAGCCAGCGAGTCGGTAGGCAAAAGTCAATGCATGGAAGCGTGGCCGAGTGGTTTATGGCGCTGGTCTTGAAAACCAGAAATGGATTTCCATTCGTGAGTTCGAATCTCACCGCTTCCGCCAATACCTTAATTACACTTAATTATAGTTAACTTTTAAACGACCTAAATACCTTCCTAAATATCCCAAAACCCCTCGTCAATCCAGGACTTTCGGGGTTTTTTATTGTCTAAAAGAATCAACTGGAACGAAAGGAACAACTTGATATTGAAAACTTAAAAAGGTATTTTTTAAGGTATTGAGTCGCCGAAAAACGCGCTAATACCTTAAAAAAAACGAGGCCTTTTATGCCTAAAATGTCCCTTCCCTTGACGGATTTTAAAATCCGATCCCTTAAAACTAGGGAAAAGCCTTATAAAATCTCCGACGGCCACGGTCCATATATTTTCGTCTCAACGTCAGGCGAAAAAATCTGGCGTTTTGACTACAACTACGAAACCCATAAAACCTTAACTATCGGCTCTTATCCTAACGTTGGAATTCAAGAAGCCCGAAATTGCCTTCAAATAGCTAAAAATGATCTTAAAAATGGTCTAGATCCTATGGCCAAGAAAAAGGCCATAAAAACCGTCAAGGCCTCCGCCTTTACACAAGACTCTTTTGAGTCTATAGCTCGTGAGTTCATCGAACTTCATAAAAGCTCTATCGCTCCAAAACAACACGAAAGAAATATCCAAATGGCCGAAACCCGGCTATTTCCGATTTTAGGCGTTCGACCGATTAAAACTATAAAAGCCATAGATATTTTAACGATCCTTCGCGATATTGAAAATCAAGGCTATTTAAACACTGTCGCCAAGCTTAAAAGCTTACTTAATCAAATATTTAGGTACGCTATTATAACTAATCGAGGTAAGCGTTTCAATGTTCTTGGTGCCTTGGACTTTTTGACAAAGAAGGTGACAACTATAACAAACGATTCATATATAAGAGCAGCTGAGGTTTGTTATTTACTATGGAAAATCG
>JAIROO010000040.1 GCA_031257535.1 Deltaproteobacteria bacterium
CGACTTCCCCTTTAACCAGCGGCACCATTTTGCCGGGCATCACCCGCTCTTCGGTTTTGACCGTGGCCGAAAGACTGAAGATCCCGGCCGAGGAAAGACCCTTAGCTATTGACGAGCTCATCCTCGCCCAAAAAAATGGGCGCTTAACCGAGGCTTTTGGCTCGGGCACCGCGGCCGTCATCTCGCCAGTAGGCTTGTTAAGCTATTTGGACCAGGATTACCAGATAGGCGACGGCGGGGTGGGGCCCATAACCCAGACCTTATACGACGAGCTGGTCGGCGTCCAGTACGGCCACAAACCCGACCCTTATGGCTGGGTCGAGCTTTTGGGCTAAAAACTAAAATAAAAAATCCCCGTGGCCCTAAACCCCTTTCCCGCGGCCGGCTTTTATTGGCGTCTCATAGCTCGTTTGCCCTATGAAAGGCTTTTAGAGCTCTCGGCCCGACTTTTGGTCGAGCGCCCCCTGTGGGAGCCCGAGATCGTCTGGGACCCGGAAAAAGCTTACGAGGACCCAGGAATCTATGGCTCTTTGGAGCTGGCCGTCCGGGTCAATCCCAGCGACGACTCCCAACTCGGTCCCACCCTCGCCGACGATCTGGACTATTTTAACCAAACCCTGAAAAAAGTGGCCGCGAGCCGTTCTATCGCCACCAAAGTCGAGCTGTGGTGGCTGCCCATCCCGCCGGTGCCCGCCAACCGCGCCGTCCGGCGGTTAGGGCCTTTTAGGGTGACCAGCGAGACGACCCCGCCCCTAGACGTCTCGGGTCGCCATCTCTTTTTACCCGACCCCCTCTATCTAAGCCCCCGCGCCAAAAACGTGGCCGATCTAGCTCTTTTGGCCATAACCGAACGCCTCTCCCCGCCCCCGGGAGCCCCTGAGACCCGCGGCTTTAAGACTTTGATCTTTGAGGAAGGCCCAGCCTTAATTACCGCGGCCGCTCTCCAAGGCGGCTCGGGCCCAGTCACCTTGGTTTGTGGCGAAGCGGAGACGGCCCGCTCGGCCAAGGCCTTAGTCGACCGCTTAAACCCACCCGACCCGCTCGAGATGGTCCACTCGCCTTTGGGAGTCTTGGTTAAGGAAAAGGCGGCCAGCTTTCAAGAGGTCTTTCACCTAATAATCGTCTCCCTCTCCCCTTACGCCGTGGCCAGACGCTTAAAATATTTTTTTGACTGGCTGAAACCAGGGCCAGGTCGCCTGATCGTGACCGGCATGGCCGCGGGGATTCAGACTAGTCTCATCCTGAAAAGCGCCTTTAAAGCTGGCTTTTCTTTAAACGCCTCGGCCACGAGCGAGGGCTTTTGCGTGGTTAACTTGGCCCGGCGCCACCCTAATCTCGCCCCGATCTGGGACTGGACTCCAGGGGCCTGGCTCTTGGAGCTGACCGAAGACGAGCTGTCCGTCTTAGACGAGGCCGAAGCTTGGGAAAGAAAAAAGGCCACCAATTTAAGCTAAAAGTCGCCTAGAAATCTAAGTTCTAAGCGCTCATTTATACCCAATAAATCATGAGTAATTACCGTCAGGCGTTTATAGTACTAAATAGTCAAATATTTTACGCTAGATAAGTTTTTTTCGAATGTGTTAATAATATAAAAATGACGTTGCCTAGCTATTGTAAAACTTTTTTATGTTTATAATTATATATTTTATGGCTAAATATTAAGCGACTACCTGAAACGGACTAGCTAAAAGTCGCCTTAAACTTTAAGGGAGGCCCTATGTTTAAGAGATTGGCCTTAGTCAACGCAGGCTCAATTCTGGCCCTTTTCTTGGCCTATTGTTTTCAAAGTCTGGTCCGGATTTTTACCAGTAATGATACGATATTAAGCTTAATTGTCTATTTATTATTTACGATAATTGTAGTTTTTTATTTAGTATTTAGTTATATAATATTATTTAAAAATCAAAAAACTAATATAATAACTTTTGACGGCAAAAAAATCGAATCAATATCAGTATATATTCAATTGTTAAATGATTATATTAAACAACATGGATATACATTTAAAAAAGATTTATTGTCAACTATAAAATATTGTGAAAGTTTTATAAAAAAACGAGAATTAGTCTTTAGTACACTATTATCTCATTTTACTAAAACAGAAATCAGTTTTATTAAATTTTCTAGTATTATTAATGGCGTAGAAAATACCTTCGCCGTAACGGTCAACAATATTTTAATCCGCTTAAACGCTTTTGACGAAAAAGAATACGAAGATTTTTTCCGCCAAAAAAAATCGACGAGCGCGAATCAGGCCAAACGCCAACAGATATTTGACGACTATCAAGAATTTCTTAAGTCTTCGTTAAATTTTTTAGACCAAATACTTATTAAAATGGATCAATTACAGCTTGAAATATCCAAGCTATCGGCCTTAGATTATCAGGACATTGAAAATAACGAACTAATCAAAGAAATAGACGCGTTAACTAAAACGATGAAACTATATAAATAAAATAAACACTTTTATTAATTATCATTTTTTTAGACGATTTATTATTGTTATTTTACCCAATATAACATAGCTATTTTATTAGATATTATAGAAAATTATTAAAAATATGACAAAAACTATTATCATATCTGTCAAAAAGCCTGTTTTTTTGGGACGAGCCTAAAAAACCTGAAAATGGAACCTTTATGGTTTTGACAAAATTTAGGCCTAGGCGCTATACTTCGTTTCAAACAAAAGCCTAATTTAAGGGCAAAAGTCAACTACCCCCGACTAAAGTCGGAGGCTTGTAAGAGCCTTCGGTTGACCAGGGAAAGCGGGATCCAACCCGCTCCGTTATTATTAGGTTTAAGACCGACGTTGGGACTCTGCCTCAGTCCCAACCTCTCGAAGCCCCGTTTGCGGACAATCGTCTAGGCAAGGACAAAACGGAACGAGGCGTAACGCTGGATAATAACATTCCCGAGGGGATTTTTTAACAGGCCCGTAAGGACGCTTAATCAAGGAAATTATAATGGTTTATGTTTTAGGCGCTGACCGGCC
>JAIROO010000092.1 GCA_031257535.1 Deltaproteobacteria bacterium
TTTATCAAAAACCAAAAGGCGAAAGCTCCTTCCACGCTTTTGTCCAATTGATCTTAAAGGCTATGGATTTTCAAGTCGACAGCGAACTAGCGGGAGCGGCTGGGCGATTAGATATTGGCCTTCGTCTGTCAAACCATAACTATTTAATTATTGAGTTACGGTATTGTCCAGAATCAGACAAGCTAACCGAAGACGAAAAAAATCAAATTTTAGCCGCTACCGCTAAGACAGAACTACCTACCAACCTATATAACAAAAGTTTAGCTACCGCGATGGCGTTTAAACTCGGTCGCGAAAAGCTTGATATAGCGTTATCTAAAATTGGCCTGCCTAAGCCGACAGTGGAGGATTATAATCAGTTTCTGGCCAATAACGCCAAAGAATATTTAGCTTCGACTGAAATCGATCAAGCTCTAGCTAAAGCGCTTAAAAAAACGCTCCCTAAAGAGGAAATAGACGAGATATTAAAAGAAGCTCAGTCAACAACAAAAACTTCCAACGAAAAAATTGACGCGCTATTGGCTAAAACCGCCCAAGAAGCCTTAAACGATATCGAAAAAAGAAATTATCCCAGCATAGTAAGTTTCAACGCGAAAGAAATTACTTCTTTAGGCTTAGCGATCTATGGCAATGGGACAAAGATAGTCGCTCTTTTTAAGTAAATCAGCCTAAGAGCGGTAATAACCTAAAAACAAGCCGAAAATCCTAAAGCTTTACGCCCTAACTTTGGCGGTCCAGGTCGCTTTTTTGGTCAAAGTTTAAGCTTTAGGACAAAGAGCTTTTGGTTAGCGACCAAGTTTTCGGGCCTTAACTATTTTTGGTTGGACCCCTAAAAAAGAGGTGGTGGCCTCTGGCTTTTGGCTCTTCATAACTAAAAGGGGACCCGCTTCTCGACGCTATTTGGCGACGACGCGAAATTTCCTTTGTTTAACCCGTCAACGCCCCCCTTTTTGGTAAAAAGTTTTTGGCCTCTATTTCGCCGCCTTATGGCTTTATAGCTTGAGCCGCCTTTAGGGCCATTATCTTTTTTCGGCTGTTTTAGTTTTCGGATTTTGGTGGAGGGATAACGCGCGTTTTAGCCTTTTGGCGAATCGGGGCCGCGAGCTTTCGCTCCGCGGCTAAAAAATTTAACGTTTTTTGGGGATGGAGAGGGGACTAAGGGGCGTTTTTTTGGCGAAATTACTTGACTCGCCACCCGAAAAGGGCGACGTCTAGCCACCAGCTAAAGTTTAAATAGTTTTTTCTAGATAAACAAAGTCCACGCTATCGGTCATGGGCGCCCTTTTAACCTCTTGATAGCCTATTTTATGGTATAGGTGGAGATTTTTTAGGCTTTTAGAGGAAGTATGTAACTCGTAAGTCGTAGGGCCAAAGATTTTTTCTAAGGCCTTTAACAGGTCGGTGGCCAGCCCTTGGTTTTGCCACTTGGGGTCCACGATTAGTTTCCCCACCAAGACTCGCCCCTTTTCTTCAATGGCTTGGACCGAGCCAACGATCCGCTCCCCGTTTGGCGATTGAGTCACTAAAATGAGGCCTTTTCGCCATTCAGCCTCTTTTTCCGGTAAAGTCTGCTTCAAAGGACTGATATTGTAGTCGCCTAACAACTCGGCTTCGCTTAAAAAGGCCAGTTTTTGGAGTTCCAACACGGCGGGCAGATCGGCTAAAGTGGCCCGGCGGGTAATAGTCTGTAATTTCGCGCTCAAGATACTATGTCCTGTCCTAAACACTATGTTCATTAAAGTCAGAAGGCGGTATAAGCTTAAATAAGGCTAATTATCAGCCTTATATTTAATTTGTTTGCCTACGTTAAATGATTTGTCAGTTAATTGGCCTTTAAATATAATTATAGGCGGTAATTTTTTCCCTCCCCTCGGCCGCGTCGCCAGCGCCACAGTCCCCAGATTAAAACCATAAGTCCCGGCCAAACCACCACTGGTAACCAAAAAAAGAGTCGGGCCCGGCTTTGAGTGACGTTAAATAAAATGGCTTTGGGCAAAGAGTCAGGCGCGAGATTTTCGTCGATTAGCCAGTTTATGACTCCGTCTAAGAACTCTTGGTTGCCTTGGTGCGGGTAAAAAACATTGGTGGCCAGATCTGAGTCCGCCAAAAGAACCAGCCGGCCGCCGCTTTTTAAGTCCGCCCCCGCGGCTAAGGCTAAGGGTCCTTTTAAGTCAGCCTCGTCGTCTTGGGTCGGCCGGCGTTTGGCGATGGCTAAAAGGTCGGTCTCTAAAAAGGACTCTGGCGAACTTAAAGCCAAGGCCGAAACCGTCGCGGCTAAGGGATCGTCGGCCTCGTCATTTCGCGGGGGCTTTTGGTCGACTAAAATGGCTCCAGCTAAAGGCCAGACCACGGGGCGGCTTAAACCTAAAGTCGCGGGGTGATTGGCGAATTTTTGGCTAACCGGGAAAAAATCATTGGTTCCGGCCCAGGCCGTTTGCGGATCGGCCATGAGCCCATCCGGTAACGTTAAGCCCAACTCTTGGAAAACCGCGGGCTCGACTCCCGGGGCTAAGGGGTCTTGAGCCACTAAAAGTCGGCCGCCTTGGGCTAGGAAATTGGTGAGAGCCGCGTTTTTTTCTGGGGACAAAGAGACGGTGGGGCCCATTAAAAGTAAGGCCTTAAACTGAGTGGGTAAAGGCTCTCCTGGGGCCCAGAAGTAGTCGTGGAGATATATTTTGCGTTTTTCTAAGGCTTTTGCCCAAAGCGACAATCCTTTGGGGCTTGGGTCTTGGACCGACTTCTCGCCGTCGCCAATTAAAGAGTAAACCAGCCTAGTCGGAGCCGACAACCGGTAAAAGGCCTCTTTTAAACCTTGGTAAGTTAAAGGGGCCACGGTCTCTTGATAAGGCCCAGATCGGATGATCGCAAGGTCCGGTAAAACCAGCTTGACTTCCGAGTCTTCGACCAAAGAGCGAGCTGGCCCAGGGGAGCGGCGAATCGTAATCTTCGTCGAGGCCCGGGCGTAAAGGTTCAAAAGAGAGCCAAACTTAGCCTCGCCCGCGGGGGTTAAAAAGGCCTCCACCACCGTCTCGTCTGGGAGTTTGTCTAAAGTCGCCACCTCTTGGGGGCTTAAAACCAGGCCTTTTAGGCCGCTTAAGTTGTAAATCGGTAAAGCGGTCAGAGAGCCAACGGCTAAAAGCAGGGCCAAAGCCACTAATAAACCTAGAACTCGGCGCCAAAACCTTAACCGTCCGGGTTGACCTAAGGCGCGCAAATCAGCTTTTAAACGCTTAGGACCCCGAAAAAGAAGAATCAGTAAACCCGTGACCCAAGGGAGAACGTAAAACCCTGGATACATGGGGATGACCAAAAGAGCCCCTAAACCCGTAGCCAAAAGAATTAAAATCAAGGCCAAAGGCCCAAAAGCTTGGACTTTGGAGCTAGGGTTAAGGCTAGGGCCCGGACCAGAGCCCGGACCAGAGCTTAAAGCGGGGTTAGAATCGCCTTCTTTTGGGGACCCAAAAGTTAGAGCGGCCTGGTCGCTGAAGGGGCCTAAAGCTTTAGGTTCTTCTTTAGTCAAGGCGGGCGAAGACTCGGCCGCGAGCCCTTCGCTAGACTCCTTAGTTAGTTCGTCGCTCGACTCCTTAGCGAGGCTACTATTATAACTAGGCGCGTCTTTTTTTTGCGGTCCTTGGAACTTAGGCTTTAGTCGGTCGCTAGAGCCAGGATCGTTTTTTAGACTATCATTAGAGCTATCGTTATCTTTAGCGTTATTTTTTGCGTTATCTTTAACGTTATATTTAGCGTTATTAAGGTTATTTTTGTGGTTATTGGAGTGCATTAAAACTCTCAGTCAGATCGCGTTCCTCGGCGGTAGAGGCTTTGACGCGCTTTCCCTAATAAACGTTAAGGCCAGGCGAGGGGCCGACTCCTTAGTTAGCTCACCAAGAATCAGGCTTGGTTTTAGGCTATCGTTAGAGCTATAGATCTATATATTTATCGTTATCTTTAGTTCTTTTTAAGTCTATTTCCGGGCTTTTTGGAGTTCATTAAAACTTTCGGTTAGATCGCTTTCCATTTCGGTTAAGACTTGAGCGAAGGCTTGAGTTAGAGCCGCGATGAGCGAAGGGGCGGGTTTATCGCCCTGGCCGGTCACGGGGACGCGGACTTGGTAAGTTTTAGCTAAAACGATTTTCACCCGCTCGCGGCGGACGTCGTTTAAGGTGACCGCCAGGGTCATTCTGGCCGCGGGCGGGGTTAAGCTAAAATCGCCTAAAAACTCGGCTAAATAACCCTCTAAGACAAAGTCGGCCCCTTTTTGCCCATGGGCGCGCGTAAACTGGGCGTTAGGGCTTTTAAGATCCAGGTAAGTGGCCAGGCTATCGGCTAAAAGACGGCCTGGCGGAGCGATGAGCTCGTTGTAAAAATCCTCTAAAAGTTGCCCTTTTTGGGATTTGTAGATAAGTTTTCGGGTGTCGTAGGCCGCGGCCACGTTTAAGGGCGTGACCATAACCACGTAAGGCCTAACTGGCCTGGATAAGGGGGGGGCGCTTTCGACGGGGCTCACGTCAAACGTGCTAATGGCCGGGTAAGGTTTAGCCAGGCCACACCCCATAAACGCTCCCAAGGCCAAAAAAGTTACGGCCAGGATCTTTAAGGTAATTTTAAAAGGCGAAGGTCTGGTCACGGTTTAACCTCGTTGGGGGCCTGGCCAAAGAGGAGTTGACTGGGATAGCGTTTGGCCGTCTCCGAGAACTCGCGCAGGTTTTCGGTCATGATCCTAAAGTTTTCCAAAGAGGGAGAGAGGTTGTCTTGAGAGCCTCTTAAAAACTGGTCGGTCCGGTTTAAGATCCCCTTAAAGCGTTTTAAGGTCTCGTTAACCTCGGTTAAGCTCTTTTGAAGGTTCAGTTCCAAGACCTCGCCGGATAAACTATCGGCTAAATGGCCCACGTTATCGGCCGTGGCTTGGAGGGCCTTTAGGGTTAGGTTCATCTCGTCTGAGACCATGGCGGTTTTATCGTTTAATGTCGAGGCTAAAAGACTAAAGTTAGTTAAAGTTAGGTCCAGTTTTTGGCCTAAACGGTCAAAGTCGACCGTTCGAAACGAGCGGACCACGCGCGACAAAGACTCGCTAATTTCCATAACCGTGCCCGGGGCGTTGGGGATGACTAAGAGGCTGGTCTTAAAGCGCGGGTGCGGAGTTTCCTCGCCGTCGGCGTCCGAGCGGTAATCAAGATCTAAAAAACAGACCCCGGAGACCCCTTGAAACGAGAGGTAGATCCGGAGGCCCGACTCGATCTCGTTTTCCAGGTAACTACGGGCGTCTAAGACGGTGGTCGATTCGGCGCCGGACAAAAGGGAGGGGTAAAGGAAAAAGTCGACTTCCACCACTTTTTGACCCGTTGAGCCGCTTAAACCCGGCAAGCCAATAGCCGAGACCTGACCGACCTTAAAACCCCGGAAATTGACGGGGGCCCCCACCGAAAGGCCTTGCACCGAGTGGTCGAAAAAGGTCACGCACCTTAAAGTTGGCCGAAAAGCCGAGGACAAACCAAAGAAGATGACCCCAGCGGCTAAAATAAGAAGGCCACCGACGGTAAAAAGGCCTATTTTGAAATAATTAGTTTCTTTGCTCATGACGTCCGTCGACTAGAAGTTATGGCGGGAGCTAAAAAGCCGGCCGCGAAAAAGTCGGAAAATTAAGTTTGATTTTAAAGTCCTAAAAAAGAGCCCCCAACCTAAAGGGAGATTTCGGTAGGTTAGGCCGCCTTTTGGCTATCCTTCGGCGGTTGGCCCGTCTGGCCGGAGAAAAAAAGCCATGGTGGCGGGGTTCCGCGATTTGGTGGCTAAATAGGCCGGGGTCCCGTGGTCCGTGATCCCTTTGGATTTTTTGTCCAATAAAATGGCGCGATCGACCATGGCCATAACGCTCCTCAGCTCATGGGTGACCACGACGAAGGCGATGGCCAGATTTTTGGCTAAGGTCAGAATTAAGTTGTCCAGCCCGGCTGAGGTAATGGGGTCCAATCCCGCCGAGGGTTCGTCTAAAAAAATAAGTTTGGGATCCAAGGCCATGGCCCGGGCGATGGCCGCTCTTTTTCGCATGCCCCCAGATAAGGTGGCCGGAGAGGCGCGCTCGAAACCACTTAAACCCACTAAAGCCAGTTTTAGCCTCGCGATGGTCGCGATAGCCCCTTTAGGGAGAGAAGTAAACTCTTTTAAGGGCAAAGAGACGTTTTCCAAGAGATCTAGGTCGCCAAACAAAGCCCCGCTTTGATACATCATGCCAAAACGGCGACGAATTTGGTCTAAATTCTGGCCCTCGTTAGCCCAGAGATCCTCGCCAAAAACTAAGACTCGACCCTGGCCCGGGCGCTCTAAACCCACTAGGTGCCGAAGAAGGGTGCTTTTGCCACAACCGCTAGGGCCTAAGATTCCGATGATCTCCCCCGCGTGGACCGTAAAGGAGATCCGCTCCAGTAAGGGGGGGGCGCCAGGGTAAGCCACGGTCAGGTTGTCGGCGATTAAGGGGTGGGTAAAGCCGTCCTTACCAGTTGAGGACATAAAAAATCACCGCGAACAGACTATCTAAAAAAGCCACGACTATGATGTTCGTGACCACGCCTTTGGTGGTCGACTGGCCCACGGCTTCCGGGCCATCCCCAGCTGCGAGGCCCCTTTGACAACCAATCGCGGCCACGGTAAAGCCGAACACAAAGGCCTTAAACAACCCCGTCGAAATGTCTGAGGCGTCCACGTGGGAGCCTAGCTCGTCCCAGAAAACCCTAACTGGATAGCCCAAGGAGATCATGACCAGGTTGCCGCCCAGTAAACCGGCTAAGTTAGCTAAGACGGCTAAGAAAGGGGTGGCGAAGGTTAAGGCTAAAACCCTAGGTAGAGCCAAATCTCGGTTGGGCGATAAACCTAAAGTTATAAAAGCGTCAATCTCCTGGTTGGTCTTCATGGAGCCCAGTTCCGCCGAGAAGGCCGAGCCCGTGCGGCCGGTTAAGACAATGGCCGTCATTAACGAGCCCAGCTCCCGGATCATGGCTAGACCCACCAAATCCGCCACGAATATGTCCACCCCGAACATGCGCATAAACATGGCCGACTGGAAAGCTAAGATTAAGCCCACTAAAAAGGCCACCAAAGCCGTGACCGGCAGAGCGTTGACCACCGCCGTCTCCACGATCTTTAAGACCATAGCCCAGCGACCGGTCCAGGGTTTTCTTATTAAGCCCCCCACGTGGCTGATGAGTTCGCCTAAAAAGCTTAAGATTTCGGCTAGATCATGCCACAAGTCAGTCATGACCAAGCCGGTTTCTTGGATCAAGGACAGCTTAGTTGGTTTAGATAAAGGCTGGGGCTGGCCTAAAGCCTCTTGGGCTAAACTCCAGATGGGGGCTAAAGTGGCCGGCAGCTCGCCTAAAGAGCACTTGGCCCCTAACTTTTCCGCGGATTTTAGAGCCCAGGACAGCTGGGCGGCTCCATTTAAGTCCAGGCTAGTTAAACCACTCGGATCCCAGTTAAGCTGGTCTTTGGGCCCTAAGCTCCGGAGGAAGTCCCAGCTTTTGGGCGCGACCGTGGCGTCTAAGGGCCCTAAAAGACGGATCTGGTCGCCAGCCCTTAAAACCTCAAAGCTAGCCGGGGCCGGCGGAGCGGAACTGTCGACCGTCATGGCCTTAAGCTTTCTATTAATTGGCGTTGGGCGTCAATTTCTTGGGCTAAAAACTCGGCGGCCCTGTGGGAGCTAAAGGCCACGGGCCCTTTAGGGCCCGTGGCCAGACAGTTTTTAGAAGCTAACTCTAAAGCCGAGGGCTCGGTCAAAGCCGTAATCAGAGCGGCCGTGGTTTTATCGGTCACTTCTAAGATGGTCCCTTTGGGGTAATAGAAGCCCATGTAGTCGTGGACTTGGCTTAAATAGTTCTGAGAGCGGAGATCCAAGCCCGCCGGAGCGCAGGGGCCAGCGTAAACGTCGGTTAACACGGCCACGATCTTATAATGATTAAGCCCTAGGTCTAGCTCGTCTAAGGGTTTAACCATGAGAGCCGTGGGGTCTTGGGCTAAAAATTTAGGGTCTAAGGTGGCTTTAAAAACTAGGTTGGGTTTTAGGCCTAAGTCCCTAAAGAGCCCATAAGCCAAAAGATCCCCTAGGGCGATGGGGTCAAGGCCCGCGCGCCAGAAGGTAATCTGGCCGCTTTTGGCGAAGGCTTTTAAAGAACTCAGATTGTTAAAAGGGGCCTTGGGTCCGGCTAAAAGGGCGAAGGGCACGGTCTCGGCTAAAAGGAGGGGCTCAAAGTCGTCTAAAACGTACGGAGTTCGGTCCTCAGCCACCCTGGTCGCCATGGCCACCATGGGCAAAACCCCTAATAAACTCCCGTCTAGGTTAGCCAAAGACAGACGATTGGCCGCCAAAATTCCGTCGGCTAAGGGGTTAAAGACGAGGCGGGTTTGGACCGACAGCTTAGAAGACATAAGGTCGGTTAAGCTCCGTAAATAACCCGGCCAGCCCTTTTGGCTATCTGGCAGTCCGGCCACGACGGCGACGCGTCTTTCTTCTGAGTCGTTAGCTAAAGCCATAACGTCGCTTAAACTAAAGATAAAAGAAAAGGCCAAAAGGGCCCAAAAAATTTTGGGGAAGGATAAAAGCCGCAAAAAATCCTCGAAAAAAACCAGCGCCAAAAAAGCGGGTCTAAATAGCTATTGGTTATAGCCTCGCGATTGTATCACAAAGGCTTAAAAAGTTGAAAAAATTTCTCGCCTCTCGCCTCTCGCCTTAGGGAAATCTTGACGAAGGAGTTTAGTCTTGGGGGGGTAGACTTACGGGAGCGAGATTTTTGGAGGTTAGTCAAGAGAGGAATGACCTTATGGTCGACCCGGAAGGTCAAAAGCCTATAAAGCCTCGCCCTTTTTGGCGATGGGGAGAAGTCGGCTCGATTCGTCGCGTCGAAGACGCGCTAGAAAACCAAAAAGGCGGTAGGTTAAGGTCAGGAGGGGTTTGATAAGACAAATAATCATCTATATAACTAATATCGTGAATCTTTACACTTAGTTTTTCCCCAATAATCTGTTTCGCATTCTGATGTACCTTGACTTTGACCACGGCTATCTTTATGTTTACAAACAGTTTTTCCCCAATAATCTGTTTCGCATTCAGAGTCTGAAAACGCGATAGGAACGTTGGAAAATGATATTATACATAAAAAAATAATACAATAAATCAATTTCATGATAGTTACCCTAGAAGTCATAAGGTTAAAGGCCAACGATAGATAAATAATTTACTCCAATATAAGAGATGGATTCGTAAAAGCCCTGGCGTTAAAATTATAGGCGCGTGGCTCTACTACATAAGCCAATCTGAAACTGTAAAAACCACTATACATTGTATATTAACTAATCCTCAAAAATTAAAAGGGGGTTTTTACTAGGACATCATAAGAGAAAAACTGGAGATATTCAAGGGCTGGCCTCTTAAAACAGCCATTTTCAATTCGCGATCAGGTCGCCGCGAAAACTGACCCCAAAACCCCGCGCGCCTTTGGCTATAGTTATCGTTACTAATTATATATCAATTTATTGTTCCGGGCAAGTTAGAATGTTTTTTTAGTCTATAATATAAGTTAAAATATAATAATAATAAATAATAAATTTAATTATTAGT
>JAIROO010000106.1 GCA_031257535.1 Deltaproteobacteria bacterium
TAGCCAGGATTATACTTAAATCTGGCAGGGCTAAGGTTGTGAGAAGGGAGCCTTTAACTATCAAACGCATTCATCCGCTAGACTAAAGTCTACCGGTTTTCTGCGAAAGATTTTATAAATTTTTGGCTTTAAGATTAGTTACTTTCCTAAAAAAGCCAACATCTTTTGAATCGTCAGCTTTTTGGCTTTAGCGCGAAGAGAAAAAACGTCGCGCACGGCGATTTTTTTAAATTTCGATCGCCTATATAAGGAGGTTAGCCATGGTTATTCGCTTGAGTTTATGAGAGTTCTGGCCGTCTTTTTGGCTGGTCTGGTTTTAGGTGGCCAAAAGTGGAGTTCCCGCGCTGTTGAGTCAGGCTGGCTATAAAGTTACGCGCTTTTAGGTATTTTTAAAATAAATATATAACTTTAGATTTTAAAGAATAGATAAGTGTGAATCAATGTAAGTTTTTAATCGTTTTTATGGTCCTTTTGCTTTATCTAACTTTGATTGGCCAAAACGCGGCTTGCGCGAACCAATTCGCTTCTGTTTTTTAAAACAGGGTTTTTACGAGGCCATCAAGACTATCCGCCGATCAAAAAAAATGGCCGTTTAGGAATAATCTAAAATTTTTACGCCATAGCGAAGATATATTGACACTTAAAACGCCGCCAAAAAAGCCTTAAAGAAGTTTTTGGCGGCGTTTTAATAATTTAGCCCTTAAAAAAAATCCAAAAGCCAATCAGTTAGCCAAGGGTGGCCTTAAAAAACTGTTAAAGTTGTTTGTTAATCGTCCCTTCCCAGGTGCTAACCCGGGCCTCTTGGGACTCCTCGGGGGAGATCCACTTGGTGGTCACGGTCTTAACCCGGGTGTAGAACCTTAAACCGTCGCGACCTAAGCAGTGGAGATCGCCAAAAAAAGACCTTTTATTGCCAGAAAAGGGGAAAAAGCCCAAAGGCACGGGAATGCCGACATTGACTCCGACCATGCCGCCGTCGGTATGTCGGACGAACTCCCGACTATAATAACCACTAGTCGTAAAAATCGACGACCCATTGGCGAAACGATTGGCGTTCATTAAAGCTAAGCCTTCTTCGAAACTCGCGCAGCGCTTGACGCACAAGACCGGGCCAAAGATCTCCTGGTCGCCCACGGTCATTTTGGGTTTGACCTTATCTAATATAGTGGGCCCCACGAAATAACCGTTTTCAAAACCTTTGGGGCGACAACCCCGGCCGTCTAACACTAATTCCGCCCCTTCCTCTACCCCTTTCGCGATCCATTTTTCCACCGAGTCTTTTTGACCTTGGCTAACTAAGGGGCCTAAATGGGTCGCGGGATCGTAGGCCGCCCCAATGACTAGCTCTTGGGCTAATTTTTTAATAATTTTTACGAACTCGTCGGCCACGGGCTCTTGGACCACGACCACGGGTAAGGCCATACACCTTTGACCAGCGCACCCAAAAGCCGAGTTGACGACCCTTCTCGCGGTCCACTCTAAAGGCGCGTCCTCTAAAATCAAGGCGTGGTTTTTAGCTTCCGTTAAAGCCTGGACCCTTTTGCCCGCGGCCGCCGCTTGACCGTAAACGATTTTCCCGACCGACTCGGACCCAACGAAAGACACCCCGTTAATCTCGGGATGGGCGATCAGATCGGCCAAAGCCTCGCGACCGCAAGTAATAAGGTTGACCACCCCTTTAGGGAGACCCGCCTCGATCATCAGCTCCAATAAACGCATGGCCGACTGGGGCACCATACTGGCCGCCTTTAAAACCATACAATTGCCGCTGACAATACACTGAGGCGTAAACCAACCAAAAGGAATCATGGCCGGGAAATTATACGGAGCCACCCCCAAAAAGACCCCGACCGGCAGCCGGTAGAGGTTAATGTCGTGGGACCGGGTGGCGTCCATTAAAGAGTAACCTTGTAACTCCAAGGGAGCGCTTAAGGACAGCTCGCAGGCTTCGATGACCTTAAAAACGTCGCCTTTGGACTCCTCGTAATTTTTACCCATCTCCGTGGCCACCAAAATAGATAGCTCTTCGAAGTGTTGGTAAACCAGCTCCCGAAACCGAAAAATTAACTGGGTCCTAACCGCCACCGGTTGACCCGACCAGTCTGGAAAAGCCGCTCGCGCGGCTTTAACCGCGGCCTCGGCTTCGGCGGGAGAGCAGACCGGGGCTTCGGCGATTTGTTCGCCAGTGGATGGATTCATGACTGGGGTATAGCGACCTGAAGTCGACTCCAACCATTCGTTGTTGACGCAGTACTTTAGCCTCTTAATAGCCATGGCGGCTCTCCTTTTTCGGGGCCAAAAACTTTTTGCCCCAAAGTTTTTTTTGTGGGCGTTTTTGGTTAGAGACAAGCGTAGTAAAGCTCGATAATTTCTTCCTTAGTCGCGATTTTGGGGTTATTACCCGGACTACCGCTAGCTATAGCGTCGTCGGCCATTTTGCTCACTACTGGATCGAGCTTGTCTTTAATCACGCCTAAGGCGGCTAACCCCGGCACCTCTAGGTCTTTAACGATTCGGGCGACTAAAACCGCCCCGCTTTCGGCGGTCTTTTGATCGTTACCTAAATCAGGCAGACCCATAGCTTTAGCCACTTCAGCGTAACGGGAGTAATTCCCAGACAAAGAAAACTCCATGACTTTAGCTAAAAGAGCGGCGTTAGAGACGCCATGGGCCACGTGAAAAATAGCCCCCACCGGTCGCGACATGCCATGGACCAAGGCCACGGAAGAGTTAGAAAAAGCCATGCCCGCCTCTAAAGCCCCTAAAAGAGTCTCGGAGCGAGCGGTCACGTTCGCCGGATCCGCGTAAGCCACGGGTAAGTTTTTGACTAAAAGCTTAATGGCCGATAAAGCCAAAAGGTCAGTAATGGGCTGGGCTTTTCGGGAAACATAGGCTTCAATGGCGTGAGTCAAGGCGTCTAAACCAGTGGCCGCGGTTAAGCCTTTGGGCATGCCTAAAGTTAAAAGAGGATCGACTAAAGCCGTTTGCGGCATGATCCGAGCGCTAATAATGAGCATTTTGACGTTATTAACCGTGTCGGCGATAATCGTCGTGGCCGTGGCTTCGCTACCGGTCCCGGCCGTCGTGGGCACGGCGATCAAAGGCAAGGCGTTAACTTTGATCTTGTCGATCCCCATGTAATCTTGGATCCGACCAGGGTTGGTGGCCATAAAACTAACCGCTTTGGCCACGTCAATGGGACTGCCCCCGCCCACGGCCACTAAAAGGTCGGCTTTTTCCGCCTTTAAAAGAGCCAAAGCCGCGTCCACGTGCTCGATGGTAGGCTCGGTATTGACCGAGGAAAACACGCCGTAGCTTAGGCCTTTGACGTCTAAGGCTTTTTTAATGGGGTCCAGCGCCCCAGATTTAGCCAAAAAATCGTCAGTGACGATTATGATCTTTTTAGCTCCTAAGCGCGTAGCTTCGTCGCCAACCTTTAAAGCCGCGTTCTGGCCAAAATGGACGATGGGTGGAACGCGAAGCAGAAAATTATCCATAAAAAGGCTCCTTAACGTTTCGTTATAGGGGTTGCCAAAAACAAACTAAGCCCAAAAAACAAGGGAGAGACTCCATTTTTTAAGCCTTTTAGCCATAAGAATGGTAAATAAAGTCTTAAAGGCCCAAAAAAATAAGCTCGCTATAACTAAAAAAAAGAGAGCCCTTAGCCTAAAATTATAAATTAGGCTTAACCGTCCCCCGACCAAAAGGCGCTTTTTTAGCTTAAAGTTTTTAGGGTCAAATTTTTTATATTTTTTAATATTTAATTATATAAGTTTTATTTATTTTCTAGTACATAGTTTTATTCTATTAAGTGAGATATGTTATCATTTTTAGCCGCGCAAATATAGTAGTTTTTGATAAAATTTTCAAGATTAAAAGTTATCGTATCAAATTGTCTTTTAACTGCAGTCATGTATTATCAATATAATAATATATATAATATAAGTTATAACACGTAAAATTTTAACAACTTAGGCCATTTATTTTAGGTTACTCCGGCAAAATAGCCTGGAACTAACGCTACGCGAACTGCCTTTTAACCACTTCTTAAGCGCGTTTTAAGCGCGTCTTACTCACTTCTAACCACGTTTAACCTCGTCTTAAGCTGGTCTTACCAGGTCTTAGTCAGGTCTTAGTCAGGTCTTAGCTAGGCCTTAACTAAGCCTAACGTCGCTTAATTGAACGATCCAAATAAGTTCCAAGTTTTTTTGAAGGGCTTATTTTAATTTCTTAAGCTTTTTTAGATTAACGGTAAATACCGCTCCGGGTCAAGGCCAACGATGAGCTGAGTCTCCTCGCCTTTTTCTGGCTTCAAGATCCCGAAACCAGCTTTTTGGGCCGCGGTCTTATCAATTAAGGTAGGATCCTTAAGTTTGGCCAGTAACCGCGTCGCCCCGCCAGCGACTACTTGGATAACGTTAGCCGCTCCGCCTAAAGCGGCTAAAGCGGCTTCTTTTTCTTTAAGATCCAGGGGCGCGACTTCGACGCGAGGGACTTTTATGGTCTCGGTCGCCTGGCTGGCCTGACTAATCTTACGCGCCTCTAAGTCGGCCGGGCTCAGTTCAGCCTCGGAACCGGCCTGCTTTAAGTAGGCGTCCATCTCCGTTTTTAGGTTCCCAGCTTTTGTGCCAAAAATAGCTTGGACCGCGTTACCAGCCTCGACCACTCCCGCCGCCCCTAAAGCTTTAAGGCTGCCCGAGCTGACCTTAGAGGGATCGGCGACGCTGACCCTTAACCGCGTCACGCAGGCGTCGAGGTGAGTGATGTTACTCCGTCCTCCAAAAGCCAAAACTAGGTTCCGGGCCACCCCAAACTCCCCAGAAGTGTCTAAGACCGTAACGCCACCGTCCTCGTCTTCCCGGCCGGGAGTTTTAAGGTTAAATATTCGAATAGCCGCCCAAAAGATCCCGTAATAAAGGAGGGCGTACAAAGGCCCGATCACAAAGACCAACCACGGTTTTGCGTCAAGCTTCCAATATAATAATAGATCTATGCCGCCATGAGAAAAGGAGTAGCCAATATGAGCCCCGACGAAATTCATGAGAGCGAAGGCCGCGCCAGTCAAAAACGCGTGCAAAACGTATAACAGTGGGGCCACGAACATAAAAGAAAACTCAATGGGCTCGGTTATGCCCGTCAAGAAAGAGGTCAAAGCCGCCGAGACCATAATCCCGCCCACCCGGACTCTCTCTTCTGGTCTCGCCTGCCGCCACATGGCCAGAGCCGCGGCGGGCAGACCCCACATCTTCACTAAAAACCCCCCGCTTAAAATGCCCGCGGTTTTATCCCCCTCGAAGAATCGGTTTATATCCCCGTGGACTATGTTTTGGGTCTCGGGATTGACGTAAGACCCAATCTCAAAGAAAAACGGCACGTTCCAAGCGTGATGGAGGCCAAAAGGCAGTAACAGTCGCTCCACGACCCCATAGACGGCCCCGGCTAAGGTGGGATTGGAGTAGGCCGCCCAATTGGAAAACTTGGCGATTAAACCTTGAACCGGGGGCCAGACGTAACTTAAAACCATCCCTAAAACCAAAGCCCCGACCCCAGTTATGATGGGCACAAAACGTTTGCCAGCGAAAAACGACAAATAATTGGGTAACTCAATCCGATAAAACCGGTTAAAGAAATACGCGCTTAAACCCCCCACGAGGATCCCGCCAAAAACGCCGGTGTTTAAACTGAGCATCCCCAAGACCTTAGCCACCTCTCCCACCTCGGGATCGGGGTTTAAACCCATGACGTCAATGGCCATAACGCCTAAGGTGGCCACCATGACTAGGTAGCCCACCACCGCCGACAGAGCCGCCGATCCGTCGTTTCGCGTAAAACCCAAAGCCACGCCCACGGCGAAGACGAGGCCCAAGTTGTCAAAGATGACGCTCCCCCCATGTTTCATGATGTCCATTAAAAATTTGGGGACAAAACTAAAATCAGAGGACCCTAAACCCAAAAGAAGGCCCGCCACCGGCAAAATGGCCACGGGAAGCATCAGGGATTTACCGATTTTATGTAAAAAACCTAAAGCGTTTCTGAACATCTTGGTCCCTTCCTCTTTTTTAGTCCGCTAATTTTAGCTAAAAAGGCCTTGCGAGTTTTGGGGGCTAATAGAAAAAATATTATTTTTTTGGTCTATTTTTTAAGAGCTAAGTATCTGTTTTTATAAGCTAAATATAGATTTTAAATCGCGAGAAAAAAATAATTTTTTTTCTCGCTATAAATCTTTGTCGCTACAAAACTTGGCCGCGACAAAGCCGCTAAAAATCGTTGGCCGCTAAAAAATCGTTTTTTAGGCCCCTTTGCTTTTAACTAACCTATCTCTTGGGCTAGATAGGCCCTTACCTCAGCCCCAGACCGGAGGCTCAAGGCTTTTTGGGCGATGGTCTGACATTGACTAAAGTTTAAGCGCCTGACTAAAGCTTTAATAGCCGGAATGGAGCCGACGCTAACGCTTAACTCGTCCACCCCTAAACCAACTAAAACCGGCCCCGCCACGACTTCCCCGGCGACTCCGCCGCAGACCCCGACCCATTTGCCAAAAGCGTGGGCCCCTTTAACGGTCTGGTCAATAAGCTTTAAAACCGCGGGATGGAGAGCGTCGGCCATTTTAGCCAGTTTAGGATGACCGCGGTCAATGGCTAAGGCGTATTGAGTCAGATCGTTGGTGCCAATGGAAAAAAAGTCCGCCTCTTGGGCCAGCTCATAAGCCAAAAGAGCCGCGGCCGGGACCTCGACCATAAGCCCTATCTTGACTTCTTCGGTGATCGAAAGGGCCTTTTTTTCCTCTAAAACCAGATCCCGAGCCTCTTGAAACTCAGCGACGTTGGTGACCATGGGAAACATTATGTGCAGCTTAGAGTAAGGAGCGGCCTTTAGAATAGCCCGGATCTGCCCACGAAACAGATCGGTCCCCAAGAGATTGAGCCGGATCCCGCGGACCCCTAAAAAGGGATTGACCTCATGGGGTAAAGGTAAATAGGCTAAAGGTTTGTCGCCGCCCACGTCCAAGGTCCGGACCACTAGATCCCGATTTGGCCCCAAGGCTTTGGCGATGGCCACGTAAACCGCCTCCTGCTCATTTTGGTCAGGAGCGGTAGCTCGCCTTAAAAACAAAAACTCCGAGCGTAATAAGCCCACCCCCTCGCCGCCTAACTTCGGGATCTCAGTGGCCTCGGCTAAACCGCCGACGTTGCCCACCACTTTGACCTTATGCTCGTCTAAGGTGACGGCCTCGGCCAGAGCGGCGCTTAACTCTTGGCGCCTTAACTCTTCGGCTTCTTGGCGAACTTTTTGGACCGCCGCCACTTCTTCTTCCGTGGGAAAAAGCCTTAACTCCCCTTTAGCTCCGTCTAAAATGGCCAAAGTCCCTGTGGGGATCTCTAAAGCTCGCTCCTCAATGGCGGCGATGGCGGGGAGATTGGCGGCCCTGGCTAAAATCGAGGCGTGGGAGGTGGCCGAACCGCCGGTGATGGCGAACCCTTGGATCTTAGACTTGTCTAAAGAGGCCGTATCCGACGGAGTCAGATCCTCGGCCACTAAGATGGCGTTGGCCGGAAGCTCGACCGTGGTCGTCTTGGCGTCGGTTAAGTTTAAAAGAACCCGCCGTCCAACGTCGCGCACGTCGTTGGCCCGGCCCGCCAAGAGCTCGTTATTCAGTTTCGCTAATGACTCGGCCTGGCTAGTAAAGGCTTTTCGCCAGGCGAAGGCCGCGCTCTGGCCCAAAGCGATCCCTTGAGCGGCCGACGACAATAGCTCGGGATCCTCTAAGATCTCCTCGTGAGCGGCGAAGATGGCGGCTTTACCGGACTCGGCTTTTTTTCTTAAGTCGTTTTGGAGCTCTTTTAGCTCTAAGCTCGCCTTTTTTATCGCCGCCCTAAGCGACTCGTTTTCATCCTCTGGGTTTTGGCCCTTTTCCGTAACCGCGATATCTTGGTAACGAAGCTGGTAAACCTCGCCTAAGGCCAAGCCCGGGGACGCCGAGACCCCTAATAAAATCTTAGGGTTAGCCGAGACCTTTTTGGGGGCTTTGGGTTTAGGCGGGGTGACTGGCTCGCCATGAAGATTTTCCCCTAAGCCCGCGGCCAAGAGCGGACCTAACTCCGTCAAAGCCTCGACCGCGTCGTCGCCCGTGGCCCTTAAGACGACGCGGTCATGGGCTTTAACCTCTAACCCCATGACCGAGATGACGCTTTTGGCGTTGGCCTTAGCCCCACCTTCGACTTTTTCTAGGTAAATGGCGCTTTTATAGCGTTTGGCGTGATTGGCTAAGACGGCTGAGGGCCTGGCGTGGAGTCCAGCTGGGTTTAGAATAACGATGGGATCGGTGACCAATTCTTTTTCGGGAATTTCCATCGCCGCGCCGCCTAGGGCGTCGGCTAAAAGGGTGGCCGTTAAAATCGTCGTCTCTTTGGCCACCACATAACCTAAAGTCGCTTTTAAGCCCAAGACGCGCTCAACGTTCGCGATGGCTAAAATGGTCAAAAGACTTTTGGCGTTTTTAACTACATAGTCCGCGTCAAAAAGGATTAGAGGATCCCCAACCGCGACGGTCTGGCCTTCTCGGACTAAGGCCTTAAACCCTCGCCCTTTTAAAAGGACCGTCTCTAAGCCGACGTGCATGAGGATTTCTAAGCCAAAGTCGGTGGTAATGGTTAAGGCGTGGAGCGAGGAGTGCAGAAGAGTGACCCGGCCGGCGCAAGGACTAACTAAACGCTCTTCGGTCGGATCAATGGCCACCCCGTCGCCCACCATTTTTTGAGCGAAAGTTGGGTCTGGGACTTTTTCTAAAGGCGTGGCCAGACCAGAAATAGGCGCGAGAAGAACTAGACTAGGCGTATTTGTCGAGGGCATAAGGGTCTCTCCACGGCTAAAAGGGACGGTTTGGAGAAGACGGCGGGCGGCGGCCGACAATCTTAGGGCCGGGCCGCGTTTTTTTCTAAGACGAGCGACTACATAAGGCGACTATTGGACTTGACTAAAGAACGTTAGCTAGAGTTGTATGGTACAAATTCCAAAGTTTTAGTAAATAAGTACTAAACACAGAGAAAAAACTTAAAAAACGAAAAAAGATGAAAGGCGTTAAAGGCAAAAAAACAAAAAAGAGACGAAAAAAGATGAAAGGCGTTAAAGGCAAAAAAAACAAAAAAAAGATGAAAGGCGTTAAAGGCAAAAAAACAAAAAAAAGAGATAAAAAAAAGATAAAAAAAAGTCGAAAAAAAATGAATAAAAAGATTAAATAGCCCTCTAGCAAAACAAGTTTATTTAAAAATTAAATATAAAATAAATCAGACTTTTTAACTAAATAGTTATTATTTATTTCTGATTTTTAACATAAAAAAACAAAAAAATATGGTCAAAAATACGCCAAAACCCTCTTTTTATTGACCAAAACCCTCTTTTTTTTTGACCAAAACCCTCTTTTTTTTGACCAAAACATTCATTTTATTGACCAAAACTATCTTTTTACCCTAAAACCTTTTTTAACCCAAAAAAACATTTTTTAACCCTAAAAACCTTTTTTAAGCTAAAAAACCTTTTTTAACCCTAAAAACAGTATTTTGGGAAAGAGCTTTTTTTGGGCCAACTATTGGGGCCAACCTCTATTTTTAGGGCCAACTTAAGGTCTGGCCCCCAAAAAATTCCCCTAAAACCTTGGTCAGCGCCAAAAGACTGAAAGGTCCAATCTACCCTAAAAAGCGCGATTTTAATGACTAACTAGATCGAAAAAAAACGCGAACTAAGTTTTTAGCGCTTTTTAAGGACCTTTTTGATTTTTTTAGCGAGCTTCTTTTCGCGTTGCTTTTTTTCGTGCTGCGTTTGGAAGCTGTTTTTTAAATCTTCGTCGGGAAGAGACGCGAGGTCAATCCCTTGCTCGGCTAAAGAGTTCAAAAGACCAGCGTGTAAGTCCGCGAGTCCGTAAATTTTGTCCTTAAGGGCGCCCACCAGTTCGATCGAGTTAACGAACCACGGCGAAAACCGCGCTAACTCGTACTCCAGCTGGTTCTCAGAGCACTCCCGATCAAATAGGATTTGGTCTAAGAAGAGCTTGATCTTAGAGGCCATGATCCTCCAGCGACGTTTCTTAGTCTCTGGATCGTAATCCTCTTCGGCGACCGTGAGATCGTCTTCAATTTTCCGAGTCAGCTTGAAAATATATTCCCGACTCATGTAGTCGGCAAAGTGTTCGGCGTGATCCCGTCCATCGCGCAACTGGTCTAAAATCTCGACGATGTCGTCGACTTCATATTCATAATCTTCGGGGACACTGTCGAAGCTATCCTCGTCAAGGTCGCGCATTCGCTCCAGGGCAAAAGAGATGGTCTCGTAAAAAGCCCTAATTAGGCCAAATTCCACGAGCTTATCCCGCCAGTTGGAGCCATAAGAGGTGTCTAAGTAACCGCGGGCCGATTCGTGACGGGCGATGGCCTCTTTGGTCTCAGCCGCCAACAAACTTTCGCCTTTCTCAAAACACTGAGAAGCGAGTTCTCTTAAGGGACCTTGGATGGTTAAGCCCTTTAAAGCCGCGAGCGACTTGACCGCGTCGACGAGATCGAAATCCAAGTTCGCGTCGGGTCGCGAATCCAACTCTTCGCCAAAAAAACGGTTTTCTAACTTGGCCAAGGCTAAAAAGGCCGAAAGATCAAAGGTAAAGCCATAAACGAGATCGGAAAACCTGGCGTTTATGTCTTCCAGAAACTCAGTCATGTTTTTTTCCAGCGTTTGGATGAAAGCGGCGAGCTTACCTTGATCTAAATCTATCTCTATCTTTAATAAATTTTTAATGTCATTTAAATAGTCCTCAAGCTGGACCTTTTTATCTACCAAAGCTTCGACAACATCAGAGATCATGAGGTCGTCAGGGCTCATGTAATATAATTCACGGTCTATCTGGGCCTTAGTTTTGACGATTTCCCGGTCTATTTTTTGGAGACTTTTATCGATCTCGCGTTCTAACTCAAATAAACGCTTAGGTTTGCCGGAAATATTTTCCAGGGAGTTTTTAGCGCCGCCCGAGAGGAAAGAATGAAACTTGCCCGATAAAGTGGCGGTCAGAACATTATAGGATTCAGATTCGCTTTGAAGATCTTGGATCTCTTGCTCTAGATCCCGGTTTTTGAGTTTTTTAAGTTGGGGGGGCGGTTGGTCGAATTTGGCCAGGGGAAATTGACCGGTGAGCTTTATAAATAATAGATGGAAAGACTCGTAAAAAATCTTCTCGTCAATTACTTGCGGTAAAGTCGATCTTTCGTCTTGATCTAGGGTTAAAGCGGCCAAGCGGTCATACTTTTGTTGAATAGAGGCGATTTTTGCCTTTAACAAAGTCTCGGCCTTGGCTAAAAAGTCGCTGGCTACTTCGCCAACCTTTGTCCCCCGTTCCACCAATCGGCGCAAACAGCGCGTCGCCTTTAGAGCCTCCAGGCGGTCGTAGGGTCGGTGGTAATCGTGGATCCCCGGCAGGCTCTTTATTTCTCTGACGTGGGGAGCCAAGCCGCTACTTTGGGCCAGCTCCGGCAAAACCTTTAAGGCAGCCAAAATTAGCCCGTCAAAATCCAGCTGGTCGTCGGCGGAAAGCTGTTTTAGCGTGAGATCTATTGGTGGTGTATTCATAGCGCGTTTTTTTTTCTTACGCCTTTTTAACGTTGGCGGCCTAATTATATTGATTAATCGTGTTTTTTAAGATTTTTTGAATTTTTTTAATTTTTGCTTTTTTGGGATTATTTAAGATTTTTAGGCTTTTTCCGCGTTTTTAGGTTTTTTGAATTTTTTTAAAATTTTGGCTTGACATTTAGTTTAATTTAATTAGGCACCTTTAATCATAACAAAACTGGCCCCAGCCGTAAAGTTTTTTCCTCGCTTTTTTTGGCTTAACCGGGCGTTTTCGCTAAAAAAACTCAAAGATTTGAAAATTTAAAATTTTTAAGGAGATTTTAGTTTTTGGATTTTTGGCCTTAACTTAGATAAAGTTAAGCCCAAGAAAATTTGAAGATCTTTTCGGCTCGCTAAAAATATTGAAAGGATCTTTTTAATATATTTTCCTGGCGTTCTTAGGTTTCGTCTCATGACCGAAGGCGCTTTTTTTTAGGGCCGGGCCACAATTTATTGGGCTTTTAAGTCGTAAGCCGCGGAGTTTTAGACCTCTGCCCCGCGCCTTTAGCCCTCTCTTAAGGGGGGAGCTAAAGGCGCGAGGATTTTTAAGAAAGGCTTAAGGATCGTCTTTTTGATAAAAACGGGCTTTAAGGGATTTTAAAGGCCATAACCTTAAATTTAGGGCGATTTACCTTAATTTACAGGGGACTTTTTGGCGATAAAATCTTCCTTTAGGCGTAACTAATGACGACTAAATAGAGAAAAAATCAGCCTAACGCGACTCAATTATTGAGAACTAATAAGGGGTCTCCTTGGCTTTCGTGGGCCTTTTTGGCTTTCGTGGGCCTTTTTGGCTATCGCGGTTCTTATTGGCTCTCGGACCCTATTGGCTTTTGGGCCCCTAAAGCTATCGAGTTCCTTTTTTTCCAAAGAGCCAAGAGCTTTACTGGTTCGACTCTAGGTCGTCCATCTCCGCGATCTCGTCGTCGTCGATGATCCAAGGATCTCGAAAGCAGACCACGTTCCGGCCCATGAGTTTGGCGTCGTATAAGGCTAGATCCGCCCGGCGAATAAAATTGGGAACCGTCTCCCCAGAGCGGTAGATGGTGTAGCCCACGCTAATGGTCACCGGAATGTTGCCGGTGTTAAACTTGTGGTTCTGGATGCGGTGCCTTAATTTTTCGGCCAGCTTATGGGACTGCTCGATATTGGTGTCTGGAGCCACCACCGTAAACTCGTCCCCGCCATACCGCGCTGGAAAGTCGTTCTTCCGTAAAGAAGTCCTAAGGATATCGGCCACTTGGACTAAGACCGAGTCGCCGACTAAGTGGCCTAAGGTGTCGTTCACGATCTTAAAGTTGTCCACGTCAATTATAAAAAGGGCCAAAGTCGGAGAGTAGGTCCGGAGCTTATCCATCTGCTCCTGGATTATCTCCATAAAGCTAGCCCGGTTGTACAGCTTGGTCATGCCGTCGTAGAGGGCCTGCTTTTTAAAATTATTGAGATCGTTGGAGATCTTCCGACGCTCCACCAGCTCCATGCGGGCTTTCCGTAAGAGGTTAACTCGCTCGGCGTACTCCTCGTGAATAACCTGGATGCTCATGATCTGGATCTGCTTGTGGATCTGCCAAGCTTTGGCCACTAAAGGCAGCTCGACCCCGTTTTCCCCTTCGGGTTCCAGCCAGATGCCGGAATTGACCTTTTCGCCGACCCGGGGATTCTTTTCGAAAAAATCCTCGGCGTCCAAAAGAAAATACTCAAGCATGGAGGAGTATTTCCAGGGGACCGAACAAGGCCGACCGTCAGCGTCCAAAGGAAAAAGACGACCATAAAAATCCGGGACCTGACCGTAAAACTCGTAGACCATGGGCCGCATCCGTCTTAATACGGCGAACTCCATAACGCGGAGAAACTTTAAGCCCAGCTCGCCGCCCTGGCTTTTCAGCCGATCCCTTTCTAAGGTCTCTTCAGGGTTTTTGGACTTTTGAGCGCTCATATTTTAGTCTTTCCTGAAAACTCCCCTCTTTTGGTGGGTTTGAAGGGGATAATAATTTCGCGATATTGAAAGGACTTTTAACGCGAATGGGGATCTTTTTTTGGCATTTTAATCGCCAATTAAGGCGAACTCCCCTTTAATCCTGGCCGTCAGCCAAAAAAACGACAAAATAAGTCTTATTTGGCTGGCGTGGCGTTTTTTCCCATCATGGCCACGGCTAAGCGGGAAAAAGTCGACTCCACGTTCAAACCCGTCTTGGCGCTAGTCTTAATAGCCACCACCCCTTTGGATTCTAGGGAATTTAAGACTTTTTCCGAGATTTCCCACTCCGACTCTAAGTCGGCTTTGTTGACGATGAAAAAGCTCGGAACTGAAGGACCCAAAATTTTTAAGGCCTCCATGCGCAGTTTTAAAGACACCGAAAGAGTCTCGCCCCGGGTGCCGTCAACCACGAACAGAAGCCCATGCGCCCCTCTTAAATAGGACAGGTTGACCATACTGTAATTGTCCTGGCCTTCCATATCCCATAGCATGAGATTGATTTCCTCGCCTTCCACCTCAATAGTCTTCTTGGAGATCTTCACCCCAACCGTGGAGAGATAGTTATCCGAGAAAATTGAGTTGACGTAGTGGCGAACTAAGGCCGTCTTACCCACGCAAAAGGAGCCAAGCATGCATATTTTCTTGTTAATCATAACTCGAATTCCAAAAGCAGTTTGTGGCTAACCCCGCTCTCCTTTTCCAAATCTTTTGGTAAAAACCCAAAAAAGGCCATAGCGATCTAAAAAAAAAAGGGGGAAAAAAATAGCCCCAAAAAAATAAGCCGCTAGAGGCCGAAAACCAATTTGGCCTTAAAGACAATTTAAGAACGACGTTAAAATCTGGCCCTAATCATTATGGAGGAAGTCGTCAAAGGGCCTTTCAGCCAACCATTATATTTCATGGGCCAAAATAATGGAACTAAAAATTTTCTTTTTTTCTAAGGTTAAATCCGATAATTAGCTATACATGAGCTTAATTATATTTTTATCGACTAAAAATCCTTAAGTATAAAAGCCAATATTCCCAGATAGTTAAGGCTCGTTTAAGCTGATCCCGCCTTGGGCTAACCGCACCCTTAGCTCAATGCGGCGGCTTTCTGGATCGTCCTTGGGTCGATCGCCCTCCCCGCGAGCCGAGAACTCGGAGCCTAAACCATAATTAACGATGGGTAAGCTAGAGCCGCGGGCGTACAGTAAAGCGGCCACGGCTTTGGTGCGTTTTTCGCTCAACTCAAAGTTCCGCCGGTCTTGACCAGTGGAGTCGGCGTGGCCATAAATGACCAAAGTCACGGACATCTGGGTCTCTTGGGCCAGATTTTCCAAGGCCACTAGATTGTCGACCGCTTCTATTAAAATAGGTCGATCCTCGGGCACGGGCTCGTCGCGGTCCGTGGGAAAATGGATCTTGACCCCATTAATGGCCGAGACCAGTCTTTCCATCTCATTGGAGCGGGGGTCGATTAAGCGGTCGGCGGTCACCATAGTCACCCCGGGGATGGCTTTGGCTCTTTCCCGGGCCCCGATAATCCAGCCCATGGGAGCGGTCCCGCTCATGGTCAAAACGCCTTGGTCGGAGTCAAAGGCCAGTTCCACCGTGGGCAGAGGGTTAATGACCTCCCGGACCCGCCTTTGGACAATAGGCTCGTCTAAGGAAATAAAAGGCCTGACCATTAAAGAGACCCGCTCGGGCGACAGTTTTAACTGATCAAACAGAAGGTAAACTGGATCCACGGCTAAGCTGTCTTTGAGGCAGATCACATGCCAGCGGCCGTCCAGACCCTCATCCGCTTGCGCGACGATCAGCCCAGGCTCGGCGTTTAAGCGAGCCATGGCCTCTTTAAATCTTTGTCGATCGAGCTTTTGGGATCTTTGGTGGCTAACCTCTCGCTCAATTTTTTGTTTTTCTAAAATAGCCACGCGCCTTTGGATATTTTTGGTCTGATAATGGCTAACAAAGCCAAAAACCAAGAAGAAAAACAAGATGGCTAAGACGATTATCCAGAAAAACTTGGGAATCTTCCGGGGTTTATCCTGATACTTGGCCCGTAAAAAGTCCTGAAAATAGATCCGGCACTTCTTAAAGGCGGTCGCGTCGCCATTAAAAGCGTCTAACTCTTCGGCGCAGTCGACCACCATGAGCTCTAAGGCCTCTTGGAGATCCTTATTTAAAGACTCTGGAGGATTGCCGCGGACCACGCAGGCCAGATAAACCTGATTAGTCCGGCGTAAAAAGATGGTTCTATCCCCAAACCGCAGAGTGTCCAAACCCTCGTGCTGCTTGACGTTAAAGCTATCCCGCACAAAATCTTGGATAGCCGTAAACATGCCAGCCACCATGTCGGCGTCCCGACCGGACTCAGACTCCTCGGAGATCAAGTGGTCTAAAACCAGGCCGGTGGAGGCGTGGATAAGGTAAATCTCCTCCACGTGATACAAAAGGGTGTGGAGTAAAACGATCTCGCTAAAGGGCTTGTGGACCCGTAAAGCCTCTAAACGCCATTTTAAGCCCCGTAAAGAGAAACTAGTCTCTAAGGTGCTATTTAAATCCTGAAGTTTGGAGACAAAAGTCTCGGAGATGGACCGCCTAATAGCCGGACCAATGGCTGGGAAAATCTGGCTAGCCAAATTCTCAGGGTCCCGCCTAACCGAGGCCGTCACGATCTTCTCCACGGTCGGGGCCAAGACGGTGTTCAGTTTCTCGTCGCGGCGAGTCCTTAACAAAAGGGCCTCGGTAATGACGCCGCTTAAAAATTCGGCTCTTTGGGCCGGCCTAGTCAAGACTCGCGACAAATACGATAGCTGGGACAGCTCCCGGCTCATTAAAAGCTCGCGGACCTGACCCAACTCAGACTCGCTCTCCGGGGGTGGCGGCCACTGACTGGGGTCGTCCTCGGCCGTCTCGTCCTCGAGTTTTTGGGAGTCAGAGGCGAACTCGTCGTCGCCCAAAGACGACCCAGTGGAGCCTCCGGCCTCGAGTTTGGGGTCGCCAAAGTCAAAAACCCCAGACGGCCCGGCGAAAAGCTCTTTTTCGGCCGCTTCCTCTTGAAAAAAACTGTCCAGATCGCCTAAAAGCTTGTCCTCCATTTCTTGGGAGTCCAAATCGATCTGGGTGGGCTCGTCTAAAAGCCCCTCGCTCTCAAGGATTAAACGCCTTTCTAAGTCCGCGTTCCCAACCTCAAGGGGTCGAACCGTCTCCGCCTCTTTGGACTCGGAGCCTAAGCCGGCCAAAGAAGCGTCGACCGCGATATCTGGCGCCAGAGGCTCTTTCGGGACAAAAGGTAAAGGGGTCGAGAGGGGGTCTAAAGCGGGATCTTGACCAAAGTCAAAAGCCGACTCATTAGGGTCGAGCGGCGAGTTTGGGTCAGGGATAGAGTCCAACGCCGACAACAAGGTCGACTCGACGGACGCGGAATCTTTGGCCGCGTCTTCGCCTAAGGTTGGCGAGGGATCTTTAGCTAGAGCGATCGACGGATCTGGCGCCGGCTCTGACGGCGGATCTGACGACGGATCATGGCCCACGTCGATCGACGGGGCGATCGACGGATCTCGCGCTGAATCAAGCGCTAAATCGAGGGCCAGATCTGGCGACAGATCTTTTGACGGATCTGGGGCGGCGGATTCGGACTCAGCTAAGTCTTTCGGCCGCCAGCCCACGAATTTGGCCAAAAACCGCGAAATTAACCCCATTTTCCTCTCTATGGGCGCTTTAGCCCTGCCAATGGTCAGCCGGTCGTCGCCCCAAGATTAAAGGGACCAAGTAAGCTAAAAGACCTAAAAATCTCCCCTTTTTAAGGTCAAAGCTTTTTAGTATGGATTTTGATTAGCGTTGTCGTAACTCTCCTCGCCGCGATTGTCCTCGGACTCGCTCTCGGCCGCGCTTAGGTTTTGGTCGTCAACCATGACTAGGCTCTGGCTGTCTTCCCCGGCCGGCGGAACCTCAATGTTCCAAGGCTTGGTCAGGCTGCCCACGATCTCCGTAAACATGGTCGACAAGGCGGTCCGGTAGACCATATCGGAGCGAATTTGAGCGGCCGTTTTCTCAATGACCGAGATAGCCTCGTTGTACTTCTCGTCGATCTTGTCGTTAAGGCTGGAGCTCTCGGACATCAGAAGCTCTCTTAAGGTCCTTTCGGTCAGATCCAAAGAGTTAGCCAGTTTAGCGAACCTACGGTCGGCGTTTTCTTGAGCCTGGGCTAAATCGGCGGTCAGTTTGTTTAAGGCCTCGGTCCTTTCCCGTTTCTCTTGGGCCAAGGCTTCGTTAAACTCCCGCTGCCTTTGAGCCAAAAGGTCGTTCCGCTCCCGAACCGCCGCGGCCAACTCTTCCTGGCGCTGGCTGGCCTCGTTCTTAATAGCCGACTCTCGATCCTCGCGTTCTTCCCGCGCCCGATTTAAAAGAGCGGAAACTTCGCTTTTCATGAAATTTTCGAGGGAGTCAAGCCGACCACGGAGAGATTCCTTAACCTCGGAAATCTCCCTTAGTAACTTTTCTTCCTGACGCCGAAAGCGGGTCTCCATGTCCTTCAGTTGGGCCCCAAATAGGATCTCCCGAACCTGGGCGATGGGAGCCTCGGACTGGGACGCGTCGTATTGCCCACGAGGCAGATTTTTGCTCATTAGAAACCTCCTAAAATGGCCTAGCCGTTCCCAAGAGAGTTAGAGTATTTGAAAGTTAACGTAAAAAGAAAGCGCGAAATAGGAGCCAAAACGGCTAAAAGAAATAGGACCAGCCAGGGACCTAAAATAGGTAGCCACCCCGTCTGACCGTCGAAAGAAATCGTGGCCCTTTGGCGCGATAGTATGACACACTTAAAGAGCACTGTCAATTTTTTGACAATCACCTATTAAACCAGATAAACAAGAACAAAGAAGACTAAAAAGGCAGAAACAAGTCAGAAATGAGAGATATTTAATTAGACAGAATCGGAAAACTTCTGGACTAAGTTTTTTGCGTACCCAAAAGTTAGGTAAAAATTTTTTTCGCTAAAAAGACCCGCTTGACCTAAAACCTTAAATCATCTAATTTTATATGGATACCTAAACGGCACGAGATTTTTTTCGCGACTTATTTTTTTTGGCCGGGACTGACTAAAAACAGACTATTTTAAACCCAAAAACCCCGCCTTATTTGGCCAAAACAAGGAGAGTCTTTCAAAAATGACCCGCTCTTTGCCCTTAACTAAGGCTCTAACCATCGCCACCACTGATTCCTCAGGCGGGGCGGGAATCAACGCGGATCTGAAAACTTTCGCCGCCTTGGGAGTTTATGGTCTTAGCGTCATCTGCTCGGTGACGGCCCAAAATACGCGAGGGGTCATGGCCGTCGAAAATCTCTCCCAAGAAACGGTTAAAGCTCAAATGGCCGCCGTTTGGGCTGATATACCGCCCCAAGCCATAAAAATTGGGTTAATTGGGTCCGCCGCCTTAGCCGAGGTCGTTTCGGATTTTTTGCGAGAAAAGACCCTTAATACGCCCATTGTCTTAGATCCCGTCCTCGTTAGCGCCTCGGGCCACGTTTTTTTAAACCCCAAAGACGTGGCGGGCTTAAAAGACCTTTTTCCCTTAGCCACCCTTCTGACTCCCAACGCCCAAGAAGCGGCGGCTTTAACGGGCCTGACCCTTAACGACCCTGACTTTGTGGCCAGAGCCGGGGAAAAACTTTTAGAGTTTGGCCCGCGCCACGTTCTTATTAAAGGCGGCCACTTAGCCGAGAGTTCTTGCGACGACTACTTGTTTTCCGAAAAAGAGCGGATCGTCCTTAATGGGTCGAGACTGAACACGAAAAACGACCACGGGGCCGGCTGCACCTTGTCCTCGGCCATCGCGGCTTATTTAGCCCAAGGCCAGGACTTAATTGAGGCGGCCCGGTTAGCCAAAAAGTACGTGGCTAACGGCTTTTTCGACGAGCCCAAGCTTGGTCATGGCCCCGGACCGCTCAACCATTTTCACGCTTATTACGCCTGGACTTAAAAACCTCAGGCCAAAAAAAGCCCAAAAACTTATTTAGGGGCCTAAAAAGACTGGACCGCTTGTGACCAATCCGACATTTGGCGACATAAAAGAGCGTTTACGCCTCACCTTAGTCGTGGGCCGGGCCGAAGCTCGTCCACGGACTATCCGGGAGCTGGCCGAGGCCGTCTTCGCTGGCGGGGTGACGGCCCTCCAACTGCGGGAAAAACACTTACCAACCGCCGACTTATACCGTTTAGCCCATTCTCTCGCCGAGTTCTGCCGCGAGCGGGAGAAACTTTTTATAATTAACGATCGTTTAGATATCGCCTTAGCCGCGGACGCCGATGGGCTGCACTTAGGCATTGATGATCTACCTTTAGAAGTGGCCAGGCGCTACTGGCCAAAACCCAAAATCTTAGGAGCCACGGTCAAAACCTTGGACGAGGCTCAACGCGCCTTAGACGTCGGAGCCGATTATCTAGGCGTTGGGGCTTTATTTCCTAGCCCCACTAAACCCGAGGTCCCCATTTTAAGTTTAAAGATTTTAAGGGAAATCCAAAAAACCCGTCTACCCTTAGTCGGCATTGGCGGCATCACCGCTGAAACCGTGGCCCGGGCTTGGTCTTATGGGGTCGACGGTTTGGCCGCGATCTCGGCCTTGGCGAGGGCCGAAGATCCAACCCAGGCCGCCCGCTTATTAGCTAAAAAGCTAATTTAAATTTTTAAGTCCCTATTCTTCAGACAATAAGCCTAATATTTTTTTATATTTTATGAGCTGGCCTTAAACTGTCTTTTAAGGTCTAACTATACGCTAGTTTACGGCTCTTAAATCAAAAAATATAGTCCATACCCTTTAAAATAAATAACTGACAACTGAAGTTTATAGCCATAAGCTTAAAGTTCTAACCAAAAACTATAAGCTTAAAGTTCTAGTCAAGACTATAAGCTTGAAGCGCTAGCCAAGGACTTCTTTTATAAGCTTAAACTTCTAGCCGATTGAACTTTAAGCTTATTAAGCTTTTTGGCTTTTTAAGGCAAGACCGCTTCCCAAGGCCGGGCGTGGGCCTTTTCGTAGGCCGCGATTTTGTCCTCCGCCAAAAGGGTCAACGCGATCTCGTCCCCGCCGGCTAAAAGGCGTTCTTTATGGAAGGGGTCAATCTCAAAATGGCTAGACCAGCCGTCAGAGCCCTTTAAGGTCTGGGCGGCCAGATCCACGGTCACCGTATACCCAGGAGTTTTCTCGATCCTCGCCATTAGGTCGGCGACTTCAACTTGTTGGAGTTCCACCAGAAGGAGCCCCACTTTTAAGCTGTTGTTCCGAAAGATGTCCCCAAAACTTGGGGCCACGACGACCGAAAAGCCGTAATCCTCTAAAGCCCAAGGGGCGTGCTCGCGACTGGAGCCGCAGCCAAAATTTTTCCCCCCCACTAATAAGCCGACCCCTTGATAACGGGGAAAATTTAAGAAAAAATCCGGGTTGGCCTCGCCATTAGGTAAAAACCGCTCATTATGGAATAGATGCCGACCAAAGCCATGACGATCGATCTTAATGAGGAATTGTTTAGGGATAATAAGATCCGTGTCCACGTTAGGACGATCATAGGCGGCGGCCAGTAAAGTTCGCGGCGTAAATGGTTCCATTAAATAAATCGCTCCCGCCAAAATCCTAAGAGAATTTTTTGGCTTATTTTAGAGTTTTTAGGCCTTTTAAAGACAGAGGTCAATTTTTTGGCCAAAATCCAGGGAAAGCCCAAAAAAGCGTGACAGCCAATGGTTAGATATTTTATCAAAAAAAGTTGATTTAAAACAAAATTTTTTGCCGGACCTCGCCGGTCTAAAATGGCCCAAAAAAAGGCGGACTTTAAACTGTCCTCATAAAGCCAGCGGACCATTCGGTCGCTAACTAATTGTTTTCTTGGCCAATATATTATCTATAACTGGTAATCGAGTAAAAAAAAGAGAGCCGTTAATCGCCATAAAATCGCTAAAAACGTTGACTTAGAGGCGACAATCCTGGCCCTGGTGAAAGCGTTAACCCAAAAATTAGCGACTAGCCCTAAAAACGCCTCTCGCCCTATTAGCCACTTTTGGCGGGGCCAAAACCCCCCTCTCGCCCTAACCACTTTTGGCGGCCCTTAACCCTTTATCGCTTTTAAAACAATATTTTGTTATAGTAGCGAACTGGACGCGCCTTAACGAGCTAAGGGCCGAAAATGGCCCGTTTGACTCCCGGCCTTTTAGTTGGCGGCCAAAAAAAACGCCCGACCGGTTGTCGCGTTTTTCTGGCCCCTTTTGGTCGTAACGTTCGTGACCGTAACCTCGCGACCGTAACCTCGCGGTAGTAGGCGTTTCCCAAGAATTCTAACCTCCTAATTATATAAAATTTCTATTTTTTTAAAAATTTTTATAATTAATCGTAAGGCTTAAGATTTGGGTCAAAGATCTAGGTTAAAGATCTGGGTTAAAGTAGCTTTAGCCCACTAACCGTAAAAGCTGACGACTTAACCTAAAAAAAGGTCTAACTTATCCGAACATTTCGTTTAAAAGTCGCTCGCTCGCTTCCCAAAATATCAAGTTCCATCTTGGCGAGAGAAACGTTTTCGTCTTTCGCCAAAAAAGGGTCAAAGGACTTTTTTTAATATGCCCGTTCCCGATAGTCCAGACCGACGGTTTTATCTCGGCCTGGACGCTGGTTCCATCAGCCTTAAGGCGGTCTTATTGGACGCCCAAGGGACCTTGGTATTCCAGGAATACGTCCGCCACCAGGGGCGACCATTTATCGCGGCCGTAGACGTCTTAGAAAAACTCGCCCAAAAATTCCCCTTAGAATTAGTGGCCCCCCCCAAGGCGACGGGACTTTCGGCCACCCAACTCGCCACGCTCTTAGGCGGGGGACCTTTAGGGGAGGTCTTAGCTTTAACTTTAGGGGCAAAAAAACTCTACCCTAAAGCCCAGAGCTTAATCGACATTGGCGGCGAGGACACCAAGCTTTTATGGCTTAAACCCGACGGGGACGACCTCATCTTAGCCGACTTCGCCATGAATACCTTGTGCGCGGCCGGCACTGGCTCCTTTTTAGACCAACAAGCTCACCGTTTAGGTTACTCCATCGCCGAGTTTGGGGCTTTGGCTTTAAAGTCTAAAGTTCCGCCCAGGGTCGCGGGTCGCTGCAGCGTTTTCGCTAAAAGCGACATGATCCACCTCCAGCAGTCGGCGACTCCAGACTACGAGATTATCTACGGCTTGTGCTTGGCCATGGCTAGAAGCCTAAAAAGTGGTTTAGCTAAAGGCCGGAATCTGCCCGCGCCCGTCCTTTTCGTGGGCGGAGTGGCCGCCAATCCTGGTCTCGCCCAAGCTTTTTTGGAAGTCTTAAACTTAAAACCCCAAGAACTCGTCATTCCGCCCACCCATTTTGTGTTCGCGGCCGTGGGGGCGGCTGTCGCGGCTTATAACGAAGGTCAAAACGCCCCTTTAGGCCTAAGTTTAAAAGTTTTAAAAGATTTCACGAAGAGTTCTCGCCCTAGTCCCGACCGCCTCCCGCCCCTCGTTCGGCCCTTAAAAACTCCCAAAACTAGCTCCTTTGACTGGTCGACCGTGGACCCGGCTAAACCTTTAGAAGTTTATATTGGGGTCGACGTGGGTTCGGTCTCCACCAACGTGGTCTTAGTTACGCCAGAAGGTCAGTTAGTGGCCAGGCAGTACCTCCCCACCGCCGGTCGACCTTTAGAAGCCATCTCCTTAGCCATGGCCAACCTTCTCCCGGACGTCGCCGGTAAAACCTTAGTCTTAGGGGTCTGCTCCACGGGCTCAGGGCGCTATCTGTCGGCCGACTACTTAGGGGCCGATCTAACCGTCAACGAGATTACGGCCCAAGCCACGGCCGCGGTGAGCTTAGATCCAGACGTGGACACCATCTTTGAGATCGGCGGCCAAGACTCAAAGTACGTCGCCTTAAACCAAGGAGTCATCGTCGACTTCATGATGAACAAAGCCTGCGCCGCGGGCACGGGCTCTTTCTTAGAGGAAGAGGCCGATAAGCTAGGCTTAAACATCAAAGAGGAGTTTAGCGATCTGGCTTTTTCTAGTCCGGGGCCTGTCGCCTTAGGCGAGCGCTGCACGGTCTTTATGGAGTCGGATCTGGTGCGTCACCAAAGAAACGGGGTGGCTCTGCCCGATCTGACGGCCGGGCTCTGTCACGGGGTGGTGGCCAACTACTTGGGCCGGGTCGTGGAGACCAGACCCATTGGCCAAAGGATCTTTTTTCAAGGCGGGACGAGCTTTAACCAAGGCGTGGCCGCGGCCTTCGCTTATCGGTTAGGGCGCGAGGTCATCGTGCCGGACAACGCCGACGTCACCGGAGCGGTGGGCGCGGCCTTAATCGCCCGCGACCGCCGCTCCTGGGCCAAGTCGACGTTTGTGGGCTTTGACTTAAGCCAAAGGTCTTACGAAGTTAAAAGCTTTGAGTGCCGCAACTGCCCCAACCGCTGCGAGATCCGCGAGGTCATCGTCTTAGGCGGCCAGCCTTTCTTTTACGGGTCCCGCTGCGACCGCTACGAGGAAGCCGGTCGCAAAAAAGCCACGCCCAAGTGGCCAGATCTCTTTCAGTTTAGAGCGGAGGCGGCCTTTAACTGTCCTGAGCTTAGGGCTTTAACCGCTGAATTAGAGTCTGGCCAGAAACCGTCTCGCGGCCAGATCGGCTTAATCAGGACCATGGTCTTCGCTGAGCTGGGTCCCTTCTGGTCGGTCTTCTGGGCGGCTTTAGGGTTTCAACCAGTGTGGTCGCGGCCCACCAACAAGACGGCCATCCACCGCGGCTGCGAGCGGACCGAGGGGGAGTTCTGCTTTCCGATTAAAGCCGCCCATGGCCACCTTTTAGACCTTATTGAAACCGGGGTGGAGCGGATTTTTCTGCCCTCGGTCGTCAATCTACCGCCCGACCTCAAAGGAGCCAAAGACAACGCCGCTTGCCCTTACGCCCAATCCCTGCCTTTTACGGCCGCGGCGGCTTTGGATTTAGAAGAACCCCGCTTACTGACTGGACCCATCTTTTTTGGCGAAGGACCCAAAACTTTGTTGGACAGTTTAGTGGGCTTAACCGCGCCCTTAGGTCTTGACAAAAAAGAGGTGAGCGAGGCTATCGCTTTGGGCTGGGCGGCCCAGAAAAACTTTTCCCAGCGTTTAAAAGCCAAAGGCCAAGAGGTCCTAAGCCAGTTAACCCCCTTGGAGACGGCCATGGTGGTGGTCGCGCGGCCCTATAATGGCTTTGACCCCGGCATGAATCTTAGCTTAAGCCGTAAACTGAGCGACTTAGGGGTCTTGGGCGTGCCTTTGGATTTTTTGCCCTTAGAGGATTACGCCTGTAATTATGAGGCCCAGAGCCACTACTGGCGCTATGGCCAAAAAATTACGGCCGCCGCCGCCGCCATCTCGGCCGACCCCCGCTTAGAGGCCCTCTACATCTCCAACTTTGGTTGTGGGCCAGACTCCTTTATTCTGCACTTTTTTAAGCATTTAATGGGGCCCAAACCCTTTTTAGAGATCGAGATCGACGAGCACTCCTCCGACGTGGGGGCGGTCACCAGGTTAGAGGCCTTTTTAGACTCCTTAGCCGCCCGAAAAGCCAGAAGTCAAAAGCCCCCCGTGGCCCCACCGGTTAAACCCTTAGCCACCCGGCCGCAACCCAGAAAAGGCCAAACTATTTACATCCCTCCCATGTGCGACCACGCCCTGGTCTTGGCCGCGGTTTTACGGGGGGCCGGACTTTTAGCCGAAGTACTGCCCGAGTCCGACCAAGAGACGGTGGCTTTAGGTCGCTCCCAGACCTCGGGGAAAGAGTGTTATCCCCTTATTTTAACGGTTGGCGACTTTATTAAAGTCACCCAAAGAAAAGACTTTGACCCTGACCGAGCGGCCTTTTTTATGCCGTCTTCCAATGGTCCTTGCCGTTTTGGCCAGTACAGTCGCTACCTCTCTTTAGTGGCCACTCGTCTCGGCTTAGGGGCGGTTGAGGTCGTGGCCTTAGACCAGACCGGCGGCATGTACGCGGCCTTAAACAAAGCTGGCCGCGGCGGTCAGAGTCTGTCGCGCGGAGTCTGGCAAGCTTTAGCCGGGACCGACCTTTTACAAAAAGCCCTTTATTACGTCCGCCCCCGGGAAAAAACCCAAGGTCTCGCCGACGCGGCCTACGCCGAGTCCTTAGCCGACTTAGGGACGGCCATTACCGAAGGGCGGCCCGCGGTCAAAAAGGCCATGGCGAGGGCCCGAGAGAGGTTTCAAAGCTCTTTGGCGAAAACCAACGGAGCCGCCCCCAAACCTAAAGTGGGCATAGTCGGCGAGATTTACGTGCGCTCCAACCGCTTCGCCAACGACAACGTGGTTAAGCGCTTAGAGGCCTTAGGGGCTGAGGTCTTGGCCCCGCCCTTTACCGAATGGGTTTTTTACACGGGGTTCGTCAACTCCATGCGCGCCGCTCGCCAAGGCTTGTGGAAAAAACGCTTTCAAGCGGCTTTAACGATTTTAGTTCAAGACTTTGACCAAGGCTCCTTAGCCAAACCCTGGTCCGGTTTTTTTCCCACCGGGGCCAAAGACCCTTCCATCCGAGAGATCGTGGGCTTAGGCGAGAATTTTCTGCCCCGGGCTTTTCAGGGGGAGGCCATTTTATCTTTAGGCAAGGGTTTAGAGTTTTACCACCAAGGAGCCAGCGGTTTAGTTAACATTATGCCTTTTACCTGTATGCCCGGCATGATCGTCGGCGGCTTGACCAGTCGCTTAAGGGCTAAGGCTGGGGGACTGCCTGTCCTAAGCCTCGCCTACGACGGCCAAAGCCAAGCCAACGCCCACGAGGCTCGCTTAGAGGCTTTTATGCTCCAGGCTAAAAACTTTCATAACCCGGGCGAGTAAAGTCCGATCCACGCCAAACTACAAGGAGGGACGGTGGATAAAATTATCATTAACGCCCAAGACCCGGAGGAATGCCGAGTAGCCATGCTCGACGCCGACGGTCGGCTCAAAGAGTATTACTCTGACGCGGGCTACCGACAGAATAGTCTGTCCAACATTTATAAAGGGGTCATTCAAAATATTGAGCCCAGTCTCCAGGCCGCTTTCGTCAACTTTGGCCAAGAGCGCAATGGCTTTTTACAGTTAGCCGACATCCACCCCGAGTATTTCTTAGAAGATGGCGGCAAGACCCCGGATATCAAAAAATGCCTAAAAAAAGGCCAACCCATCTTAGTCCAGGTCTTAAAGGAGCCCGGCCGAGTTAAAGGGGCCTCTTTAACCACCTTCGTGTCTTTGGCCGGCCGCTTCGTGGTTTTAACCCCTGGGCGCGACAACGTGGGGGTCAGCCGCAAAATCGAAAACGACAAAGAGCGTCAGCGTCTTCGGAGCATCGCCGAGGAGCTGCCCGTGCCCGAGGGCTGTGGCTACATCGTCCGCACCGTGGCCGAGGAGCGCTCCAAAAGGGAGCTGGCCGAGGATCTGTATCAGGTTTATAACCTGTGGGAAGACATCCGTCGTCAAGCTCAGCAGACCGCCGCCCCTAGTCTTATTTACCGAGAGCAAGATCTGGCCATTAAGATTTTAAGGGACCACTACACGACCGAGGTCAAGGAGATCTTGGTCGACGATCTAGCCACCTGGCAAAAAATCGCCGACTACATTAACTCCATCGCCCCTGGCCAACGGAAGATCGTCAAACTCCATAAGGAAAAAAGGCCCATTTTCGCCCGGCACCAGTTGGAAGAGCAGCTAGCCACGATTTTTCAGACCTCGGTGCGTTTAAAAAGCGGGGGCTCCATCGTTATTACCCCCACCGAAGCCCTGGTCGCCATTGACGTGAACTCCGGCAAAGGCACCCGGGAAGGCACCTTAGAGGAGACGGCTTTCGCCACTAATTTAGAAGCCGCCGACGAGGTGGCCCGCCAATTGCGTTTACGCGACTTGGGGGGGCTGGTGGTCGTGGATTTTATCGACATGCGCGAGGAAAAACACCGTCGCGAAGTCGAAAAGCGCATCCGCGAGGCCACCAAAGCCGATAAAGCCAAGACCGACTTTGGCGGGATCTCGAAGTTTGGCCTTTTAGAGCTAACCCGACAAAGACTAAGGCCATCCATTGAGCTGGGCTCCTTCGCCATCTGTCCCCACTGCCAAGGCCGAGGCTTAGTTAAAACCGCGGAAAGCGCGTCTTTGGCCTTATTACGACAAATAGCCCATCTGCTTTTTAGCCGCAAAGAAGTTGGGGAGATAAGAGCCAAAGTCGACCCAGACGTGGCTAATTTTCTAGTCAATTACAAGCGAAACGATCTGTGCCGCTTAGAGGAAAGACACAAAGCCCGGATCGTTATCGCCGGGGACGAGCGAAAAACCCCCGACCAGTGGGAGATCGACGCTTATCGAGCCACAGCCGAAGCCGAAACTTTAAAACCCGGTCGAGTGGCTGGCCAGTCCGAGGAAGAAGAGGACGAGATCGATCTTTTAAAAGATTTAAAGTCTGGCCCCTTGGTTGGGCATTTTACTAGCCAAACCGGTCTTTTTAACTCTGGCAAAGACGAGAGTGGGGGCCTTCATAATAATGGCTTTAGCTCCCATAATAGTCCTAGCCCCAGCAATGGATCTGGCTCCTATAACGGCCACAACGGCGGCGGTCACAATGGCGGTGGCCATAATGGCGACCGCCATAACGGCGACCGCCACAATGGCGACCGCCGAAGGAGCCACAAATCGAGAAAAGGCCGCGACAAAAGCGAGGCCCCAGTTGCTTAAAATAGTTAAGCCGCGGGTTAGGGCTTTTTGGGATCTTTTTTTAGCCCGCTTTAGAGGGCTTTTAAGTCCAAAAACCTTAACCGCTATGGGGGCCCTCTTAATTTTAGGGACTTGTTTGGGGGGGTGCGCTTATCCCACCCCCTTTGACAATGGCTTATATAGGGCCGAAGCCCCGGTTTATCCAGAAAGGCGGCTCGTTTTGGTGTTTCAAAGGGAGAAAACCTATAGTCCGGTAGCCGGGGCCAAGGTCCAGATTGAAGTGGCCCCCCCGGCCCGCTTACTCAAACCAGAAAGCGCGGTGGGAGTCACCGACGCCGACGGGACCCTCGCCCTTGTCTTAGAGCCAGTGGCCAAATACGACGAGAGCGCTTTAAAGGCCGGGGATATCGCCGTTGATTATCCCTTAGCCTTAACCGTGACCATGGCCAGAGACGAAAAGCTCCTGACCTGGGACCTTAGCGACAATCAGTCCTTTGCCCGCTATCGCGATCCCTTATATCAAGGGTTAAACCGCGATCCGGATCCGGCGCCGGCCTTCATGACCTTGACTCTCCCGTAATAAAGCGGCCTCCTTCTTGGCGCGATGACTGGCTTAAGAATAATCGCGATTCGCGGCTATAGCTTATTTTTGATGAAAAAAAACTTGGCGAACGTTTCGCGCCTTATAAACGATGGCCTAGTAAAAACCCTTGTTTTGTAATTTTTAACCAGTAGATCTACTATTAGACAAATATAAAGTTATCGTGACTTGCGGATATTTCCCATAAACAAGCCATTAAAAATTAATTGGGGGGTTTTCACTAAGGCGGCGTTTTTTTTAGCTTTTCAGCTTCTTTGGGCCTGACAACGTAGTTTTCGACCATCTTTTTTTTGGGACGACCCCGCTTTAACTGTTTTCAGGCGTTTCAGACGGAACGACGCGCCCGAAGTCAACCAACTTTTTGACTCATATTTGATGGGCTCGTAAAAACCCCTGTTTTGAAATTTTGGCACTTGGCTCTACTATAAAAGCTAATATAAAGGTATATCTGCCACTATATATTGTGTATAAACAAGCCCTCAAAAATTAAAAGGGGGTTTTTACCAAGGCATCATATTTAATACTCTAGAGTTTTTTTAACGATTAACTGTTTATTATCGATTAAAGTATTTTTATAATTATTTTTTCGATTTAAACATATAAAAAGACTCTTCTTAGGCTAAAGAAACTCTTATCGCGAATTAAAAATTACTGGCCAGCGCTGGTCTCTCTTGACAAAAGCCGAAAACGATTGTAATTTTAATAAAACCAGGGAGGCTTACCAGGGCCTCGCCTTTTGAATAATTTAGGAATCTGGTTATTAATTTAACGAGTTTGGGAACCTATAGTTTTTCTTCTCAGTTTGTATTGTATTTTATTTAGGCAGTTAAATCGCCTAAAATTTTCTTTTAGAGATTTAATAAAAGAAGCAAAGAAATTATAAATTTTATATTTACTAAAAGCTACTATTAAAAGTTGTTGTGTTTATAAGACATATTTTTAAACAATCAATCTATAATATTTCAATTTTATTTATTAACGCTAAATATTTTTTTCCTTTTTATTGGTTAATGCCGAGTTTAAAATATAATTTATGTCTAACAAACAAGATAAACAACTAAAAATAACAAATCAAAATAAAGACGTTCTCTTTAAAAAATTATTTGACCTCTTTCCTTATATTTTATTGTCAATCTTTAAGTTTGGTTTTGGTTCTAACTCTAAATATGTTCAAGTTCCAAGTGAATTAGCTACTATTGAGTCTTATCAGGGGTTACCTGATAAAGTTTTTTTGGTAGATGATTGCAAAATTTTAGCGATAGAATTTGATAGTTCGGGAAAACAAACTGATATAACAAGATATATGTTATACGCCGCGAATTTATCGGCTAAATATACTTTAATATCTCAAAGTAAAGTTTTCTATCCAGTTTATTTTTATGTAATTTATCCCGCAAACGTCAAAATTCCTCCTTGCGATTACACAACTGAGGGCAACCTTTTATTTTCTTTCGTGCCTATTTCTATAGGCGACATAATTGATGGCAACGAAATTTTGGCGAAAATGATCCAGAATCTCGCGTCTGACCCCAATTATATTCCAAGCGACGAGGACTCAATCAAATTAGTATTGGCCGTTTTTGGCAAGGTAAAAGGAAAACGCAAAACTTTTTATCGAAAAGTTGGACGCTTAGCTGGTTCTTTATATAGTAATAAACCTGATCAGAAAGATAAACTCGCCGTGTTAGCCGGCGCACTTATTAAATTTTTCAGTATTACTGAGCTTGGCTCACTTTTAGGTCTTGGTGATAGCTCAATGGCAGAAATATTAGATTTATTAAGCGAAGGCAAATATTCGCTTTATAAAAAAAGTTACGATGAATCTGAGGCCGCGATTAAGGCCGCAGAACGCAAGGCCGCTGAATTTAAGGCCATGTTCACTGAGTTCGCGAAAGAGAACGCTGAATTTAAGGCCATGTTCACTGAGATCGCGAAAGAGAACGCTGAACTTAAGGCCGAGGTCGCTGAACTTAAGGCCGCGAAAGAGAGCACTGAACTTAAGGGCCGAGACAGCTGAACACAATTGTAAAAGTGATGCTATTGCCTTCAAATTAAGCTTATTTTTACTAATTTAGTTGATACGACCATCTACACATAATTACTAGTCGACTAAATTTAAAAAATATTAAAATTTTTTCTTTAATATTCATAAATATATCTATGTTATTTTATAAAACATCTTTTTATATATATCGTTCAAGCATAAATTACCTTTTAAACTGAAATTAAGAGATAAAAAACATCATATAGTTACATAAAAATCTCATAATGGGACGGCCCATTGCTTTGGCGTATGAAATATTTTTCAGTTTTTTATCACTAAACACTTTTTTATATTTAATAAGCTACTATTGATTCTTTTCAGTGTTTATCTGATAAAATTTTTTTGTTAAATAATATCAAAATTTTAACACTAGAATTTGACTGCTCGGGTGACTCAACTGTTCTAACAATATTTATATTATCCACCGCGCATTTTTCGACTAAATATACTTCAATGTCTCAAGTTAAGGTTTTCTATCCAGTTTATTTTTATGAATTTATTCCCTAAAGCGTCAAGATTTCTCTTTGCGATTACACAACTTAAGAGCAACCTATTTTCTGTCGTGCCTCTTTCTATAGGCTACTTAATTGACGGCGACGAAATTTTGGCAAAAATGAGCCAGAATCTCGCGTCTGACCCCAATTATATTCCAAGCGACGAAGATTCAATCAAATTAGCATTGGCCGTTTTTGGCCAGGTCAAATGAAGCCGCAAAACTTTTTATCGAAAAATCGGACACTTAGTGGGTTCTTTGTATAGTATAAACCTGACCAGAAAGATAAACTTGCCGTGTTGGCCAGCGTACTTATTAAATTTTTCAATATTAAAGAGCTTGGCTCACTTTTAGGTCTTGGTGTTAGCTCAATGGAAGAATTATTAGATTTAATAAGCCAAGGCGAGTATTCGTTTTATAAAATAAAATACTTAAAAATTAGGGCCGAGTTAGCTAAATATAATGCCGTGATCGCTAAATATAAGGCCGAGATCGCTAAACTTAAGGTCGAGGCCGCTGAACTTAAGGCCGAAGCCGCTGAAAGCGAGGTCGAACAGGCCGAACGCAAAGCCATTATATATAAGGCTAATTTCGCTGATTTTGAGGTCCAGTTGGCTAAGACCGCTGAACTTAAGGCTACGAAAGAGGTCGCTGAACTTAAGGCCGCGAAAGAGGAGATAATTACCTTCAAATAAATCATTTTTACTACTAATTTAGCTGAAACAGCCAACTATAAATAATTATCAGCAAATAAATTTAACAATGCCTATCATTATTTTCTTTAATATTCTTAAATATATCTATATGATTTTATAAAACATCTTTTTATATATCGTTCAATATAAATTACCTTTTAAGCTGAAATTATAGGATAAAACAAATAATATCATATAGTTACAAAAAATCTCATAATGAAATGGCCCAGTGCTTTGGCGTATGAAATATTTTTCAGTTTTTTTATCGCTAAGCACTTTTTTTTATATTTGACGATCTACTATTGATCCTTTTCACTGTTTATCTAATAAAGTTTTTTTGCTAGATGATATCAAAATTTTAACGCTAAAATTTGATAGTTCTTTAAAATAAACTGATCTAACAAGATTCATGTTATCTATCGCGCATTTATCGGCTAAATATATTTCAATGTCTCAAGGTAAGATTTTCTATCCAGTTTATTTTTATGTAATTTTCCCCTAAAGCGTCAAAATTTCTCCTTACGATTACACAACTTAAGGGTAACCTATTTTCTAGCGAACTTATTTCTATAGGCGACTTAAGTGATGGCGACTAAATTTTGGCGAAAATTAGCCAGAATCTCGCGTCTGACTCCAATTATATCCAAAAGCGACGAGGATTTAGTCAAATTAGCCTTGTCCCCTTTTAACCTGGTAGAAGAAAACCACAAAGTCTTTTGTTGAAAAGCTCGCGCTTAGCGGTCGCTTTGTTTAAAAACCCTGGCTAGGAAACAAATCTTGGCGTTGACCGCCTGGTACTTAGTTATTTTTTAATGTCAACGAACTTGGCCTATTTAGGTTTTGGCGCTAGCGCTTAAGAGAAAAATTAATATATTCTATTAGCCAACTATATAAATTGCAAATTAACGTCTTTTAGGGACTTATTAAGCGGCCTTAGCCGCCTTTTTTTTGGCGCGGCCACCATAACTCTCCAAAAGTTGACCCCTATAACTTTAAATATTATGGCTATTTAGGGCTTCTTTAGCCCTTGGCTATCTTAAGCGGCCTAAATCCCTTTGACCTTTAGGCCAGCTGTTTGTTTTCTCAACGTCGGAACGCGTAACTTACCGTTTTTTGAACTCCTCGGTTTGCTAATAGGCGCGATGTCTCGAAAGACGCGTATCTATGGAGGTGAATTTGCGTTTGGCCTCGCTCCTCATTTTGGAAGAGCGGGAGCTTTTCATTTTTGACGCGATCGCCAGGCCCTTATCCAAGTCAAAACCTTACGACGAGCGAGTTCTTTTCTTCTATCTGGCGCGATTGCCAAGACTATGGCCCTAAAAGGACAAGCGCTAGTTTTACCGTTTTTTGGATTTTCGTGAATTCCGCGAGTCTTATTATGCCGGCTTTAGCGATCTTTCCCGCCAACCGGCGAAATGACCTTAACGCTAAGCTCATTTGGCTTTCTTGACGTTCTCGTCGGAACCAGACGGTATCGGCTAAAATTTGACTCCTTGGTAAAACACCATTTTAATTTTTGAGGGCTTGTTTATACACAATATATAGTGGCAGTTATACCTTTATATTAGCGTTTATAGTATAGACACGCGCCTAATATTTCAAAACAGGTTTTTTTACTAGACCATCAAATTTGATAATTTATTTTTTTGTTAATTTTTAGTTTTTTATAATTTAGTTTTGCCTAAAATTTCTAGAATATTTTAAGTTTGTTTTTTAAGTAAGGTCTTTTTTGTTTGAAAGCCCTATAACCTAAAAAGCGTCTTGTTTATTATTTGGGCTCGTTCCAAAGACTCCCTTAACCTAAAGTTTAAAGGATCGCTTTTTTCATGCCAGAGTGTACCAATCTCGCCGACTTGCGGCGAGACATCTCCTTAGACCTTGACCAGATCGACCTAGGTCATGATCTTTACGCCCGCAATTTTACCTTTGTCTCCCAAAGCCATGATTTATTAACTAAGTCCGACTCTTCTTTGGGCGACCTTAAAACCGGGCCGACCGCCAGCGACCCCGCCTTTAACTCCCTTTACCATTTGCCAGACGAGGCTATTAGCGAAAACCGAGTTTTTCGTTATCACGTCATTCTGCCTCAAGGCGTTTCTCGAGCCGAGAGCCTGATTATTTTGATTCACGGCTTTAACGAGCGGACTTGGGGCAAGTACCTCCCCTGGGCCGCCCATTTAGTTAAAAAGACCGGCCAAGGGGTTCTTTTGT
>JAIROO010000123.1 GCA_031257535.1 Deltaproteobacteria bacterium
TATATCAAATTAAAATTGTACTTAGGGCATTAGGACCGACGTATGAAGATTTTTACTTTAAAAATAATTGCAATTTATCGCCTAAAGATACTAAAAAACTGCATAAAATCTTATTAAAATAAAATAAATAAGTGGATCACTATGACTTTAATACGATAATTATTAGATAAAGTTCAATTTTAAAAAATTTTACAAGTTTTTATCGATACAAATTTACGTTATCATTATTTAAATTATTAAATTAGCTTTAAATATATGATTTTCTGATGTATAATTGTAACGAAATGATTTTTCTTTATGGTCAGAAGCTAAGAGCTAACACGCCGGCATAACTGGCTACATGGGGACAAAAATCATACAAGGCGAAAAATCTCTTCACCTGCGGAATATCTGTTATAACGAGCAATATACCCACTAATTTTAACTCTCAGTTTTTTGTCGAGAGCGATATTATGGTCAAGAGCCAAACGCTCTAACCAGGCTAAAGGCGACTAAAGCGCTTATTTAAGCGCCAAGGTCTTAAATTAAGCTCGACCTTGGGCGAACTTTTGGCTGACGTTTTTAAAGATCTCAATCATGTTGGGGTCAAAATGAGTCCCACAACCAGAGATAATAATCCGCTCGGCCATCTCGTGGGGCAAAGCGCTTTTATAGGGCCTTTTGGAGATCAAAGCGTCGTAAATATCGGCGATGGCCATCATCCGGCCTTGCACCGGAATATCTTGGCCCGAAAGACCGTAAGGGTAGCCACTGCCATCCCACTTTTCGTGGTGGGTTAAAGCCAAGATCTTGGCTTGATTCATAAAATCGTGGTTATCTTTCGGCAAAGACTCGCAGATCCGGTCAATGATGCTGGCTCCAATGGTGGTGTGCCGCTTCATGTCCTCAAACTCGTCTGGGGTAAGTTTGCCCATTTTCTTTAAAATGGCGTCGCTAATGGAGATCTTGCCCACGTCGTGGAGCCGGGAAGACTGTAAAACGAGGTTAATGTCCCAGTCGGCCACCACGTCCGCGTAAATGCCCGTCTCCTCGATGCCACTAAACAAAAGCTCCAGCCATTTCATGGTCCGGCTGATGTGGCCGCCCGTAATGTCGTCCCGACTTTCCACTAAGTCGACCACGGTCTCCAAAACCGAGACTTGGAGTTTAGAGACTTTACTGGTCTCCTCGGCCACCATCCTTTGGAGGTTTTCGTTAAAATCTTTGAGCTTTTGGCTTTGGGCTTCCATTTTCCGCTTCTGGCTTTGGATGGTTAAATGGATCTCCACCCGTTTTAAGAGCAAAAGCGGCTCAAAGGGTTTGGTGATGTAGTCCACGGCCCCTAAACAAAGGCCTTCTAACTCCGAGCCTTTGGAGTTAACCGAGGTTAAAAAGATAACGGGTATATCGGTGTAAAAAGGCGAGGACTTCAAGATCTTGATAGCGTCGAGACCATTAATCTCCGGCATGGTGATATCCAACAAAATGAGCGAAGGTCTGACCTTTTCCAAAAGATCGAACATCTTCTGGGCTGAGGGGACGGTATAGATCTCGCCAATGGAGGCCAAAGCGGTTTTCGCGCATTTTAAATTGGTGATCGAATCGTCGACGACCATTATTTTCGGTAATTGAAATTCAACGTCTATCATAATTAAGGCCTTAAGCGATTGACCAAAGTCAAGGCTTCCTGAAAATCGGAGACCAGTAGAAAGCTTGAGACTTCGGACATCGTCTTCCTGATCCGATCGTCTCCTAAGGTCGAGATCTCGTCGATTAAACCTTCCGACTCCCTTAAGTTAAAGGATTCGATAGCGACGACCAAAGAACCTAACAATTCCGAGGGAATATCGTGGTTATTTGACTCAAAGGGCTTAACGTCCCCGTCTAAGGGGATTTTTTTGCTAATAAAATCAGAGCAGGAGCGTATTTTTTCTAAGGTCGAGCGAATAGACTCAATGAGCTGACTTAACTGTTCCCGAAAGGCCATGTATCGGGCGCCATTTAACGCGTTGTAGTCTTTATTGATGGCCGCTTCCTCAAAAAAGGCGGCTTCGTCCGATAAGGCCAAGGCCCCAATATTGGCTGAGGCGCTTTTTAAGGCGTGAATCCGGATCACGAAGTTGTTTAAAGCCTCTTCTTCGCCCTCGGCCGGCGGGTCCAGAGATTTTTCCATCACGTCCACGTCGTTTAAAAAGACTCCCAAAATCTCAAAGTATTTACCTAAAGAGCCGTTACTGCGCCTTAAACCCACCTCCACGCTAACTTCGGAGCCAAAAAGAAAAGTTAAGCTATCGATAAAAGGTTGGGACTCGACCCCAATTTCTTCCTCAGCGATATCCAGGCCTAAGAAATCCACGTTTTCCGCGCCAATCGGGATCTTGGCGCTCTCGGGGATCCACTTGTCGAGTAAGGCCATAAACTGCTCGGAGTCAATGGGTTTGGAGATGAAATCGTCAAAGCCTTTGGACAAAAGCATGTCCTTGACTCCAGCCACGGCGTTGGCCGTAAAGGCGATGGTCGCGGGTTTGACGCTCTCGCCCTTTTCTTGCTCCCTAATGCGCCTTAGAGTCTCGACCCCGTCTATGCCTGGCATCATGTGGTCAATAAAGATTAGGTCAAATCTATATTCATTGGCCAGCTCCACGGCGTCGTAGCCACTTTGGCAGGTGGTGACTAAGGCTTTATAAGGGGCCAAAAGACCTTTAGCCACCATTAGGTTGACTTTAACGTCGTCGACCACCAAGATCCGGACCCCAGGGGCTTGGAAGGGGACGGTTAACGGCAGCGTCGAGACCTCGTGAGACTCGGAGACGATGCCTACGGGGGTGGAGTCAATGATCCCTTGAATTACGGTCGCCGTAAACTTAGAGCCCTGGCCGTATTCGCTTTCAACCGTGACCTCGCCATTCATTTGGCGGCAGAGATTGTGCACAATGGCCAGGCCCAAACCCGTGCCTTCCACGTAACGGTCGCCGGAGTCCTCGACTAAACGCACAAAGTCTTTAAACAATGACTTAAAGTCCTCTTCTTTGATGCCAATCCCCGAATCTTCTACCGCGAAAGAAATCCGAATAGTCTGTTCGTCAAGGTTTTCGCCCGTCACCGTGAGCTTAACAAACCCGGCTTGAGTATATTTAATAGCGTTAGACAACAAATTTAAGAGGATCTGTCTGACGCTCCGGTCGTCGCCCAACAAGACCGAGGGCAGGTTTTCGTCCACGTCCAGCTCAAAAGAAAGGCGATTTTCTTTAACCCTTAAACCAACGATGTTCAAAGTTCCCATTAAAAGGGTTTGTAAATGGTAAGGCTCGCTGGCCACCTTGTATTTGCCCTGCTCGATTTTGGAAAAATCTAAAATGTCGTTGATGATGGTCAAAAGGCTGTTGCCGGCTTTCCGGATCTCGTCGATATAAGCCAGACTCTCAGGATGGCCAAAGTCGCGGCGGGCCAATTCGCTAAGGCCAATAATGGCGTTCATGGGCGTGCGGATTTCGTGGCTCATCTTGGCTAAAAAAGTCGACTTGGAACGATTTTCCTCGTCCGAGCGCGACTTGGCCAACCTTAAGCGCAATAAAACCACGCTTAAAATGACCGACAACACGAGGCTCGAAGTCAGAATAAAGGGGAAAAGATCAAAAACCTCTTTATAATAAAAGTTAACTGGCACGAGGTTGCCTAAATACCAGCCATTGTCCAAACGACTAAAAAAACCAATGTGGTCGCCCTTTTTGCCTAAAGAAAACTTTTCGATCAAAATCTCCGAGCCCACGCTAGTTAAATCCTGAGCCACTTTCTCGTAGCCGGGAGTGTCGCCTAAATAGTGGCCCACGAAGGATTTGTCCGGGTAAGTCAAAATCTTTAAGGAGCTATCGGTCAAAAGGCTAAACCCAGCGTCGGTGACTTTAAATTCGTCGATTTGGGTGACAATGGGGTCTAAAAGGAAGTCAATGCCCAAAACTCCCCGGCTCTCCCCTTTGGAGTCAAAAACGACCATGGACATGGCGGCCACGGCCAGGCCATTTCTGGACTCAATATAAGGGGCGGCGTGATAAACCCCTTGGGTTAAAATGGCCCCCCTCAGCCAAGGAGCGGTTTTGGGATTAAAATAAGCCCCGGGGATAACCCCGGTCCCGTCGATATAGTTGCCGTCTAAAAAGCCGTAGATGGACAAAAAGCAGGCCCTTATGTCCGGCTGTCGGTTGTAGAGTTCGTTTAAAGTTCGGATAATGTCGGCTTGCTGGTGGGTTGGCTCGGCCCGGTCTAGGGACATGCCGACAAAGGCGGCGGCATGGGACAAAGCGTCTTCGTTAGCCTGGATGATGGCCTTTAAGGAGGCTTGGTAAGCGACGATCTTGTTGTTACTGTGCAGATCAACCTGCCGCTTCATGACCGAGCTAACGTATAGATAGCTGACCATGGTCATTATCTCAAAAGCTAAAACGACTAGAATAACCGATTTTATGCTTTGTTTTATAATTTTATATATGTGCATGAATGTTTGCTTTGAAAAATATTAATAACAAACTAAATAAAAAAAATTAGGGTAAAAATCCTAAAAATATAAACAAAGACCATTTTATTATTTTTTTGGCCATGAAGAACTAGTTAGATGATGGGTCTCCCTTTTTTAGGGCCGCCGTAATGGCCGTTTACCCCTAACTAATAAACAGTTTGACGGCGCTAGCCGCTTATCAATAGATAATATAATTATTATCCGCCACTTATAGTCTTTATTAAACGATTATTGGCTATTAGCCATTAATCATTCGGTTATTATTTCTAAACTGATCGTTATAAGTTTTAGACTGGTCGTTATAGGCTTTTAACAGGTCGTTACTGGCGTTAGACTGGTCGTTATCTGCTATTAACTGGTCTTTATAGACTGTTAGCTTTTATATATTGATTACCAAATGCTCTTTATAGGATATCAACTCGCCTTTATGAGCTAATGATTGGTTACTATGTGATAGCAATCACTCATTAATAGTTAATATCCGATCTATTATTAAAAATCATTATCAACAAATCAATATTAGCTATTAACTAACCGTTATTGACAACTAAATGGCCAATATCAGTTCTTAACTTGTCGTTATTATAGTTTAAGGCTTGTTGCTTACCAAGCCTTTCTACTTAATAGCGTAAAATTTTTCTGGAATATCCACCTTGGTCGTTTCAATATAACCTCGGCCAAAAATATAAGTGTCCTCGTAAATCAGAAAATAGTTGCGTAAAGGTTTGCCCGTAATAGGATCGTTTAAGAAACTGCCGCTCCAACGCGCGCCCGGGGTATAAAGGCCTAAACATTTCAAAAAAGCGTTAATGTCCGAGACTAAAACCCGGCCCTCGGCTAAGAGCTTCCCGAACTCCACCAAGCCCGCGGTCTCGGTATAACCCAAAGGATAAGCCCACACCCCCATGCGGCCGCCGCCCCCGGCTTCGACCACGGCTTTTTCCACTATCGCCAAGATATCGTGCCATTGGTCTAAACGATCGCTAAGATCTAGGTTAAAAGCCCCGGGATAGCCCAGTAAGGGCGAAGGAATGTCGGCCTCAATAAAATAACCCCCCAGTTTGGCCAATTGTTTTAAAAGAGGCTCGGTTAGAGCGTCGTTAGTCACGTAAAAGGCCGTGTCCTGGCCGTATTTGTCTAACCATTTGGGGTAGTCGTCGACGATAAATTGTTGCGCCGCGGCCACCCCGGCCTCGCCTAAAGGATCCAGGGCCGTTTCCATGACGAAGTTCAAGCCCAGATCTCGACAAGCCGCTTCCATGACCCTTTTTTGGGTCTTTAAGGTTTCATAGGACAAATGCCGCGGAAAAGAGACGTGGACTAAAGTTTTGGCCCCCAAGATCTTGGCTTGGTAAGGAATAAGATAGCCCCTGGCCACAAAATCCGCGGCCACGGCTAGGTCGGCGTTGGCCGAGATGACGGCCGGCGACTCAAAGGGCTCCCCGGCTAAACAGAAAATGTCCGGCCTTTTCAGCTTCACCCGCCGAAAACCCTCGGCCGTGCCCGGAATGGCTTGGTTAACGACAATGGCCCTGAGCAAAGGGTCGTCGGCCATTTTCTCGATCAAATTGGCCACCGCCGATTCGTCGGAAAAGTATTGGCTTAAGTAAACCTCGTGCCGGATGATCCCGCCATCTTTCACGTCGCCGTAGCGATTGATCATCGCTTTGGCCACGATGAGGTCTTCGGCCCCTTGATCGTCCTCGCCCGTAATCAAGCCAATGTGAAAGGCCGCCTGAGCCAATTCGGGCCTTAAGTTTTTGCGGGCCGTTTTATACCGAATAGGCACGGGAACCTTGGTCAAGCCTAAAAAGCCTTGGCCAAAAACATAGACGTCTTGGTAAATCAGATAAACGTTTTTTAAAGGCCTTAAAGCCTCGTCCGCGTAAAGGCCACCCCGCCATTTAACCTTCGGCGCCACCCGCTCGTAGATCTTTAATAAGGCCGAGACGTCGCGTTTGTCCACCTGCCCTTCCACCACTAAACGGCCAAACTCGACCAGGGCTAAAACGTGACAATAGCTTAAGGAAACGGGCCAGGTCCCTAAGCGACCAGCGCCCCCGCGCTTTGTAACCTCAGAGTCGATCTCTTTTAAGGCCAGGTCAAAGTCCAGGGGCGAAGAATCAAAGTTAAGGCCCAAAGCCTCAGGAAACCCTAAAAGCGGCGAGGGCCCGCCGGCTTGGACGAAATAGCCGCCGTAGTCGATGACCCCCTTAATCAGCGGGGCCACGTGGGCGTTGTTGGTGGTGTAAAAAGCCGTATCCGGGCCATATTTTTCCAGCCACAAGGGGATCCGCTCTAAAATAAAGTCTTGGGCGAACTTAAGGCCACTTTGGGCCGTGGGATCCGGGGCGTTCTCAAAAGCGAAGGCCAGACCCAAGTCCTCGCAGGCCAGTTCCATAATATCCCGAGACCGATTGATGGACTCGTCGATCATGTGGCGAGGAAAAGAGACGTGGACCAAGGTTTTGGCCCCGACTTTTTGGGCCGCCAAAGGCAAAAGATAGCCGCGGGCGATAAAGTCAACGTTAACGACCAGGTCAGCCGCGCTGGCGATAAACTCAGAGTCCTCGTGGGACTCGGCCACGAGAAGCGTCACGTCGGGCCGTTTTTCGCGGATCCGTTTAAAAGCCTCGGCCGTGCCCGGCACCCCTTCCAAAACTAAGATAACCTTAACTAAGGGGTCGGCGGCGAGGCTTTCGATGGTGGCCATGGTCGCGTCTATTTTGGCCAAAAAATTGTCGGGATAAGTCAGGTTTTTAATTAAACCGCCTTGTCTAGCGTCGCCGTAAAGCTTAATGGCCTCGGCCACGCCCAGTAAGGAGTCGGAGCCTTGGAAGCTCGAGCCAGTCACGATCCCAAAGCGCCAATTGGGGGTCTTGGCCACCACGGTCGGGAGTAATTGTTTCTTGGTCGTGGCTTGGTCGACGGCCGCGATATTGCGCCGGATTTTGAGGGAGTTAAGGTCAGGCCGGGGAGCGTTAAAATAGTAAATCACCCCTAAACCGACGAGAGCGAGGCCAACGGCGAGGAACCAAAGTAATTTGTGTTTTTTTTTGACGTTGGCCGCCCGGGCGCTCATAGCAATAACCTTAAACTTTCAAAACCATATTAATGGCCTTAAACAAAAAAACTAAGAAAAAATCGCGGCCAGAAAAGGCGAACCAGTCAATTAATTTAGCTACTTTTGGCCATTAGCTTTGGAACCTTCCGTTAGCCAACGACTTTCGGGAGATTTATCAATAGCCTAATAGCCTAATAGCCTAAATTACCTTAAATCCGCTACGATCGCAAGACTAAAAGCTTACTTTTTATTTTCCTGCTCCGTTATAGACTCGCCGGAAGTAGTCGACCCTTGCTTCATAAATGAAGCAAAATATCATCTTTTTGTTAATACAATATTTTAGAAATAGATATTAGATTTTTAAAATAACATTTTTACTTAAATCAAGCTTTAAAGGCTCAGCTAAAACTTGTTAAATCGTCAAAAAATGGCCGTAAGCCAGCTCGCCTTTTTTAAAGTTTTTTCCCCTTTCCTTAGCCCTTCTTTCTAGCCTTCTAATAGCCGTAAAACCCCTAAATTGGCCTCGGCCGGGATTCTCCCCATAATAATGGCCAAGGCCCGCCCCCCAAAAACGAGAAAGGGCTAAAAAAACAAAGGGGCCATTCCTTAAATCTATTGATTCTAAATCGCCTTAATTATTTCGCGGCAAGCTTTTGTCAAATTTTTTTAAGCCGAAAATTTGACTTTTTTGGCTCGCCCCCCCAAAAAAACCGCGAAACCCCGACTAAAGGCCGCCAGCTAGCGGCAAGGACTAAGCGGCCAAAGATAAATTTTATAGCCTTTTTTAGGTGAGATAATATTTTTTTCGCGAAATTTTCAAAATCTCGACTCTGACCTTCTAGCCTGTTTTTGTCTCTTATAACTCTTATACAATTGTTATTTTACATTTATTAATTTAAATTATCAACTTGTAAATTGTTTATAAGCTAATTTTACGGCTTGAAAAAAACGTCATTCAACTATATATTAAAATTGATTATTCTCTTCTGGGGGACCTGGTCCAACGCTAACGGGCTTTTAAGATTAAAACTAAGGGATATCCTGGCCTTAGCCAAGATCTTTTGGCTAATTTATTAACCACGCCCTTTTTTTCGGGCGACGTTCTTCTGGCTTAAGGCTGTGAACTACCGCTACCCTGAAGGGTACCGGCTTCCGAAAGGAGGTTGGTTAGGTCACAAGACTAAGGTTTGGAAACAAACCTACGTTGGAAAGGTAATGACGCCCAAGGGTCGCCGCCT
>JAIROO010000163.1 GCA_031257535.1 Deltaproteobacteria bacterium
CACCCCCATGGCTAGGTGGTTAGGAGCTGGAAAGACCATCAGCTCGTCGTTATAGATCCGCGAGTTCGAGAACTGGATTAAGCTAGGGTGCCGCGACCGATAATGCCACCTTAGCCTTCGACCTGGCAAATAGACTGAATTGGCCACTTCCAGAATCGACTCTTCGATTAACCCCCGCTCTTCCTCGCCCTCGTCGTCATCTTCTTTAATTATGGTTCGAAAGAAGTTGGTCGGCGGCAGCTGATTGTCGTCGCCGACCACCATGATTTTTTGGCAGCGGACCAAAGCTCCCAAGGCGTTTTCCGGGGTCATCTGAGAGGCCTCGTCAATGACGCCCAGATCAAAAGTTTGCCCGCCCGCCGGCAGATAAGTGGAGATGGCCAAGGGACTCATCATCCAGCAAGGTTTTAAAGCGATAAGAGCCGCTCCCGCTCTTTTGGTGATCTCCCGAATGGGGACGTAACGGGTTTTTTTCTTGAGCTCATGGGTGATTAGGCCCATCTCGGTTAAACTCGACACTGGCCCGCGGTAGACGCCCCAAGGCAGATCCTTGACCTCCACAAAGGCCTTGCGTCTTAGCTCTTGGCGATAAAGGTTAATTACGGTTTTGTCGGTCGCGGCCAGTTCCGCTCTTAAGTCGTCTAGCTTGACCCTCTTAAAGGTTGAGAATTCCTTTTCATAATCCTTAGTCGTCCCCATAAGCGCCGCCTGGCTAATCATGGCCATCAGGAGGTCGCCCAAGTCTTCTTTGGGTAAGCCGTTTATCTCTATATCCGAAACAACGCAGGCAAAACCTAAGTCGTTTAAGCGCGCTTTTAGGGTTTGCGCCTCTAAGTGGGCTAATAAACCAGTCCGGTCTTGAGCGAGGCTGGTTAAGGTTTTAGCGGCCAAGGACGCGTCAGCCTCGTTAAACGCTAGACTCGCGCCAGTGGCCAGGTTCAGTTCTTTTAAGGTCTTTTGGGCCTCTTCATAACGCGATAACAAGCTATTAATGTTCTCTAAGGCATTAAATAAACCTGAATTAGCAATAAAGTCAGATGATTTAGGTAATGTTCGACGTTTAGCCAATAGAGCGTTAGTTTCAGTTAGGTCGCCCTTGGTCGGAAAATTGGTCAGCTCTTTAGCCGCGGCCGCTAGACGAGCGAAAATCTCTTCCAACCTCTGAAACATAGAGGCGTAACCCGCCGCGGCCAGCGTCTCTTTTAGTAGGGGCTGATCATTAATTGAAGCCAGTAAGGAGGATAAGTCAGCCTCACCTAAGTTTGAGGGGGTGACTTGAAAAATGTCGTTGATAAACGATATTTTTGAAGATTTATCATAGTTAAATAAGGAGAAAACAACATTACAACATGTCTCTAAATCAGAAAATAAATTAATTAAATCGTTGTTTGATATGGTAAATACGTCATTAACCATGAGAGCTTTAGCTAAAAACGGCCAAAGTAGCTGTTGACCAGCGAAATAATTAAGGTCGGCCCACTCTGCCTGGCTCAGGCCTCTGGCGGCCTCATCTATAGGTTTTACCAAAGGGATTAGTTCTGGGAATTTCTTTAGCTTGTCTTCAAAGAGCAGCTTAGTAATTAGACGACGCTGAAGCCGCTTAAGGAACGCGGTTCGCCAATTGGCCGTGGGTTTTAGGTCCAGGGCCAAGTAATCTATTTTGGACAAAACCCTCTTGAGAACCTCGCGCTGGGCAATTAATTTTGGCAGGCGTTCGCGCTGACGGTCAAAGTCAAGCTTAGAGCGCGGAAAGTCGGTCCTTTCGATGGTCGACCAAAGACGCGAGCGCCCTTTTTTTAGGTAGCTCAAAGTTAGGGGGTATTTCGTGGCTGGACAGTAGAATTCTAACTCGCCCCAAAAAGAGGCGATTTTGGCGAAAAAGGCGAAATCCGTTTTTAGGCCCTTAAAGCTCTGGCCATAAACCGCCTTGACTTTGGGGTCGGTCGTAAAAGCTAAGGCCTTTTCTTTCCAGTCGGCTAACTCATTTAGATCCCGGGCCGCGTCGATTAGGGGACGGTAAGGCCTTTTAGTTATGGTCAGATATATTCTTTTGGCCCGAAAATAGGTCAAAGACACAAACTTAACCATCTGGGTCGACAAAAAAACCTTGGCTAAACTCCTCAGTTCCTTTGGCGTTAAAGGACAGTAAAGAGCCAGTTTTTTATTTAAGGCTTGCCGCTGGGCCACCAGAGCTTCGCCTAAGTCGTTATAGGCTTTTAAATCTGAGTAGCTCGTATTTAAGTCGCCATTAAACTTAAAATTAATTATATCAGACGCGACAGTTGTTAGAAAACTTTTTAAAGAACTTAAAGTAATAAAAGGTATCTGGCCCAAGTCAGGTAGATGAGGGGTTAGAGCCCCTAATCTCTTATCTAATAACCGCGTAGACGCGAGCTTTTGTTCGATTTGGGCTAATTTGTCGGCTAACTTAACCGGGTCGAGATTAACAATGTGGTGCTTCTGACCTAAATGAACAAGCTTTTTTAAGTCTTTCTCGGTCTCAATAGAATCGGGGTAGTATAGGTTTAAGGTTAAAGTTTTAAGGCTCTTTTGATACTGGCCGGCGTTTTCGTAGTAATAAATGGCCTCGTTAAAAAGGCCATGCTGAGCCAGACCCGCTAAAACGTTGGGGCTTAAGCTTAGAGGGCGCCCTAAAGTCTGGCTAATAAACTTTTGCGTCGCCAAGAGGTCAGGTAAGCTTAAGCTCTCCAAACCATAAGCTAAACGCTCCTTGAGCCGCCCCACCTTAAAGAAGAGTTCTAAGGCCATGTTGGCCAGAATAAAGATCCTTGGGGAGTCCTCTAGGGCTCGCTCAAGAGACGACTTGGCTTCATTAAGATAGGCGAGGGTCTTGGTCGATAGATAGGCCCCTAAAGCGTCTCTGGCCTCTTCTACCTTGGCGAACTCCTCCCCCGCTTTTTGGGCCAGGCTTAAAACGCCGCCAATGAGGGCGAGATTTAAAGAGTTGACGTTAATCTCTCCCCAGGCTGGTCTTTCGGCGGTTACGGTTAAGGCTTTATAAAGACTCTGACCAACCTCAACTATCTCCTCGACGTCAGCTAAGCTTAAAGAGTCAAAATTTATCTGGGTTGGCGGGTTTTTATAGAGATCGCGGGCGTTTTTTAAGACTGGCCGCCAACGTAAAGCCCGACCAATGACCTGATATACCGAAAGACCAGTTTGTCTAAAGGGGCTAGACAAAAAGGTGGCGTAAGAGTTTAGTTTGTCTCTTAACTGTTGGTATTTCTTCAGGTTATTTTGGTACTCGGTTAGATTTGAGGCGGGTGGCGTCATTCCCAACCGAGCCCTAATAAAAGCCATGGCTTGGCTCCTGGTCGAGCGCTGAGCCTGGAGCGGCAGAAGATACTCCCCCAAACCGACCGCCTCTAAGCGGGAGCGGACCACCTCCAAGGCGGCTTGTTTTTCGGCGACGAAGAGCACGGTTTTGCCGTCGGCCAAAGCCGCGGCGATGGCGTTAACGATGGTCTGGGATTTGCCAGTCCCCGGCGGTCCTTCGACGGCGAGATTGCGGCCATCTTTTAAATCGACCAAAATCGAGGCTTGCGAAGAGTCGGCGTCTAAGACCAACCCTGGGATTTTCGCCTCGATCTCGGGGCGGTCGATCTCATAGTCGTCCGCGAAAAGACCAGGCGCGGCGGGATTGGCCCCAAAGACAAAGTCTTGGATTAGGGGGAGGTTTTGGTAGTCGTGGCGACCTTTAGCCAAGTCCTCGTACATGGCCAGGCGACTGGAAGGAAAGAGGCCAAAAGCCACTTGTCGGCGGACTTTAAAGACGCGATTTAAGTGGTTATTCTTATATATATTATCTATTTGAATAAAATAGTCTTCTAATAGAGGAAAACCATTATCGTTAAAGGTTAAGTCTGGTAGCTCCAAGCCCAGGTCGGTTTTAAGCTTTTCGGCCAGGACGAAATTTACCTCCGCCTCGTCGTCTTCGGCTAAAACCAAGAACTCTTGCCCTCGAGAAGTCGTTTGGCGAGTCAGGCGGAGAGAGAGGAGAACCAGGGGCGACATCAGAGTCGCTCCTTGGAGGTCGACCCACTCTAAAAACCCAAAAACGGCTTTTAAAGCGTTAACCCCGGTCTCTTCCTCGGCTTGGCGGCATTTATGGCGTAAAGACACTAACTTCCTCTCCATATCTGGGGGCGGCAGTAAAGTCTGAACGTCTTTGCTTTTGGCTAAGGCGGAAATTTTGATCGGGGTTTTGGCTATTGGGAGATCGTAGTCCGGCGAAAGGCCATGATTTTTGGCGTGTTCGATATAAGTTTGTTCGATTCTTAAGGTTTTTGAGGGCGGGCCTAAAGACGGTCGGTTCTTAAAGTCGCCGCTTTGGATGGGCGTTTGGTTAAGCGAGACTTCCAAAGGCGGGAGAGACTTAAAACGGAGACCGCGCCCATTAACTAAGAGCCAAAGAAGAAGCTCAGGTAGTTCATTGATGGCTCGGATAACGCTATTGGAACGAAACGATAGGCGAGCCGCGATCAGGGGATTGGCGCGGCTCAGGTCTAACAGCTTACGCCTTAAACGATCGATTCTGGGATAAACGTCTAAAGGGTCGGCCGCTGACTTGGCGGAATTGGACTGTTTGGGCCGAATGGTTTCAACGGGATTTGAGTTGGCTAAGCGGTCGTCCGCTGACCGGTTAGAAGCGGACGACATGTCTTTCAATAGCTCTTGTTTTTGTGATTGTCGGCAAACCAAACGCTCGGTCGCGAGCTAAAAAGGACTCGCTTTTCTCGTTTTAAAAAATTAACGTCTTATCGGGCGGTAAGTAACGTCTTCTTAGGGCGGCTCCAAAAAAGGGAATATTCGTCCTAAACTCTTGACGACTATATTAGTTTTCTGACTTTAGTATAGCACGTTAGGGCCTTAGGGAGAGATATTTTTTTGTCAGGCACTGGCCTTTTTCGAGGGGGGGCCAAAGAACAGCGGTCCTTGACCTAACCTCCTTTTAATTTCTAAGGGCTCTTTTAAACCCAACGCGATGACCTCAAAAAAACCTTAATTTAATTTTTTATGACTCGTTTGGAGACAATATATGGCGGCAGTATATTTTTTATCTGGTTTATATAGTAGACGCGCCGCGACTTAAATTTCAAAGCGAGGGTTTTTCCGAAAGCCATCAAATATAGCGAAAGATTTTTAGGTCAGTTGTGGGGTAATTTTAGATCCCTTAAAAAAAGGCTAGCCTTAGAAACTTTCGAGTTAAGCGGCTTTAGGTTTTTTGGCGACCGATTTGGCTAACCGCTTTTTGATTTTTAAGGTTCTAAGTTAACGAAAACACTAAAAATTGATAAAGCCGAAATAAACATTAACTGGCTTAGAGGCCTTCAAAACAAGGAGCGGAGGAGGGAGAAAATTTTTAGTTTTTTATCGGTTTTTAAAAAGCTATTGACAGTTTAATTAAAAATTATTAACCTAAAAAGAACGTGGTTAAAACCACGGCCATATCAGGCGACCCCCAGCTAAGGGAACCTCCTATTGACTTTAGCCAATGGCGGCGGAGAGAGGCGGAAGTGTCTGGAAGCTGGCGACAAAAACTCACCATGGGGCTTCAACTGGTTGGTGGCGGCGTAACTTGCCACTGTAGGTTATCTTCTTGGCCATTTTCTCAAAAAGCCTTATGGACTTATAGACGCGCTAAAAAGCGTCAACTTATCCTTTGGCCGCGAACTTAATAGTTCCGCGGCTTTGTTATTTTATTGGCCTAAAAAAGTCGGTGGGTAGGAGTAAATTATTATTTAGGGACCCGTTAACTAAATCATACCGCTTAATTGGCGTAATTTTATTATAATAGCTTGGTAAAAATTTCTTTAGCGGGCATTGACCGAAAAAAGTCGCGAGGCTTAATTTGTAAAAATTAAGATCTGGCGATTTAATAAAAGTCAGCGCCTAAAACCATAGAGGTCAATCTTCGCGACTATCCCGCTATAATCCGCCCGAAAGTCTATGGGGGGCGATTATTCTTTTGGCGATGATTTTTAAGATAACTTTAGAGGGCAGCGACAACTATAATAGGAGGGCTCAACTATTATAAAAGGAGAGCTAAGGAACTAAAGGGGGTTAGCTTAAAGCCTGGACCCCCAAAAAAGCCAAAATAGTTAGGGGTTTCCGCTCATTAGGGCGTGGATATTCGTTTTTAAAAATCCCCTTAGGCGCTTGGAAAGAGGTCTCCATAAAGACCAAGAAAAAAACGTCAATAATTAGCGATTTTTTTGGAAAAATTTGCCTTGGCCAGGGGAGATATTTAAGTTTTTGGGGTTTGACCACGGACGGGCCGGTCAGGCTTAAGGCTTTAAAGACTGAATGTCAATATATTAAAGCGTAGGCTTATAATATTAGACATAATGTTTCATATTGGTAATATTTTTTGAGTGTGACTAACGATTATTTAATAATTTCAAGGAGTTAACCTCGGAACTTAGGTTTTTTTTTCTAACGCTGTCATTTCGTGGTCTCAGAAAGATGTTATGGATTTTATAAATTTTTGTAAGCTGTTTTTAGGAAATGACCAAAGATGACGAAGTTAACTTATTGAAATTACGGAGTTTTTATTTTATAAATTTATTTATTTACGCGTAAACCCTTGAAAATAGGGCTTCGAAAATTTTTACAAAAAAATGACCAAAAGCGCTTGTATTATTTTTTTGACTAGTTTATACTCCGTTTTATAAATCCACTCAGCCTTGTTGACTGGATAAATTTTGACGGTCAATTGAGGCTATGGCTTAGGTTCGAGAACCATAATTGGGCAATTGTGGTGGACTTAAGTTTAGGCTAATCACAATATTCGCTTTTTCGTTAAATCAAGGAGAAACTGATGAAAAAGTTATTGGCGCTGGCTTTAGGCGCGGCGCTGACGCTGGCTTATATTGTCCCAGCGCAGGCGGCTTCCAAGGTTGATGTTAGCGGCTGGTTCAGAGTTCTGCACCATAACTTAGTGAACTATAACCGAGCCGCTGATGGTGATTACGTTCAATCTGACTCTTTTTTCGATAATCGTTTGAACGTTAACGTTGATTTTAAACCCTCTGACGACATTCTTGTTCATTGGACTTTGCGGGCTCCTAACACGCATCGTTGGGGCGCTCAAACCGCAAATCCTGCCAACAATGCCACGCAGGGATCTTCGAACGCGTATGTAGTTTATACTCGGGCGATTTACGCCACCATCACTCAGGATTGGGGAAAACTCTCCATTGGTCGTTTAGAAGAGCAATTCCCTACCAGCATGAATGGTTTAAAAACTCTTGGTTATACTTATGGCACAACTTATATCTACGCCAACCCATTTGACTTTAAAAATGTAGCCGACGGTATTGTTTATACATACAATTGGGATAATGGATTTGGTATAAACGTTTATTACGCTAAACACAGTACAGACGATATTGATACAGGGTATAGAATAGATAAAGACGTAGATTACGATCGTTTTGGCGTTGAGCCGGTTTTTAAGTGGGAAGGCGGCGGAGCGTCTTTGAATCTTGAATATGCTCGTAATATGAGAAATACAACAAATAGTCCGGCCAATTATGAAACTGTAAAAGATTACGCTTTTTTTATTAATCCTGCTATTTATCAGAGCTGGGGTGATTTCACTATTCGTTTTGAAGGCAAAATTGGTTGGGGAGAGCATAAAGACAGAGACCCGGCCTCTGCCGCAAACCCAACCCGTAAAGACGAAAAAGAAGGCTTCGGATTATATGTCCAGGCTACCTACAAATATGGCGCTGGCGATGTCAATTTAATGGGTTGGTACGCCGATGGTTCCTCTTATGAGGAGAATACTTATAATCGGAATAATAGAAGAAAAACCCATGACCTGGTTGGCATGGGCGATTTTTCTCCATTTTTAGTCGCTTACTATGAAAATAGTTTAAGTAGCAGAGTTAGCCGATTAACTGACACCAATCCTAATCATCAGTACTCACACTCAAGATACGGCACCAATAACCATAGAGGCCGGCTTGGTATGGCTAATAGCGCGAACCACTGGGGCATTGGTCTTTTGGGTAACCATAATTTTACCGATACTGTTCGATTTAACTGGGGCATTGGCTACTTCGAACTAGTTGAGGAACAATATCTTGGCCAGAAAAAGGATCTTGGCGTTGAGGTTGACGTTGGTATCCGGGTTCAGATCATTAAAGGCGTAACTTACGAATCTCAGTTTGGTTACTTGTTTAACGGCGATGCCTGGCGAAATGGCAATGGTACCGCAGCGTATAGATATAGAGACGCTAAAGACACTTACGCTTGGTTAAACGCTGTTCAGTTTGCTTTCTAACTCGCTCTGAAGGGTTGGTAGCTTAATCTAACTTAGCTCTTAACATCTAAGATTGCCCCGTTTCTGACGACAGAAGCGGGGTTTTTTTTTGCCTGTTCGGCCTCAAAGTGATGACTGGAGCGGTGAAATGTCCATCTTTGTGAATGAAGGACTGTTCATGATGGTCCTTCATAAGGGTAAGACGTTTAAGGGCTCCCGGAGTCTTTTCGATGGGGTTCCTTTAGGATATCCTAGATGCTCTTTAGGGTTGGCCCAGCAATTTGACAAAAATGAGAAAACCTGAAATAAAACTTGGCCATCGGAGAGCTAGTGGAAGTGGGAAGACCGCCAGCGTGGTTTAGAGAGAGTGGTTTCCCAGCTATATCTCTACTGTATCGAATGTAGTTATAAAAATAAATTAAAAATATAGTTAATGCAAAAAAATTAATTAATCATAATAAAATATAGCAATATTTATTTCATGCAAATTAAGAAAACTAACAAATAAAAAAATGTAAAGTTGATAAATAAATATAACTGACACATAAAATATCAATCTAAAAGGCGAGAAAATATCACTTTAAGTTTAGTTTCAGAAAAGCAGCGCTTGCGTGGTTTTTTCGTGGAAAAATAGCGACAAACGTCTTAAAATACCTTGGTCAAAAAATTAACATCCCGAAATTACAGTATTTTTATCTACCAGGCATTTGGCTCAGATATTGCTTGTAATATAAAAGCGCTAAAAAAACTTGAACCTGGCCTTTGGGATGGCCACAAAAAGGTTGAAAATTTTCCACCTGTGCAATTGGACAAGGTTAAGCAGCCAAGTCCAGCACGGGAGTTGGCCTAAAAGGGATAACACGGTTTTTT
>JAIROO010000179.1 GCA_031257535.1 Deltaproteobacteria bacterium
GGCTTCTGTCAGGCGCAAGGGCCCCAAAATGAAAAGACGCTGGCAAGAATCAACCATCGTGCGTGAACGGATACGAGAAATGTTTGTGGCTTTTGGGCTTATTTTAGCCTTAGGCGTCATTTTTGGGTATGTCTTTTTCTTGCCCTTGACTTGGCCCACCCGGTTGGCCTTGGCTTTGACGGTCTACGCTTTGGCCTCGCGCGTGGCCATTTTGCGGTATTTTTTTGGCGGCGTGGGCGGGATCGAAGCCCCCAAATGGCTCTTATACGTCACTTCCTTTGGCCAAGGGTTGGTGGTTCTCCTTTTTATCTTGGCCTTGATAAGGCTTTTGGCGTTTGGGCTGTGTTTTCTCTTTAGTTTGGGGCCCGGGACTTGGGGGCGTTTTTTTCTGGCCGCGAAAAGCGTCATTTTCGCCCCTTATGGCTCGGTCGGCCTTTTAATTTTGGCGAGTTTGCTCTCGGCCCAGGCTCTCTACCAAGCCGGGCGGGTCCCGAAAGTGGTCAAAACCGAGATCGCCTTAAGCTCCTGGCCCCAAGCCTTAAACGGGTTGACCCTGGCCATTTTGGCCGACGCCCATATTAGTCGGTTTTTCGATCGGCCCTGGGTGGAGGAGGTGGTTAAGCGAACCATGGCCGAAAAGCCGGATCTGATCCTTTTGCCCGGCGACCTGGTCGATGGCTCGGTTAGTCAAAGGGCCGACGACGTGGCCCCCTTAGCCAACCTCAAAGCCCCTTACGGGGTTTACGCCATTGACGGCAATCACGAGTACTATTCGGGCCTTTTAGAGTGGCTGCCGGTTTTTGAGAAACTGGGCCTTAAAACGCTCTCCAACAGTCACGTGGTTATTTTTCCAAAAGGCTCGCCCTTGGTTTTGGCCGGAGTCACGGATCTGACGGCCTTAGAGCCGCGCTTTAACTTGCCCGGCCCGGATCTAGCCAAAGCCTTAGACGGAGCCCCGAACGCTCCGGTTATTTTAATGGAGCACCGGCCAGTCAGAGCCCGGTTAAACGCGAAAGACCCAAGGGTTATTTTACAACTTTCTGGCCACACCCACGGCGGCATGCTGCCGATCTTAAAAACCCTAGTCGCGAGGGTCAACGACGGTTTTGTGGTTGGTTGCTATAACGTGGCCGACTTAAAGCTCTTCGTCGCCCCGGGTTTGGGCTTGTGGAACGGGTTTCCCATGCGCCTATTTGATCCATCGGAAATTTCCTTTTTAACCATTTATTCGACTTAAAAAATGACTTTAGTTTCTAAAAGGCCTATTTACGTGGACAACTCGGCCACGACTCCGCTCTCGAACGCGGCTTTAGCGGCCATGACCCCTTATTTTCAGGCGGAGTTTGGCAATCCCTCGGCCATATATAGTTATGGATTGACCGCCCATAAAGCCTTGGAGGATAGTCGAAAGCAAGTAGCCAAATGCTTAGGGGCCTTATCTTCCGAGATCTTTTTTTGCTCTGGGGGGACGGAGAGCGACAACTGGGCTCTTTTTAGCGTCGCCGAGCGGTATTGGGGCCAAAAAGCCGAAATAATCGTCACGGCCATTGAGCACAACGCGGTCCTTAAACCTTTAGAAAAACTCGAAAATTTCGGTTTTACGGTCAAAAGGCTGAAACCGGATAAGCGAGGGTTAATTGACCCTGACCAATTAGCCGCCGCCCTAACCGATAAAACCGTCTTAGTCTCCATCGCCCTCGCCAATAACGTCGTAGGAACTATTCAAGACATCAAGGCTTTGGTTAAGGTCGCTAAAGCCAAAAAGGTCCTATTTCATACGGACGCGGTTCAGGCCGCTGGGTATTTACCGATTAACGTTCGGGATTTAGACGTGGATTTTTTGTCTATCTCTGGGCACAAGTTTCACGGGCCCAAAGGCGTGGGGGTTTTGTTCGCCAAAGTCCCCCACCGGCCGGAGCCTTTGATAGCCGGCGGGGGTCAGGAAAAAGGCGCGCGTTCGGGCACGGAAAATATCCCCGGGGTCGTGGGTCTGGCCACGGCGCTAAAGGAGGCCACGGAGAGTTTTGGCCAGATGGGGGAGTTAAGGGCTTTACGGGACCAACTGATCGCCGGAATTTTAGAAATTAAGGGGGCGAGTTTAACCGGGGATCCCCTAAAGCGTCTCCCCGGGTTAGCCTCGTTTGTTTTTAGCGATTTTACGTCGAGCGTTTATTTGATAAATTTGTTAAACGAGATGGGGGTGTGCGCGAGTTCGGGGTCGGCTTGCTCGGCCGCCTCTCGAGAGGCCTCCCACGTTTTATCGGCCATGGGTTACGCCCCAGAAATCGCCCAATCCTCTTTAAGGTTTTCCTTGTCCAGGCTTAACTCGGCTTCGGAAGTTAAAATCATCGTCGAAAAAACCACTGAGGCGGTTAAGGTCCTCCGAACTAAGCCCACAGTTTCGCGGCTAAAAAAGGGCGGGCGGTCTCGCCCTTACGCGGGGCTTTTTTGAGGCCTTTAAGTCGCCTTTTAAGCGAACATTTTAAATAGGTGGCGTTAGAGAGCCTTAGTCGCGCTCAGATCGTTTTGGAGTCGCGCGTAAAGACGGTAGCCGCCGCTTAAGTAAGAGGCCGAAAAGCCGTTTTGGCTTAAAATCCGGGCCGCGATATAGCTCCGTAACCCCCCCTCGCAATTAACGTAAACCGGTTTAGCGGGGTCTAAGGCCGAAATTTGGCTTCTTAAGGTTTTTAACGGAACAGAGGTAAACCCTGGGATATGGCCTTTTTCGAACTCGTCTGGGTCACGGACGTCTAAAAGCGTGGCCGCCCCGGTTTTGGGTAGATCCTCGACTTGGTTAAAGTGAAACTGCTTAACTAGGCCCTTTAGCAAATTGTCAATCATGAGACCCACGACGTTCACCGGCTCTTTGGCCGAGCCGTAAGGTGGGGCGTAGGCCAGATCCAAGGCCCCCAGATCTCTGGCCGTTAGACCGGCTCGGATGGCCACGGCTAAAACGTCAATCCGTTTATCGACCCCGGCTGGCCCGACGATTTGGGCCCCTAAGATTCGGCCTTTTTCGGTCTCAAAAAGAACTTTTAACCACATATAAGTGGCGCCAGGATAGTAAACGGCGTGGTCAGGGGCTAAAAGATAGACCTTGTCGTAAGACAGTCCCAAATGTTGGGCCGATCTTTCGTTTAAGCCCACCGTGGCCACGGTCCAGTCAAAAACCTTTAAGATCGAAGTTCCAATGGAGCCGTCGTATTCCGAGTCTACGCCCATAACGTCGTCG
>JAIROO010000181.1 GCA_031257535.1 Deltaproteobacteria bacterium
AAAAAACGCGAGTTTACTTGTCGATGTCTTGACCGGAGATCACGCCCACGACCCGCCGGTTTTCGGCTCGACCATCGGCGGTGGCGTTGTCGGCGATGGGCCGAGACTCGCCATAGCCAATGGCTTGAATGCGCCCGGGATCAATGTTGAAGCGATCCAACAAGGCCTTGCGAACCGCGTCGGCCCGGCGCTGAGAGAGTCTTTCGTTATAGACGTCTGACCCGCGACTGTCGGTGTGGCCTTCCACCACCGTGGTGGAGAGGGGGTGGCTATTTAAGAAGTCAGCCACTTTTTGCACTTCCGAGTAGTATTCGGGCTTAACGACGGCTTTGTCGAAATCAAAATTAATGAGGAGGTTAATGGTGACCGTAATGGGGCACCCATTAGCGTCAACTTTGTAACCAGCCGGGGTGCCTGGGCATTTGTCGTAGGGGTCGCAAACCCCGTCGTTGTCCGGGTCGACGCAAGCCGGGGCCCCGCCAAACTGGAAGGTTAAACCAGCGGCGATGACCGGGGCGTTTAAACGACCACTTTCATTGGGCACGGTGTCGAAGTGGCGTTTTTTGAAGCCATAGGTGTCGCTAGCCTCGACCCTTAAAGCCACGGTCTCGTTAAAGAAGTACTTAAAACCAACGGCCGCGGCCGCGGCCGCGGAATTGTAGTCGGCGTAAGCTTGCCTTTTAACCCACTGTCCGCCCACGCCCAAGGAAGCGTACGGCACGAAATTGGAATCCGTGTCAAAGTGGTAAACGGCGCTAATCCGACCCATGGAAACGTCCGCGTCGCCCTCGTCGCCCCGCCACCGGCGGGTTCCGTAAAGGTGTGCCCGTCCATCGTTGTCAACGTTGGGGCCGAAAGTGCCCATTATTTCTAGGCCCCAGTTGCGAGTAAAGTTGTAGCCTAAACCTACCAAGCCCACCGGACCGTTGTCTAAGCGGCTCTGGTTATTAGGTAGTATTAAGCCGCCCAAAAGGCTTAAATGAAACGAGTCTTCTTTCATCTGGGCGTTAGCCGGCCCAGGGGCGCCCAGGACGATGACTAGAAGAGCTAATAAGGCGAACTTAACTTTCATTCGAGTTTCTCCTTCAAGTTACAAAAACAAAAAAAACGATTTCGCTTAGCGATGGCTTTTATTTGAAAACGGCCAAAAATGCGGCGAATTGACTAGGGTTATGAGGGGAAAACCCTATAATATAAGCGCGTGGCCGATTAAATAGCCTAAAAAAACGTCCGAGGAGGTCGCCTGGCCAAAAGACGTGGACCAGGATATGGACGGTAAAAAAGGATAGAGTCTATTGTAAATAAAACAATTATTTAATTCAATTGGACTTTTAAAAAAAAAAACTTTCTCCCTATTCAGCTAGGTCAAGGGCTTAGGCGAGAAAATAGCCTTCGACGAGGCGATCGGCCGATCATGGCTAAAAATAGAATAATTAAGACTCCCTGTCAAGGCGTCTGGGCCGTTTTTCCTTAAGGCTTCTGGCTAAGCGTTTATAATCTCGAGATCCACTAATGGCCTTTTAGTTCCAATAAAGGTTTGGCCAAAGCGGCAAAAAGTTATTAATTTGGCGGCTCAAATTTGGCCTTAGGGGGGGCTTCAAATGGCCTTAAAAACCGCTAAATTTTCGTTTGCTTTTCTCTTTATGATTTTTTTAAGCCCTTTTTTTTGCGCTCCCTTATTTAGGTTTTTTTGGTAAAAAGAGGTGAAAGTTTGTTTATAGAGATTTTTCAAAGTTCAATATAACTTCAAAATAAGGAGATATTTAATATAATAATATTAATTTTAATTCTTAAATTTAGCCTAAAAATCGTTTAGTTAAGAATAAAATAAAAAAATACTAGTTAATAATCATTTTTGTTGATAAACAAAATTATTAAAAATTTAAATTATAATATCTTTTTGGCTATTAACCTTTTGATAGCTAGTTCTTAAAGCCTTTTGACCGCTTGGCATTTAGGCTTTTTAACTCTTTGGTATATAACATTTGCTAATAACTTATTATTCAATTGTTATATGGGTATAGGTTAGTGTTTTTAAGCGAGCTATCAATTTTAGACTTTATATTTTTGAATTTTATGGTTTTTGAAAAACGATATAAAAGGTAAATAATTGTTAATATCGCTAGTATTGGCGGTAAATAGTGACCAAAGCGGGCGTAAATGGTTAGTTTAAAAACTTCTCGCCGGAGGATTGGGACCGCGTATATGTAGGCGTTAATCTCGTTTTGGGCCGAGCGGGCCAAAATTCGACCCGAGGGCGAGACGTTGGCCGAGATCCCGTTATTGGCCGCTCTGACTAAGGGTCGACGGTTTTCCACGGCTCGCCAGGCCGCTTGGTTCAGGTGTTGCTCTGGGGCCCAACTAGTCCCAAACCAGGCGTCGTTGGTGGTGACGACCAAAAGATTGGCTCCTTCTAAAACCCGGTCTCTGGCTAAATACGGAAAAGTGGACTCAAAGCAGATCATGAGACCTAAGCGGAAGCCGCCGTGATCAAGGGGCGCTCCTTTCTCCCCGGGGCTAAATCGGCCGGCCGCCCCTAAAACTCCTTGGAAAAAGGCCCAGCGCAGAAATGGCAGCTCCTTGGCTAAAGGCACGTATTCGCCAAAAGGGACTAAATGGCGTTTGTCGTAATAGGGGCCAGGCCCATTTGGACCCATTAACCAAGCCCGGTTATACAGACGATAGACTCCGTCTTTGGGCTCCAGCCGGGTGACTCCGACTAAAGAGTGGGCGGTCGAATTGGCTAAAAGATTATCGAGCCAAGCCGTCTCAATGGGGTCATGCCCATAAGAAAAGGGGGCGGCCGTCTCCGACCAGACGATTAGCCAGGGTTTTTCGAGTTCGGCTTTGGCGACTAAAAGGCTATAGCGGTCCAAGATGAGGTCGCGGTAATTAACGTTCCACTTCATGGACTGCTCAACTGAGGCTTGGAGTACGGCGATTTTTAGGCCATAGCCGCTAGCGACTTCTTTTTCCCAGGTTTTATAAGTTAAAGAGCCATAACCACAAAAATAAACTAAGGTCCCGAGGATAAAACCCAAAAGAGGCCTGGCCTTAACTCGATTTTTGACCATAAAAAAGAGCCAGCCGCTGATGGCCGCGACCGGTAAAGCGAGGCCATATAGACCCAATAGGTCAGCCGCCCCCATCATCTCTGGCTCGGCGGCCAGACCCACGGCTAAGGGCGTCCAGTTAAAGCCGGTAAACACGAAGTTTTTGAGCCAGTCAAGGCCAGTCCACAAAGCCCCGCCTAAAATAGGAACGAGGTAAGGGTTCGCGGTATTTAAAAGCCAAGGCCCCATTAAGTAAGCCCAAAGACCTTGATATAGGGCTAAATAGGCGGCCAAAAGAACTAAAACCACGCCCCCCCCCGTCCCTAAACCCCCGTAACCGCCCATGACCTCGGCTAGCCAACTGAAGCTAAACAGACCCAAAGCCAGGCCATAGATCCAGCCGTAAAAAAAAGCTTTTTTAGAGGTTTGATTGGCGATAGCGAGATACAAAGGGACTAGGCAGATAAACGCTAACGGCCATAAGCCGGCTTTGGGGAGAGTTAAAGCTTGGGCCAGACCCCCGCTAACGGCTAAAGCGAGACAGGGTAAAAACTTATAAGGTTTAGGGTGGACGGTAGGTTTTGGGGACGCCATAAGTATTTTTGGGCCTATAAAATAGAAATAAGACAGTATAGTGTATGTCTTTAGATATAAGTTATCAGATTAATGGATCTAGATTGGTTGACGTTAGAGCTTTTATAGGCCTAAGCGTTAAGCCGCCAGCCTCGCCCTAAGGGATGGCCAGCTCCAGCATGGAGCAGGCCAGACCAGAGCCAATGCCCATTAAAATGGTTTTCTGGCCAGACTTTAGGATCCCTTTTTCCCAAGCCAGATCGAAACTAAAAGGCGCGGCCACTGGACCCATGTTGCCGTAATCAGGGTAAGTTTTAAAGATCCGGCCGGGCGGCAGCTCTAAAGCCTCGGCTAGTTTGTCGGTGTTGGCCCGGCTGACTTGATGGCAGATAATCGCGTCAAATCCTTCTGGAGTCCAGCCGTAAGCTTCTTGGCCTTCTTTAAAGGTGGCCGCGGCTAAGGCGACCCCAGAGGTTAAAAGCTGGCCCGCGTCCGTGGTCATGCCGTAAAAGTCGCCTTGGCAAAGGTCATTAGCGGTAGTGTCGGCTAAACTGACCGCCCCCAATATCTTGGGGGCGGTCGGATGACTTTGGCTAGGACCCACGAGCATGGCCGCCCCGCCCGAGCCCAAAGTTAAAGAGGCGAAGTGGCGGAAAAAGTCTTGGACGGTCGTTTGAGGGTCGAGTAAACGGCTTAAGGTGTTTTCTAAAAGAGGACGACTGTTTTCGCCGGCCGTCACCAGGGCGTAATCAAGGCTTTGGCTCTCAATCAGGCGCGCGGCCAGGTCTAAGCCGTCCACAAAGCCTAAGCAAGCGCTGCCGAGGTCGAGATTTTTAACTTTTGGGCCTAAACCTAAAGCCGCGGCCACGGTGGAGGCGACCGAGGGCTCTAAAAAGTCGCGGCCCACGGAAGTGGAAAAGTGGAGCTCTAAGCGGTCGGTTAAATCTGGAAAAGCCGTTAATAAGCGCTTAGCCGCGGCCAGACCCCCCAAGTGCGTGGGCCAGTCGACCGGGTAAAGGTGCCGGTAGTTAATGCCGGTCATTTGAGCGAGGATCCCTCGGGGCAGATTTAAGCGGCGAATTAAGGGAGCTAAGGCCTCTTCCAAGGCGGTCGAGGACAGGCGCTCCGAACCCAAATCGCGGGCCCAACCAATAATGGCCGCGCGGGTAAAACAGGGGCTAGGACGCATTTTTAACTTTAATTATCTTTAAATATAAGCCAAAGTTGAAATTTAATGGCCCTGGGGAAATTTTTTTTGATTTTTTGAAAAAGGGGGGCGAGTTAATTCGGGGCCCCGGGACTCGTTTAATAAAATAGACCCAAAAAGTCTACAATATCTAAAAAAAAATAACAACTATGGGCGAAAACGCGAAAAACGGCTTGGGGCCGCTAAGACTAAAGGCCCTTTCGGGCTAAACCTTTTTTTACTAAAGGGACGCGTTTGGGCTAGACAGTTTGGCAGCGTTTTGGCCAGAAAACTTTAGACGTAAATTGTCGAGCGAGAAGGGTTTCGGGGGGCGTCGGAGTTTGGCCTTTTGGCTTAAGAAAGGCCTGGCTAAGGATCCTTTAATAAGGTTTATACGGCTAAAATTTCCTCAAAATCCCTTAAAACGCGCCCCTCGTTAAAACCGCCTTTTTTGAGGGCTGGTTAAAAAACGACATATAGCCCTCTCGCCTTTTTAGATTCGCTAATTTAGTCGAGTCACGGGCATAAAATCGCTAAACCCATAAGGGTTTTGACGAGGCCAGCCAAAATTAGGGGCGCTTCATAAATTAAAAAGCGATTCTAATTTTGGATTTTAAGCCCTCACAAGGGCGTGGACCAAGATTAAAAAAATAATGATACTTGAGTAAAGAGAGACAAATTAGTCAATTGGAGTCATGATTGATGTATTGATGGCTTCGTAAAAACTCTGGCCTGGAAATTATAGGCAAATAACTCGACTATATAAGTCAA
>JAIROO010000182.1 GCA_031257535.1 Deltaproteobacteria bacterium
GCTTAATTAAAAAATTCTTTTTAAATAAGCATTTCTTCCTTTCTCTTTACCCTCCATTATCAAACTCTCTTACTTTAATCGCACTTACTTTAACGCCTGTTTCGCACGTTAACTCAAACTATCTCTAAATTATCAGTTTATGATACAATAATATTGTATTTAAATATTATATTATATTGTTATAGATATTAATTATATAATATTTATAACAAAAGTTTAATCGTTATCTCCTGCGGAACTTAATTTAAAAATAATAATTCTTGGTTATATAGACTGAGTTATGTTTCATAATTTCTATATCATTAAGTTTATTGATTAAAAGAAAGGATTTATTATGGATAAAAAGCAATTAAATGCTAAATTACAAGCTGAAGGTTATGCTAAATTCAAACCTATTACAAAATTAGACATTCCTAATATTGCTTCAGAGGTTGAATATAACCTTTTAAGTTCTATTTTAATATCTAATGATATAAAGCCAAATAATATATTAGAAATTGGCTTTAATGAAGGCCTTATGTTAGAAAAAATACATAATCTTTTTCCTAACGCGTGTATAAACGGAACTGAAGTCAGGGAAGATAAAGTTAATAAACTTCTCGAAAAGGGTTTTGAGGTATTTTCTGTCGATGACGAGGTAATTCCTGGAGACGAAACCTACGATTTAATCTATGGCGTGTCAGTATTACATCATTTTTCAGATCCCTATAGTTTTATAAAACATGCTTATGATCGATTAAATCATGGTGGCATGTTGATATTTATAAATGAATCTCATCGTTACCATATACCTTGTTTAATTTACTCTACTTTACGTAATATATGGCATCTTGAAAAACATTTTTTGAAGATAACAAAAAATAAGTTATACATAACATTAAGTGAGTTATCTTCTAATTTTAAAGTTTGGCATGATGATTTTTTTGTTTACCACCTTTTTCCAAAACTTAATAAAATATTTCGTTTTTTTTATTTACATAAAATTTATCTTCTCAACGATATTCATTTATTTATTATTAAACAATAACTTATTTTTTATACATAAAAACATATGCATAAAAATGATAGAGTTTATTATTAATAATAATAGGTAATTATTTGTCATTAAAAATCAATTTTTAAAGATTTAAGACACATTAAAAACAGGTACTTAGCGATAAAAATACCGAAAAATGTTTCATACGTAGAGGCAAAGGAGGTCACCCAGCATGAGATGTTTTTTGGTTTTTCGATTTTTGTCTAAAAAAGTCCCCCTCGTATATACCCTCCTTTAAATTTTGATGGCTCATTTGTGTTCAATAAGTGATGGCCAATAATTTTTTATCCGTGTTTATCGCGGCCCGCTTTGACAATTTCAAACCTTAAAGGTTTTTAACGACCTTAGTTAAAAAGATATCTCCACCAAAAATTTATTAAGTTTTTAAGGACGCGTTAATGGGGTGCTCATAAAACCATTTTTTATTTTTTAATGGCTTGTTTATATACAAAATATAGTGGTTGTTAAATATTTTTAGATTAGTTTTTATAGTAGATCTACCAGCTTAAAAATTAAAAACAAGTATTTTTACTACTCTATCTCATATATGAAGTGCTCTTAATAGACATATATTATATTTATTCGCTTATTTATACTTAATACACAGTGTTTCTAAAACTTTAGGTAAGCGTTTATAGTAGTTCCACGCGCCTAACATTTCAAAGCGAGGTTTTTTACTAGGTCATCATATATTAGTGGGACGCGGAAAAAATTTAAAAAAAAATGAAGTTGTCGCGCCACTTCGTCAAATGATTATGTCTTTTTGATTTGGTACTATAATGTAATTTATCATTATTAAATCGCTTATATCTTCGATATCATAATTTTTTTTTTCTATTTTAGCCAAAAAATTGATTTATTTTGTTTTTATCGACTTATGAGCTTTTTCGACGTGGCTTGGCCGGTAAAGCCACGAAAACGTGACCAGAATGTAAGATAATTCCAATGGATAGAAGGTCCAAGAGCCAGATTTCGCCGGCTTTAAGACAGTTTGAATCGGGACTATTTTAATGATATACTCGTCATAAGTTTAGAGGTTTCTGGCGCGGAAATCGAAAGCCGTATCCTTTGGCTGGAGTTAATGGATGTCTCGGGCAGATGGAAATTTATGGCAAGGTAAATCCGTCTTGGTAGTTGACGATTACCAGGCCGTGCGGAAGACCATCAAAGAACTTTTCGCCACCATGGGTCTTGTGGTCACCGAGGCCGCTAATGGGGTGGAGGCTTTGGAGAATCTTAATGGCCCCAAAACCTTTGACCTGGTTATTACTGATTTAGTTATGGCGGAAATGGATGGTTTCGAGCTCACTGAGATGGTGAAAAACAATCCTAAGCTCCGGTCCATTCCAGTTGTAATTTTGTCGACGCACGCGGACTATAAATATATTTTTCGAGCCCTTCGACTGGGAGCTGACGATTATCTCATCAAACCCCCAACCGCGGAGATGGTCAACATAGTTTTAGCGAGGGTTTTCAATCATGAATGGTAACGCCCAGGAGAGTAGTCCCGCTGTCGCTCCAGGAGTTGGAAACGCCGCCCCCGCTACCGCCCCCGCGTCCCCAGAACTGGATCGCATGGCGGTCAAGATTTCCCACCTTGACCGTCTTTTAGGCTTAACTGGAGAAATCATTATCTCCGCGTCTAACATCTCCATTCTGCAGCGCCATTTGTCCACCGCCTCCGTTAATATAGATAAAAACTCCATGGAGATGATCAAAAACGTAGCTTTGACTACCAATCGCATCTCTTCGGATCTACATCATCTAGTAATGGATATTAGAATGGTGCCTATAAAGGACACTTTTCTACGATTTCGGCGGTTGGTTAGGGATTTGGCCAAAAAAAGAGGGCGGCAAGTTAATTTCGAGATCGTCGGCGAGGACACCTTAGTCGACAAAACCGTAGCCGAACGCCTTTACGAGCCTCTGGCTCATCAGATCAGAAACGCGGTTGACCACGGTTTGGAGGATCCGCTGGAAAGGAAGCACGCTGGGAAACCGCCTACTGGACAGCTCACCTTAACGGCTTACAAAAAAGAGGGTTTTACCTACGTCTCGGTCAGCGACGACGGACACGGCCTCAATGGCGCCCGGATCCGGCAGGTGGCCGTGGAAAAAGGTTTTTTGCCCCACGCGGCGGCCGCGGCTATTTCTAACGCCGAGTGCTGGAACCTGATTATGCTGCCCGGTTTTTCCACGGCCACCGAAGCCACCGAGATCTCTGGTCGGGGCGTGGGCATGGACGTGGTTAAAAGCACTGTGGAAAATTTAGGCGGCGAGATTCTAATTGAGACGGCTTTAGGCCAAGGCACGACTTTTACCTATAAAATTCCCCAATTATCCGCGGTTAATATCACTGACGCTTTAATTATTAGGTGCGGGGAAACTTATTACGCCGTCCCCATCGGCAACGTGGTGGCGACCCAATCCTTTGACATTAAAGAAATTAACACCACCATGGAGCGGACCGAGAGCATCATATATCTCGGAGCCATCGTGCCTCTCCATGATTTACGCGGCCTTTTGACGGGCTGGCCTTTATCGCAAGACGAGTTCGCCGAAAAAGGCTACATGCCGGTCATTATAATAGACGCTAAAAATGGGCGTTTGGCCTTAAAAGTTTCGGAGTTTATTCGGCCGCAAAAACTAGTGCTTATTCCTTTGCCCGAGATTTTTTCCGTGCGCGGGGTGGCGGGGACGACCATATTAGGCGGGAGCCAATTAGGCATGGTCTTAGACCCCTTTGATCTCATCGCCATGTCTAGCGGGCGCTCGATTGACATGAGCGACAACGCTTTTATGGATCGCTCCTCGGTCTCTGGCCCAGACGATGGGGACGATTTGGTCTCTCCGGCCGCCACGACCGAGTCCGGCGAACCAGACAAATCGGCTAAAACCGACTCCCAGTCAGGCGCTCGACCCTCGGACGGGGTGATGGAAGAGTCTATGGCCGAAGAGTTCTTCGTTGAGATTCAGAACATCTTAAACGAAGTTAGCGAAGAGATATTTCAGCTAGAAAAAGATCCTGATAATATCCGTCGAGTCAACACCATTTTTCGGTATTTTCATTCTATTAAGGGTAATTTTATTATGACCGGCTTCAACAGCGTGGGCTCTTTTGTGCACGAATTGGAGACGGTTTTAGACCAAGTCCGGGAAAAAGAGCTAAAAGTCAATCAAGACGTAATCGATTTACTCTTGGACGCGGTTAAAAATATGGAGGAGGGTTTAAGCTCCATCCGGGGCGGGCATGGTTACGAGGTCCACGATCTGGATCTTTTGTCTGAGCTCGCTAAATATAAAAGAACTGAGAGCAAGGAAAAGCCCGTCGCTGAAGATAACGACGATCAGTTCCATTTGTCGCCCTTAGGCACGATATTATACTTTTCTAAGGTCGTGACTCAAGGAGTCAAGCTCTACCAGGCCATGTTCAAAATCGGTCCTTCATTTCAGGACGCGTCTTTAGTGGCTTACTTGATTATTAAGCGTTTGGCGATGTTAGGCGATCTTATCGATACGGTCCCCAGTTTAGAGAAGATTGAAAAAGGCCTCGTCGCCGACAAGCTTAAGGTCATGTTCGCCTCGACCCACAACCTTGACGAGGTGAATCGTTTTTGCGAGCGTCAGCTCAAAAGACTTTACCAAGTCCAAGAATACGATAATTTGGCCATGGAGTAAGACATGACAGCCAGCGTATTGTTGTTAATAGACAATGATGAGTTGCGGGCCAAACTAACCGGTTATTTGGTTGGCGAGCGTTTTGTCGCGACTAATGGTCCCTCGCTCAGATCCAGCTCAAAGGTCGACGAGGTGACGGCCCATATCGCCTCTATCAATCCAAATCTTGTGATCATAGACTATATTAGCGAAGATGAAGCTAGCGTTAAAGTCATGCAGAACTTCGCCGAGCGGGATAGTCGGACTGATTTTATTTTCGTGGACTCTTACCTGCAGTCGGATCGAGACAAGATCATGCTGGCTTTTAACGAAGGAGTTGGCGCGTTTTTGTCCCCAGATATTTCGGCGACCGGACTCGTTAATTATATTCACCGAGTTTTAGAAGGTCCATGCCGTTTTCGCGGGGGCAAGGGATCCAAAGGCTCGGAAGCGGATAGTCTGCCTGGCGGCGAAGATTATAATCGCTATCGTTCGCGATTAGACAACGCCTTAAAACTTATCCCCTACCTTTTGGCGACTCCCTTAACCGCTCAACCCCGGAAAACCTTGGTTCTGTCCGATTCGGCTTATCAACGGGAGCTCTTAAAAAAGCATCTCGAAGATCACAACTTTATCGTCTATACCGCCTCAAGATTTGAGGACGCGGTGGCTTTAACCCTCTCGGAAAGACCCCGCGTCGTCGTCAGCGACTACACCTTAGAGGACGGGAAGACCGGGGTGGATTTTTGCCAGACCCTAAAGTTCGCCCACAAGTTTACCCCTTGTTATTTTGTGGTTTGTACGGCTAATATTGATAAATTTTCCGTCATAATGACTCCCGGCAACGGGGTAGACGACTGCGTCTTAAAACCGTCGCCCTCTAGTTCGTTAAATGAGTTTTTGGCTAGCGTCTCGGCCGGCCTATTACTTTAGAAAGGCTTTTTGGCCTTGAACGCGTCGTTAGGTGGGCCACTTAACGCTCCTCCCAAGGCGCCGTCGCCTTTTGGGGATCGATTTTGGCGTTTTTTGGCTCTTTTCGCCCTTTGTTTTCTGGTTTATTACTTTAGTTACGACCATGGTCGAACCACGGCCAAAGCTAGGCTAGAAAGGGAAATAGCCGAAAACCAGGCTTTACGGATCCAGTTGGCTTTACAGAGCCAAGAAATCGAAAAGTATAAAACGCTTTTTGAAGGCGGAAAGCTTGTTAAAGCCGAGGTCGCGAAAGAACCAGGGAAAGAGCCAGGAAAAAAACCGGCCAAGAACGCCCCTGGGCGAAAGTTCGCGGCTAGAGTCGCTGAAGACAAAAACTTTTTTGACGATCGGTTAATTTTAACGGTGGTTGACGTTAATAACCTCGACCAAGAAGCGACTGTTCGCCTTTTTTACGTGGATAAAGCTTATCGAGAGGCGACTTTGGTTAAAGTTGGCCAAAATTTAACCGTTAAACTTAATAATCAAGAAAGTCAATTTTTTCTCGACCAGTTGAAAGGCTCAGTGGCCTTTTTTACTTTTTATGAAAACCAATCCATCCCCACCAAAGAAGCGGGCGCGAGTGGAAGCGAGCCAAGTCGCGACCCTAGTTAGCCCGCTTAAGCGCGTTTGAAGAACTTTTGGGGTTTAAAGGTTTTTTATAAGGTCGCGAAAACCTTTGATTTGAAATTTTAGGCGCGAAGGGCTATTACGCGCGCTAATCATAAAATTCCTAACAATCAAATATTGTCTAAAAATGAGCTATTAAAAACAAAATGGAGGTTGCTATATTTTTTTTAATATTATATTTTATTTTTATAGTTAACTATAGATTTTAAGGTTATTATTAATGGTTTAAAATCATTTTTGATATCAACGTAAAAACCTCTTATTAATTTTTAAAGCCTTGTTAATATATAGTATACAGTTGTCGCTGTAATTTTAGATTCGCTTATACCGTATAGCTACTGACTTAAAATTTTAACGCCAAGGTTTTTACGAAGCCATCATTTTTCCGCGGGTTAATTTTCGGTTGGCTAAAAAGATTGTTGAGATACTTAAACGGTCTTAGGCCGTTTGCCACGGAGTAACAGATATGCCTGTTTACGAAGAAATTAAATCTGGGGACGTCGCTGAGAAAAGCATA
>JAIROO010000258.1 GCA_031257535.1 Deltaproteobacteria bacterium
GTTTTGAAATTTTAGGCGCGTTGCTCTACTATAAACGCTAATATAAAGGTATATCTACCACTATACATTGTGTATTAACAAGCCCTTAAAAAATAAAAGGGGGTTTTTACCAAGGCATCCTAAAACTTTTAAGACCTAAAATATAAAATTTCTCGTATATTTGAATTTTTTATGGAATATAGTTGAAGGTAGTTGAAGATCGCTAGACGCGGGCTGGATCGTCCTTTTCCGCCGGCCAAGTTGGCCTGACCTAAGAGAGGGGCTCCCACCCCAAGGCAAAAAAAAACTGTAGCGAGATCTTTGACGAGAGACTAGCTAGTTTTCTAAGACAAAGATTTTCCCGCCAAAGTTCGACGAGCTAAACGCGAAAAAGCCAAAACTTGAAAAAAACCTCGTCTTCTTTAAGCCCTAAAAGCGAAAAAACCTTAGAGCCAGGGCAGAACCTCAGGGGCCAGATAAGTCAGGATCAGATCGGCCCCCGCCCTTTTGATCCCAATAAGAGACTCTAAGGCCGCGGCCTTAAAATCCAAAGCCCCAGCCGCGGCCGCGGCTTTGAGCATGGCCATCTCGCCGCTAACTTGATAAGCGGCTAAAGGGCGGTCGCAATAGTTCCGGATCTCCCTTAAGACGTCGAGGTAGGGCCCGGCGGGTTTGACCATCACAATATCCGCCCCTTCGGCCAGGTCCAGTTCCACTTCTAATCTAGCTTCTAAGCGATTGGCTGGATCCATCTGGTAACCGCGACGGTCGCCAAAGCTAGGGGCTGAGTCGGCCGCGTCCCGAAACGGCCCGTAAAAACAGCTGGCGTATTTGACGCTATAGGCCATGATAGGCCGGTCCTCAAACCCCGCCTCGTCTAAAGTCCGCCGAATGGCTAAAACCCGGCCGTCCATCATGTCCGAGGGAGCCACCATATCCGCCCCCGCGCGAACGTGGGCTAGGGCTTGCTTCGCTAAATGGGGTAAAGTAGGATCGTTTTTAACTTTTTGGTTTTCCACTATCCCACAATGACCATGAGAAGTATACTCGCACAAACACACGTCAGTAATAACCGCGAGATTGGGGGCCGCGGCTTTAATGGCTTTTATGGCTAAGGGCACGGGGCCTTCTGGATCCGCCCCCGAGCCGCCAACCTCGTCTTTGGAGTCAGGCAGGCCAAACAACAAAACCGCCCGGCCGCCCTCTTTGGCGAAACTTAGAGCCACGTTGGCCGCCTCGTCTGGGGAGAGATGAAACTGACCAGGCAAAGACAAAATGGGGGTTTTTCTTTTTTGCCCTGAGACGACAAAAAGAGGGTAAATCAGATCCAAAGGACTGAGCTTAGTCTCGCGGACCAAATCCCGTAAAATGGGATTGTCCCGTAAACGTCGCGGACGGTGAATGGGCCAAGGCATGGGGGTAACTAGCTCCTTTGGCCCTTTTTTTTTAAAGAGCCATAAAGGGGAGGAAAAAGGCTAAAAAAACTAGTTATTAAAGACGTTTATGATTTTTTTGCCCATTTTTTTGGTCCAGCGACGAAGGGGGGTCTGGCCTTTTTTTTCGTCCTCAATGGCGGCGAACTCGAGTAACAGCTCTTTTTGCCGCTCGGTCAGATCCTTGGGCACGACCACCGCGAAAGCCACGATAAAGTCGCCGGTCGGTCGATAACCGTTGGGATCCTTAAAACCCTCGCCCGACAACCGAACGAGCTTACCGTGTTGACAACCTTCGGGGACTTTCACCGTCCGCTGGCCGCCAGTGATCGTGGGGACCTCAACCTCGCCGCCTAAGGTGGCGGTGACCAGGTCGATCTTGTGCTCTAAAATGAGGTGATTCTTTTCGCGACTAAAAGTCGACTGGTGCTGGATCACCAACTCCACGTAGAGATCCCCGGGTTGCCCTCCCTTCTGCCCAGCCTCGCCTTGACCTCTTAACAATAACCGAAAGCCGGTGTCCACCCCGGCCGGGATTTTAACGGATAGGGTTTTTGAGCGTCTAACCCGGCCCAAACCCCGACAATCCGGGCAAGGGTCGGCCGCGTACTCGCCAGTTCCGCGACAATTGGGGCAAGTGGCGGCAAAACTAAAAAAACCTTTACTCTGGAAGACCTGGCCTTGGCCCCCGCACTGCGGACAGACCTGACGCCGCCCCGACTGAGAGCCAGAGCCAGAGCAGGTCTCGCAGTTTTCCTCGCGAGGAATGGTGATCTCTTTTTCGACCCCCGTAAAGGACTCGACAAAATCCACGACCAGCTCCACCCCCAAATCCCGACCTTTTCGCGGGCCGCGCCTGGAAGATTGCGGGGAGCCAAAAAAATCCGAGAAAATGTCCCCAAAACTGGAGAAAATGTCGGAGAAACCCTGGAAACCCTGGAAACCCGAACGTTTGAGGCCGTCGTGCCCAAACTGGTCATAAAGGCTTCGTTTTTCAGAATCGCTTAAGACCTCGTAAGCCTCGGCGGCCTCCTTAAAGCGTTCCTCCGCCTCCGCGTCCCCTTGATTCCGGTCGGGATGATATTTTAAAGCCAAAGCCCGATAAGCCTTTTTTATGGTCTCTGGCGCGGCGTCTTTGGCCACGCCCAATATAGTATAGTAGTCAGTCTTCGCGCTCATGAAATCGCCTTAGCGTATTTAATCAGAAGATTTTATAATCTTAAGATTTTGGTCTTAACTTTAGATCTTAGTTACTAACGTTATTTTTTAATTTAAGGTTTTAACGTTCGTTTTAACTTTATATTTTAACGGTAAATTCAAACTTTAGACTTTAACGTTATTTTTTTATCTTATGTTTTAACGTTATATTATAAGTAAAAGTCCTAACATTACTTTTACAATTTTATATTTACTTAAAATATTGACTTTAGGTTTTAACGTTAAATATTAACTTAAGTTCTTACGGCTAAGGCCATGACGTTTGCGGTCTTTCGACCTTAACATATAGACCTTAGAGTTATGGGTCTTGACATATAAGTCTCAACGGCTGGTAGTTTTGACATTTTTTGTTTAAGGTAAAGGCCATAATTTTAGTCTATTTTAGGCGGAGATCTTTTTAGCCATTCGTCTTTTCCCTAAGGTTGGATTTTCTTAAGGCCAGCCAAGGCTTTGGCCGCGTAAACGTCAAGACCTAAGCCTTCGGCGTTTTTAGCGAGAGCGGTTAAGGCCGAGATCGTGGGGTTGAGGCTCAAATACTGATTGACTAAGCTATACAGAAAAAAATCGCCCTCATTGACCGCTAAAGTCAATAGGTCCTTTAACCCCGCCTCGTCTTTGGCTTTCCGAAAAAACTCGGCCGCCTCGGCGTAGTTGCCCGCGGCCAAAAGCTTCCGGCCGGCTTGGCTCAAACTTTCCGAAGAGGCTTTTAGATTATCCAAAAGCGACCGACGATCTTTCCATTTTAAAAACGTTTTAGCCACATTCGCGTCCTAAAAATAAAGCCCGGACAAACCGGTTAAGTTGAATATAATCATCTTAAGGGATCTGTCAAGGCGATCAGTCAAAAAATAAAAGGTCGGCTTTAATTTTTATTCGTTGGCGGGCCCTAGAATCGACCGCGGCCTTTTTTTGGTTTATGGCTTAAAATCGGATTTTTTGCTAGATTTAAGGCGCGCCTTCTAATCATATACTGGCGAGCGAAAAAAAATTCCTATTTTGAATGCTTAAGCCATAGACGAATTCTCGTTATTTGGTCACCCAACAATTTACCATATTGAGGTAAAAAAAACATAACCTATTTATC
>JAIROO010000269.1 GCA_031257535.1 Deltaproteobacteria bacterium
GTTTTGAAATTTTAGGCGCGTGGCTCTACTATAAAGGCTAATATAAAGGTCTTGCTGTCGCTATATATTGTGTATAAACAAGCCCTCAAAAATTTAAAGGGGGTTTTTACCAAGGCGTCAAAAAAGTTGGCGAAGACAATCTCGAATCCGGTTCTGGGTAGCGTGGCCATCGTCCGATTATCCGCTTCGATCAACCACAGGGCACGGGTAGTCGCTTCCAGGCAAGCGGCGGGTACGAAAAACCACCCTTAAATCTCAGGTCAAACCCGCCGCGATCGGTGAAAAGGTAAACCTAAGGGCGGCGATTTTAGTCAAGCCCTCCGGAACGTAACCGGCGAAAACGAAAGGGAAGACGAAGCCCGTCAAGGCCGTCGGTCGCCGACGCGTAATACTACCCGCGGGCCGTAAACCGTCTCCTCCAAAGTCCAATTGTCCGCCTCGCGAAACTCGACCTTGACCCCGGTTCGGCCATAGACGGCCAAGGCGGTCTTGTAGATGGCATCGCCGCCGCCTTGGTGGGGCCAGACATACCTTTTGTCGTCAATCTGGGCCATGGCCTCGTCAACCATGGCCTTTAGAGCTTTATCAATCATATCCGCCGTGTTTTTTTTTCCCCCTTTTGGGGTCTTGGGCTCTTCTTGATACTTGATCTCGACGACATGGACGTTCCCAGCGGCTGTTCTTAGGGAGAGGTCCGTCCGGCCATCGCCGGTCGAGGTCTCGGCGAAATAGGGCTGATCGGCCAAAATAAAGGCGAAAACGAGCGCCGTATGGTAATAGGCCTCATAGGGTAAGTGGATTTGATAGGGAAAGTTGGCGAGCAAGGACCCGAAAGCCGCCTCGAAACCCCGGGGATCTAGGTTTGAGAGTGAGGCGACCAAGGCTTTGGCCTGATTTAGGCAACGAGTGTTTATTTCTTCGGCAATATCTATTTCTATAAAAGGCATCAAAAAATTAATAAGAGAATTTTTTACTTCTGTATTAGGTATTTTAAGGCTAAAAGATTCTCCTTTAACAGTCTCAAAACTACTATCAATAGTTAAATAACCAGTTTGAAACATTAAAACGGTAGGTTCCCATCTTTTAGCACCAACTGGTGGATTAAAATAATTAATATCAATAGCATTAACTTTAAAACTAAAACTATTGTTAGCTTTAAAGCAGTCTAAAGAGACATGATGTTTCTTTATCAGCTCAATCAGAAAACTGGGGCTGCCGGAGGTGGCCCAATAGTCTTCAAAAATCAGCTCGTTGAAAAATTTTAGAATCGACCACGGATTGAGGACTTTGGTCTGGCCGTCCCAGGAATAGCCGTCATATTTGTCGAGGATTATGGCCCTCAAATCGTCCTCGGTTTGACCCGGGGTCAACACCCCCTTGGCCTTGAGCCGCTCCACGGCGGCACCCAGGCGGTCGCCAAACAAGGCCTCGAACTCCTTTTCCACGGTCAGACCGCAGATAGCGGCGTAGTCCTTCTTGAGGGTCAAGTCGTCCAGATTGTTGAGGCTCGAGAAAAGGGACGCTTGGGCGAACTTGGTGACTCCGGTAATGAAGGTAAAACCTCTTAAGTTCTCGGAGGTTTTGAGCGTAGCGTAAAAGGTCGCGAGCGTTTTGCGGATCTGGGCGGCCAACTCGGGCTTTGTGATCTCACTCAGTATCGGAGCGTCGTACTCGTCTATGAGCACGGCCACCTTCTGGTTGTCGTGCTTTATGGATAGCTTCAGCATGAGCTCAGCGAACCGGTCGGCTGGCCCGGTCTCCTTGAGTTCCAAATCTTCGTCCAAGGCGACCAAGTTCAAATTGGCGCCCAACGAGCTTTTCAGCTCTTCCACGCTGCCGGACGCGACGCTAGCCAGCGACAGGCTGATGACCGGTCCGGGCCTAAAATGGTAGTCCGACTCCGGGCCGGCTATCCACAGGCCCTCGATGGAGCGTCCAGTGGACTCGTCTTGGCGCGCCTCGAAGAGATCCCGGCGGCCCAGGAGGATGGCCTTTAGCGTGCTGACCAGAAGCGATTTCCCGAAGCGTCGAGGCCGGGACAGGAAATAAGGCTTGAACGGGTTGGCCAGCAACCGGGCAAGGAGCCTAGTCTTATCGGCGTAAAGGAAATTGTACGCTGGATCGCGGATGACGGCGAAGTCAGCCACGCCGTCGGGCAATCTTCTCAAGTCTGGTGGTTGACGCATAGGTGGATCTCGCTAGCGTGGGCGGAAAAGGTCATAAAGGACTTGGGCCGTGGGTCGCTCTCTTAATGGGCGAGCGTCGGCTAGCCTATTGGTCGCCCTGGTCGACTTTGTCTTTTCGCTATTATACTCCATATGGTCGCCAATCACTATTCTCGGCGCCCTTTGACGAGAGGAAAAACGCTTTAACCGCGTAAATCCACGGTGGTGGCGTCCAACGTTAATTAATAGAGGGCACCCTGATGACGCCTACGGTCGCCGGGTCGAGTTCCTCGTCATGGCGATCTTGGCCTTGGGATTGACGTCGTTGGCGAAGACCAGCTCGAATCCAGTTCCGAGTTTTAGAACCCCACCAGGTCAAACCCGCCGTGATCGGTGAACAGGTAAACCCAGAGGGTGGCGACTTTAGTCAAGCCCTCTGGAACGTAACCGGCGAAAACGAAAAGGGAAGACGAAGCCCGTCAAGGCCGTCCGCCGACGCGTAATACTAGCCGCGGGCCGTAGACCGTCTCCTCTAAAGTCCAATTGTCCGCCACATAGGGTAAGTGGATTTGATAGGGAAAGTTGGCGAGCAAAGACCCGAAAGCCGCCTCGAAACCCCGGGGGTCTAGGTTTGAGAGCGAGACGACCAAGGCTTTGGCCTGATTTAGGCAACGAGTGTTTATTTCTTCGGCGATATCTATTTCTATAAAAGGCATCAAAAAAATTAACAAGAGACTTTTTTACTTTTGTATTAGGTATTTTAAGGCTAAAAATTTCTCTTTTAATAGTCTCAAAACTATTATCAATAGTTAGTAGAGTAGCCGACTGGCGCGTTTAAATGAGACGACTTTTGCTACCCAAAAAAAGGTTAAGTCCAAGTCCGAGATGGCCTTGGCTAAGGCTGCTTAATTTAGAAAATCTTTTTGAAAACCAGTATACCTCGTTGAAGTTTCCGGGTTTTCAAATCAGGCGATAGACTCCTCAGGAGACTGGCTTGGTTAAACCCAATCGCCCAGGTGGAATTTACGAGCTGATATTCCTTTAAATTTTTTAACAACCTCCGAAACGGAAATAGAAGGTGGGATACTAACAAATAAGTGGATGTGATCAGGCTGAATTTCCTTGGTAATAATTGGCCAACCATATTCTAAGCCGATAGTTTCAAGAATTATCCGTAATTTTTCTGCCACTTGTCCAGCCAATATACTCTTTCGGTACTTAGAACACCAAATAATATGGTAAACTCTCTAATAGACACAATTTCTGTTGGTAATAATCTCAACCATTTCTCATTATAACATAATGACTCACTCCAAACAACCGCAATTCCTCCCCTGACTAAAGGCAGGGGTTTCCTGGCGAAGATTTCTATGAAGAAATTCGGCGACTAGTTTTTGACGACTTCTTTTGTTTTTAACCTAATTATCTGAAAATAAGGTTAATAGTTCTAATAGTTCGCCAAGGTTATCTTGAATCGATTCTCTCTTTTTGGTAAAATTTTTAGCGCGCCAACGGAAAGTATTTTTTTAACGCTCGCTTCTTCAAAGGGGGGATAAGGCCAGGCCCCAATTGGAGAAGCTTTTTCCAAGCGGCCAATTAGGCTTAACCAAAAACAGCCGGAGAGCTTATGTGGTTTTTGTCTTTTTCGCCGCCTAATATTGGTTTAAAGGCTATGATAATGAAACGATTTATACTATTTATTTCTATTATTGTTTTTTTGGGCTTCAGCGGTCTGGCTTCCGGTTTAGCCCAGAGTCAAGAATTCCAGAGCCAACAACCCCCCGCGGCTAAGGACGAAAAGCTTAGTCCCGAGCCCGGGCCTTTTGGCCGAGCTTTAGTAATTTACTATTCCGCCACTGGCAAAACCGGGAAAGTCGCCGCGGAAATCCAAGCCCAAGTCAAGGGCGACCTTTTTAAGATCGAGGCCGTGGAAGAACTACCCAAAGAAGAAAAAGCCATTATCGACCTGGTCAAGCCTTATTGGGAAAATGATACCGTCATGCCCATCAAATCTCAGACCCCGGATTTTTCCGGTTACGACGTCGTCTTCGTGGGCGGCCCGGTCTGGTTTGGCGAGCCTTCTTTTCCTTTGGCCACTTTTATAAAAGACGCGGATTTTAAAGGCCACAAAGTCATCCCCTTTGGCACGAGCGGGAGCAATTATGGGCGGGCTTTAGAAATTTTAAACAAATCCTTCAAAAACGCCGTCGTGGTCCCGGGGGCGAAAATTTTTGACCGTCTAACCTTAGAGTCGGAAGATCTAAACGTCTTAATCGAAAAATGGCTTTCGACCCTGACCGTAGGGCCTTAACCCCCGAAAAAATTATTTTTTTTACGATTTTTTAGGCTAAGAACCGTTTAAAATTGTTTTTTATGGTTTTTAGCCTTTTTTATATTGGTATTAAAAATCTTATTTTAAACTTTTTACTATTTATTATGGTTTTTAGCCTTTTTTTATATTGGTATTAAAAATATTATTTTAAATTTTTTACTATTTATTTATGACTTTTTGATCGTTTTAACATTAAAAGGTAAAAATTTTGGTCCTTGAGTTCTGTTCTAGCTAAAAGGTCGAGTCGATTATTAAGTCACGATCCTCTATGGCTAAATCGATTAAATGACAAAAAAAGGTCGCGGGCCTTCTTCTAAAAAAACCACTGGTCCTTAAACTTTAAGGCTGAGGGGGATTTGTCTTTAAATTTTGTCTTTAACTAAGTTTAATTAGCTATAAATTTGTCGTTTTAAGTTAACAATAGCCATTGATAAAAGTTTTATAAAATATTAAAAACTTATTATAACAATATATTTAGATTATATAATTTAATTAAAAGTTAACACTAAAAAGTGCTTTAAAAAATTATCAAAAGGCTAATTTATTTTAAACCGCGCCTTAATAGAGTTTTAGGGGCTACTTTTTTTCGGTCCTAACCTTTTCTCAAGTTCGCTAAAGGTCAACGTCTAGTTAGCCTTTTTGGCGATGCGAGAGATTAGCCAAGGAAAAATTTGACTTACGGTCTTTAAGGGCATTAAGATTGCTGGTAACTATTAAGGTCAGGGAGCGACCCGTGGCCTTGTCCCTTGGTAAAACGTTTTAGCTAAAAGGCGAAAGAGACTAGCGACTCCAAAATATTAAGCCTCCCTTTTGGCATTTCTTACGCCTGGCTAAAAAAATCGCCGCTAAACGCGACTAAAAGCCCCAAAAAAAGGCCAACGCGCGACCCTTTAGCGGGCTCAATTACCTCTGGCCCGGCGCCCTTTAACTAACTTTAACTAACTATAGCCCAACAATTATAAAAAACGACGACTAGATCCGCCAAAGACTAACGTTAAGACTGGTAAAATAGTTAATCGAGGAATTTCTTGTTTTTTTCACAAAATGACTTGTTTGACGTGATTGACTTATAATTATGATTTATAATTCCAAATTATAATTAATAGCTACAAAAATATTTTTAGCTAAAAATAATAATAAATTTTTGACGTTTTTTTGACTAGCTTATCCATAAAATATCATAATCCGTTATTTTATTTATAGTAAAAAGTTAACCTAAAAAAACGCCAAATATTAAGTTCCTATTGACTAAAACAAGACTATAAGATCTTTTTTTAGTCTATTTTACGCTTCTATGGATATATCAGACTTAGGTTTCAAAACTTTATGCGTCGCTACCATCTGACCACCTTTGGCTGTCAGATGAACGTCTACGACTCTGACCGCCTAGAAGGACTCTTAGCCGCTCGCGGTTGGCTCAAAGCCGAGGCCACGGACCAGGCGGACTTCATTTTTTTCAACACCTGCTCAATTCGGGAAAAAGCGGCCCAAAGAGTCATTAGCCGCCTTAACGAGTTCAAGTCCTTAAAAAAAACTAAACCCCATTTGGTGATCGGGGTCGGGGGTTGTTTAGCCGAGCAAGAGGGCCTTAATTTTTTAAACAAAGCGCCTTTTTTGAGCTTAGTGGCCGGGCCCAAGCGTTTAACCGAGATTCCAGAACTTTTGGAGCGCTTAGACCCAACTGGCCCCGCCGTGGTTTTAGCCGGCGATGGTCCGGCTCCTTTACTCGCTCCCACCCCCAAGACCCAGGTTTTAAGCGCTTTCGTGACCATCATGGAAGGTTGCGACAATTTCTGCGCTTATTGCGTGGTCCCTTACTTACGCGGCCGGGAAAAGAGTCGACCCCTAAAAGAAATCCTCACCGAGGTAGAAGGCCTTTTAGCCCAAGGAGCCCGGGAGATCACCCTCTTAGGCCAAAACGTGAACTCCTACGCCCCCAACGGCGAGCCCCAAAAAGGCGCGGAAGCTCCCTTTACGACTCTTCTAAAACGCTTAGATTCTTATTCGGAGTTGTGGCGTTTAAGATTCGCCACCTCCCATCCGAAAGATTTTCCGCCGGATCTGATCGCTCTTTTTGGAACTTTAAGGACCTTAGCCCCTAATCTCCACCTGCCTCTCCAGTCAGGCTCGGACGCGATCTTACAAGCCATGGGCCGCCATTACGACTGGGCCCAATACTTAGGCCTGGTTAAGCGCTTAAAAGAGGTTAATCCCGCCTTAGCCTTAAACACGGATATCATCGTTGGGTTCCCAGGGGAGACCGACGACGACTTAAACCAAACTTTAAAGGCCTTAGCCACGGTCCGCTATGACTCGATCTTTTCTTTTAAGTATAGCGACCGACCCCAGACCCGGGCTTTAAACCTGCCCCACAAGGTTCCAGAGGCGGTCAAGGCTAAGCGTTTAACTTTAGTCCAAACCTTACAAAATGGCGTGACTTTAGAAATTAACCGAGCTTTAATTGGCCAAACCGTCGAGGTTTTAGTTACTGGCAAGGGTCGCGAGCCTGGCCAAATGTCCGGGCGGACTGGATCCAATAAAATCGTCAATTTTCTAGGCTCGCCGGATCTCTACGGACAAATGGTCGCCGTGACCATAACCGCGGCTTACAAGGCCAGCTTATTAGGCCAAATTAACTCCTAAGCTGAGCCAATTAAGACCCATTAAGCTTATATAATAAGCGCCGCTAGCCAAAATCGAGCTGGCCTTTTAAGGACCGCGATAAAACCGCGACTTAAAGCCGGCTAGTCGGCGGCCTTAACTACTATAATAGGAGCTAGTTAGTCTTAAGCCGCTCCCAAAAATTAATACGGCTTGTCGCGAGCCATTACTAATAGTAGCTAGCTTGTAGGGCCCTTAGTCTTCTACCCTTAGTCTTTTCGTTCTTAGTCGGGCCCAATAACTATTATAATAGTCGCTAGCTAGTCGCGGGCCCCGACTCTAAAAACCGCCAGCCGAGCGAGGGGCCATTACTAGTCGCTAACTTATCGCGGACCCCTAGTCATAGGCCCCTAGCCACAGACCCCCTAGCCAAGGGCTCCTAATCTTCGGTTCTGGCTAAAAGGGCTTCTTTACGCGCGACAACAACTTTATAATAGTCGCTCGCGAGCTTTTCCGGGCCCAAAAAAGTCCCGGGGGCCCCTACGTCAAGGGTCTTTAGGCGCGACCAATTATTGTAATCGCTAGCTGACTACTTAGGGCCCAGCCAAAGATAGAAGGCCAGCTAGTAACGACTAGTCAAGACTTTAGCCAACGAACCAGCTTTAACTAACCAACTTAGACTGACTATTTAGATCATAAGTTTAGGACCTTATAGTGATAGATCGCTACAGTCGGCCAAAAATGGCCGCTATTTGGACTTTAAAGGCCCAGTACGACTCATGGTTAGAGGTCGAGCTAGCCGTGGTCGAGGCCCAAGCCGAGTTAGGCCTCATCCCCCTAGACGCGGCCCAAGAAATTATGGCCAAAGCCCAGTATGACCCCGACCGGATCGCGGAGATCGAGAAGACGACTGGCCACGACGTCATCGCCTTTGTAACCGCCATCGAGGAAAACGTCGGTCCCGCGGCTCGTTTCTTTCATTATGGGCTAACGAGCTCCGACGTTTTGGATACGGCTTTAAATTTACGTCTTTTACGGGCCGGCCACATAATCTTAGACGATCTGATGGCTCTTCTTTTGGCCATAGAAATCCAAGCCTTAGCCCATCAAGATACCCCTATTATCGGTCGCAGCCACGGAATCCACGCCGAGCCCACCACGTTTGGCCTTAAACTAGCCACTTTTTACGCCGAGTTTATCCGTAACTTCCATAGGCTCCTAAGAGCCTTAGACGACCTAAAATATGGCCAGATCTCGGGGCCCGTGGGTAACTATAGCGCCTCGTCTATCTCCCCACAGTTAGAGCAAGTCGCCTTAGCTCGCCTTAATTTAAAACCCACCCCGGTCTCTAGCCAAATTATTAACCGGGACTCCCTGGCCGCTTTTTTTCAGGCCTTAAGTTTGGTCGCCACCGCCGCCGAAAGACTGGCCGTGGAGATCCGCCATTTAGCCAGAACCGAGGTCGCCGAGGTCCAAGAGCCCTTTGGCCGTGGCCAAAAAGGCTCTTCGGCCATGCCCCATAAGAAAAACCCCATTCTCGCCGAAAACATTACTGGCCTCGCCCGTCTAGTTCGGGGTTTTGGCCAGATCGCCTTAGACAACGTCGTTTTATGGCACGAAAGAGACATTAGCCACTCTTCCGTCGAACGAGTCATCGCCCCCGAGGCCACGATTTATACTGATTTTCTCCTTTGGCGCTTAAAGGGGTTAATCGAGGGCTTAGTCGTTAACCCTAAGGCTATGTTCAAAAACCTCCAACTAACCGGGGGCCTTTATAACTCCCAAGAGGTTCTCTTGGCTCTGTGCCGAGCGGGTTTAAGTCGGGTCAAGGCCTACGCCTTAGTCCAAAAGTGGGCCTTAAAAGCCGCCGAGGAAAAAGAAGACTTTTTAACGCTTTTAAAAAGCGACCCTGAGATAACGGCCTTAGTTTCGCCAGAAGAGCTAACGGCCATCTTCAACCCCGCCCGTTTTTACCGCTTTACGCGAACGATTTTTGACCGAGTTTTTAATAACCCCGAGAAAAAGGGTCCATATTAAAGATCAACTTTAATAGTTTTCGCCAAAAAAGGCGAAAAAAATACCTTAAATGGATGACGAATGGAGACTTCCTTATTCCGGGCCGCAAAGGAAAGCGGCCATGACTTATGAGCGGTAATCCTCTCCCCCCGGCTCACGTGGCCATTATTATGGACGGTAACGGTCGCTGGGCCCAAAGCCGAGGTTTGCCCCGCTCGGAAGGCCATCTAGCCGGAGCCGAGCCAGTGCGGGTGATTTTAAAGGCCGCCCACCGTCTCGGGGTCAAGTTCTTAACCCTTTACGCCTTTTCCACGGAGAACTGGGCTCGCTCAATCGACGAAGTCGACAACCTCTTCGCCTTATTAACCCGCTACTTAGACTCGGAGACGGCCGAGCTTTTGGCCTCTGGGGTGCGCTTAAAAGGGGTGGGAGATCTAGAGCGGTTACCAAAAACCACGCGCTTGGCCTTAGCCAAAGCCGAAGAGCTGACCGCGGCTAACCAAGAGCTTACCTTGTCTTTGGCTCTTTCCTACGGCAGCCGAGCCGAACTAACTCGCGCGGCTCAGGATCTAGCCCTAAAAGCTAAAGCTGGCGACCTCGACCCCGCTAACCTAACTGAAGCCACCTTAACTAGCCACCTTTGGACTGGGGGTCTGCCCGACGTGGATCTTCTTATCCGAACCGGCGGCGATCAGAGAATCTCTAATTTTCTGTTGTGGCACTTAGCCTACGCGGAGCTTTATTTTACGGAAACTTTGTGGCCAGACTTTGGGGAAGCGGATTTTTTAGCCGCGGTCACCGACTTTCAAAGCCGCCACCGCCGTTTTGGTCGGGTTTAAACTTTTTTTAAGCTTATTAGGCCTAAGACTTTTAGGCGACAACGGCTTATATACGAGTATTTATTCACAACTATTATATATTTATAATTAATTAATTATTTTAGCAAACTATTTTTAGATAGTTACTATTAGTAATAATATTTTAATTAGTAACTATTAGTCAAGAAATTTTAGTTAGCGGCTTTTATCAATTTAATTTAACTATACACAATTGATTAATAAATATTATTTAACGACTATTAGCCCACTACTATTAGACAGCGACTATTAGACAGTGACCATTAGTCAACGAATATTTGACAACGACCATTAGTAAACGACCATTAGACAGCTACCATTAGTCAACGACCATTAGTCAGTGACTATTAGTCAACTATTATTAGTTAACGAGCAACTATTTTAATTAAACGGAAAACTTAAAGTGCCCAAACCCATTGAGACCAAAAACGCCCCCGGGGCCATCGGACCCTATAGCCAAGCCATAGTGGCTGGCTCCACCATCTACGTCTCCGGTCAGATTCCGGTTAATCCCGAAACTGGCGAGACTCCTAGCTCAGCCGCCGACCAAGCCCGCCAATCCTTAAACAACGTTAAAGCTATCTTAGAAGCCGCTGGAGCCAGCTTAAAAGACGTGGTTCGGGTGGGGGTGTTTCTGACGGATTTAGGGGAATTTCAGGCGGTCAACGAGGTTTACGCCTCCTTCTTCGCCCCGCCTTTCCCCGCGAGAAGCACGGTGGAGGTCAAAGCTCTGCCTAAAGGGGTCAAAGTCGAAATCGAAGCCATCGCGGTTTTAGCTTAGGAACTAGACTCAAAACTATAAGACCCGTATGCCAGAAAAGTCTGCCTTAAGTCTTCTCGCCAACTTTCTCACGCCGCCCGTGGACTGGGATTTGGACGAAGTCAAAAAGGTCTTTCCCTTTAGTTTCAACCGAGATCCTAAGCCTTTAGCCCAATCTATCGACGCTTATGGTCTCGCTCGCCCTTTGTGGGGCTACGTCGACTCCTCTGGCCAAAAAGTCATCGTCGCGGGCGGCTTACGGCTAGCGGCTCTAAGTCTTTTAAAATGGCCTAAAATCCCGGTCCAAATTTTGCGTGGTCCCACCGTAGACGGGATTAACCCCTGGTTATTGGGTTTAAACGATAACTTTAACCGCCCGTTTAATCCCGCGGAAAAAGTTAGGATTTTATCAGGTTTATTCCTCGACTGGGTCGCCCAACCTAACCCCATTCAATCTCTAGAGGCTCTTTTTCCTAACTCCCCTATAAAGATCCAACCTAAGGCGGGCCAAAAGGCCGCCCAAGATTTTATGGCGGACCAAAAAACCTTTGACCAAGTCCCAGAATTTTTGCGGGTCTTCGCGCAAAGGCTAGGTATCCCCGCCCGCGCTGAAATCATCGCAAAGTATTTAAAAGCCGCTCTCCTCCCAGAGTCGATTTTACAAGCCTTAGCCGAGGAGAGGCTGGATATTGACTCGGCCGACCTAATCGCGAAATTTGGTTTTACGCCTCAAGAAATCTGGGACTTACTAGAAATCCCTAGACCCACCGCTCAAAACCACAAAATTTGGTTAGAGTGGCTCCAAGATATTCAAAGAATCTCTGGCCATTCCGTAATAGACGTCTTAAAGTCCGCGTTCGTCGCCGAAGGACCTTTAAAATACCAAGGCCCAGATGACCCCAAAGCCTGGTTCACGAACTTTTTACGGAACATCCGTTTTCCGAACTTAACGAAACTCCTTTGCCAACGCGAACAGCTTAAGCGCTCTTTAAATCTGCCTCAAGACATAACCTTAACCCTTGACCCAACCTTAGAGGACGCGAAGAACCGCTTAACTATTAACTTCTCCTCCCTCTTAAAGCTAAAGGAAGCCTTAGAGACCTTAGAAAAGAGCCTGAATAACCCGGCCTGGTCGGAGATTTTTCACTTAAAATGGCCTAAAAAAGACTTTAAAAAGGCAAATTTAAACGATCAAATATAGTTATGATAATTTTTAAATATTTAAAAGTATTTACAGAACAGTTTTTTAGCGCAGTTATCGCCTATCTAAATTACCGCTATATAAAAATCTCAGATGATCGAAAGACTCTTTAAACCCACTAAAGGCCAGACCGCCCTTAAAGTCGACTCCGACCCTTTGATCGCGCCCCAAAGATACCTCTTTGAAGAAGAGTTTCAGGCTAATAATTTTTACCCTAACTACCTGGGAAACCTTATTGAGCCCTTAGCCGCCGTTGATTATCCTAAATTAAAAGCCGGGGATCTGGCCGTTACCCGGCACAAAGGCTCCTTCTTAAGACCCTGCCCCGCTACGCTTTTATATAATTGTTGTGGTCTCAACATTTTCCACATTGGCCAGGGCTGTCCCTTAGGCTGCCACTACTGCGTCTTAGCCGCCTATCTAGGGAGTTCGGCCACCATTCGTTTTGGCAATTTTAAAGACGGGTTAAAGGAGTTAACCCAAATTTTACAAGCCATTGAAAGGGCCGACCCTAACTCCCCCGCTCTTGGAGTTGACCGCTCCTATCGCTTCTGCACTGGGGAGTTTACCGACTCTTTGATTTACGACCAGGGGTTTGGGGTCTCGGCGAGCTTGGTTCAGTTGTTTAAAGACTACCCTAAAAGCTCTTTGTAGCTAAAGACCAAGACCGCGAGCGTTAACCATCTTCTCAATTTAGACCACGGCGGGCGGACAGTCTTGGCCTTTTCCGTTAACGCCCCCCGCCTTAGCCTAAAACTGGAGCCCAAAGCCGCCCCTTTAACCGATCGTTTAGCCGCGGCCAAGGCCGCGGCTAAACAAGGTTACCCCATAGGGCTCCATTTCGATCCCATTGTTTACGCCGACGACTATCAAAAGGGTTATAAAGAAACGGTTGAGCTTATTGACCGTTATGTGCCCTGGGACCGGATCGCCTGGATCTCCTTAGGCTGCTTTCGATATCAGGCCCCTTTAAAACGTCAGCTTTTAGAGAAAAACCCAAGCTCCCTTTTTGACGAGGAATTTATCCGGGCTCCGGACGGTAAATATCGCTACCCCAAACCCTTACGCTACTTACTGTACTCGACCGTCTTAAATTACTTAAAACCCCATCTTGACCCCTTGACCACGGTCTACTTTTGCATGGAAAGTGGCCAGACCTGGCGAGATCTTTTGGGATTTGACCCGGGCTCCTTAGGCTTGACCGCCCGCTTTCGGGAGCCTATTCTTTCGCGACCTTGGCGGATTGACCTTTAGCTAGGCGTGGGCTTTAGCCAGGGATGTCCCTTAGCTAGAAGCGTTATTTAGCCAAAAGCCAGGAACATTAAAACCAACTTTCGCTAAAAAACCCCCTAAGCCGCCTAATCCCGCCCGTTAAAACCAACTTTCGCTAAAAAACCCCCTAAGCCGCCAAATCCCGGCCGCTAAAACCATCTTCCGCCAAAAAACCAGCCGTCAAAACCCCACCCGTCAAAACCCCACCCGTCAAAACCCACCCGCCAAAACCCACCCGCCAAAACCCCACCCGCCAAAAGCCCGACCCGCCTAATCCCGGACGTTAAAACCAACTTTCGCTAAAAAACCCCCTAAGCCGCCAAATCCCGGCCGCTAAAA
>JAIROO010000358.1 GCA_031257535.1 Deltaproteobacteria bacterium
TTTTCTCTCATTTTGCACCTCATAAGCTCAATCCATAAAATTCATTTTTAATCGCTTATTTTCTTAAAAAAAAATTTGACTTCTAGAAAATTTCGGCTTATACTTTTCTAGCGTTAAAAAATATCGCTATCCTTGGGGGTCGAATCTATGTCAGGCGGTCAAGACAATTTTCAATCGCCTAATGGCACAACCATTTTTAGTCCCAAGCAGGAAAAGGGTGAAAAATCTCTTCTACCTCTTCCGACTGGGCCTTTACCTTTACCTGGATATATTCGCTACTTAGGTGAATATGGTTACTACTATAAATCAACATTTATTAATCAAAATAACAAAGTTTGTCATGATATAGTTTATTTAGGCAAATTAATTAACAAGGAAGAACTAATTTTTTCGAGTAAAGGCAGAGGTTTTTTTCATTTTTCCATTGAAAACGGTTATAAACCCGCTAATGTTGTCGAAACTCCACAAGTCTTTGGCCCTGGAGTTTTCGTCGATGATGGAAAAATTTTGGTTTTTGGCGACATCTTCATATTTGACGAGATACTCGACAGGAGTGGCCTTAAAGAAGCTCTGAAGGATTTTTTATCCACAGATGCGGATAGGAACACTTTTTTTTCAACAGTGGCTTTTAAGTTGCTGAATCATGGGGAACCGAGTACTTCGGCCCTAAGTTGGTATGAGAATTCTTATGCCAGAGTCCTTTATCCAAACGCTGTTATGGATGATCGAAGACTGTCTGAATTTAAGTCACGTCTTGGTCAGTGGAACGTTTGTAATGATTTTTTCAGACGTTATCTTAACTATTTAACTAATAATACCAGTGATAGATATGAATGCCCTATACTTATAGATAGCACTGGTTTACCAAATGATATTGATATTGAGTTAACTAGTGTTAATAATCATAATGGAATAATTAGCAATGAAATTAGATTAATATATATTGTCGACCAAAATACTGGTATGCCAATTTATTTTAGGTATATCTCAGGTAATGTTATTGATGTATCTACTTTATATAATACATTACGTGAGTTAGAAATTTTTAATATTGATATTAAATTTTTAATATTAGATGCAGGATATTATTCTGAAAGCAATCTTGCTAATTTATTTTCACTAAACATTCCTTTTTTAGTTAGAATGGTGCCTAATAGAGTTCTTTATAAAAAATTGGTTTCTGAACATAGTTTTGACTTATTAAAAACTAAAAATTTATGTTTTTATGGTGATAGGCAGTTATTTATTAAAAAAATCTCTGTTTCTGTATGTAATAACGATGCGTTTGCATATTTAATTCATGACGAGGAAACTGCTTATTTAGAACGTAAAAAGAATATAAATTTACTTAGGGATGATAAAGATATTAATTATGATGATTATGATGATAAAATGAAATTTCATGGTAAATTTGTTTTATTATGCAGCAAAGACATTAATGTTAATGAAATTGTCCCCCTTTATTATACGCGCCAAAAAATAGAAGGAGTGTTTGATATATGTAAAAATAATGCAGATTTATTGCCTTTAAGAGTACAAACAGATGAAAGAATTCGTGGTCAACTTTTGTTATCTTTTTTTGCTTCTGTAATTTATATTCTTACATCGCTTAAACTTAAAAATTCTAAATATAGTGCAAAAAAAGCATTTAAATGCTTACAATACCTCTTTTTAAAGGCTTTTCCTAACAACAACTATATTATTATTGAGCCTACAAAACAACATAATGATATAATTAAGTATTTAGAATTAGAATATCCATTCTTAATTAAATTTCCAAATCCTAAATCATATAATGTTTTCACTAATAGCGTCAAAAGTAAGAAAGGTCGTCCTAAAGGTGCTAAAGGAAAACAAAAAAAATACACTATTCTAGCTCCTGATACGCTACAGTCGAAGGCTACTACTACTTTTAGTGAACAGCAACCCCAAACTCAACCTGTAGATAATGATAAGGTGGAAACTTCTTCTAACACCCATCCAGTATCTAAAAGACCCAGAGGGAGGCCACCCAAGACCACATATGTGGCCCCCTCTTCTAATACCCATCCAGCGTCTAAAAGGCCCAGAGGGCGGCCAGCCGGCAAGACCACATGTGTGGCTCCCTCTTCTAATACCCAAACAACGACTAAAAGGCCCAGAGGTCGGCCAGCGGGCAAGGCTACTGCCAAGTAGTAAAGACTTTTTAACCGCTACGTTCAAAAAATGCTAAACTGTAAAAATCGGACTAATAATATGTTGGCTGTCTTGAAAGCATTTTAGAGACAAATTTTATAGCGTTAAAAAAAATCGGGAATTACGGATTACTTGATTTTTTTAATAAACTCGTAGTTAAACCCGCGCTTATCTCAACAGATATTTTTTAAGGCCATATTCTTCTATGTTCTTCTCAGCGGCTTGAGAAGCCTCGCTAATTTACATATATTTAAAAATTACTATAAATCTTGTAAAAAAAGAATAATCAATTAAAAATTTAGGCGAGGTAAATTATTAACAATATTAATCGTCTCTAAACTAACAGTTATAATCCGTAAAATAAGGTCAAGGATATATCGTGGGCTATTGTGTTCTTTGGCCCAGTCGTTGGGGTCGTTTTTGACGCCGCTGTCTTTGTCGATAGTGACGCGGTATCTGTCTAGGAGCCAGGCGATAGCCGAGCGGCCGTTGACGACGTAGTCGTAGGCCTCTAAGGGGATGTTTTTGATGGTGATGTATTGGTTATAAATGATAGTAGTTAGGTCGTCTTTAGCGTTAATTTTGGCGAAGCGGATTTTATCGACATGGAAGTTGTCTTTTTCTAGGCCAGTTATTTCGACTTTATCGTAAGGATTGACGGTTTCGTAGTCGGCGTGTAATTTGGCTAGAGTTTGGCCGGCTGTGTAAAAAGATTCAAAGTCGGCGGGGTCGTCGACCAGGGGAAGGCGTGGCAACATTTTTTTCAGGTCGGCGGCGAAAGTTTCGCGGTAGTCTTTGGAGTGGAGAAGGCCGTAGACGTAATAAAAGATTTGGTCTTTAGTGACATTTTGGCTATATTTAAGGTGGCATTCTTTAAATATAAAGTCAGTTATAGTGTCATAGCGGACGTAACCTTCAACGACCTTAGTGAATAGGTCGCCTTGTTTTTGGTTAAAAGGCTCATAGTAATAGCGAGGAAAACATTGAGACTTCCCAGCCAATTCAAGATCTGGGATTATATCCGTGATGATACAGGAGAAATCTTTAGTTACCCCAACGCCAGCGACACAAATCACTTGATTGTGATGATTTATTGTTGGGAAAATTTTATCTAAATTTCCGACAACATTATTTAAATCTCTATTAAAATAGACATGTTGTTTATAAAAAGGTCTATATATGCTGTATCTAAATGAGTTAGAATCGTATTGTTTTTCTTTATTTGTTTTTAATTCATTAATAAACTTATAAGACCAACTTATACGTGTTGAATCATAAGTAATTAATTTATCGATATCTATATTTTTGTTATTATTTTTTTGTTTTTCTTCCAACACAAAAATTCGTTGTTTATTATAAAAATCTAAAGTGGAAATAACTAAATTGTTTAGAATTTTATTGCTAGAATTATAGCACCAAACATCGCGAGTAGTTTCTAAGCCTCTACCATAATAATTATAAAAGAAATTTTGACAATATTTATCGTCTTTATTCCCAATAGGCGTAAAATTTCGGAATATATCAGTCCTCTGATTCACCCAGTCGCCTGCGTCGTTAGGGGTAATAGTTTCCCAATCCATATCAGGACTGTAAATATCCCCACGCTCAGCGATTATAGCTAGTTTTTGCGTCCGAGTTAAATAATCTCCAATGTCATTGTAGTAAATTTTGGCCGGGCCAGTTTCCGCGGGGTTTTTAATCAACACGGAAATGGCGATTGGAGCTCGAGAGCCAGATCCAAAAATTTTGCCACCTTCTTTCCTGGAAGTTTCGCCCGAAGTCCGTTGGTTACCACGCAGGTTAAAGACATATAAAGAGCTGAAGTCGTTAACAAGGCATTTCCGGAGGCCATCCATGGCGTTCCCGTCTAGCCAGCCGGCGTTGGTAACGAAACCTATCACGCCGCCTTGACTTTCGTCCAGGCGATCGGTCGCCCAACGAATAGCTTTAATATAGGTGTCATAGAGAGAGTTTTTATTGTTAGCCGTGGAAAAGTGGGCGTAAGTTTCTCTAACCCGTTGCTCTAAATGAGGATAAGGTTGATTTTGAGCGTTTTTATTAGCGTCGCGTTGCCCGACGCTGTAAGGAGGATTGCCAATAATACACATGATTTGGGTATCAATTTGAGCGTTAACCATATCATTATTACCCTTAAGGTTTTCAACCTTACTTATATGGTCTATTTGTTCAAAAAGTTGAAAAGTATCGGCTAAACAGATCCCTTGAAAATGTTTATAGTCTGATTTTTCGCCAAGAATCTCGTGATATGCGTTTTCGATGTTAATAGACGCGATGTAATACGCGAGCAAAACAATTTCGTTCGCGTGAAGGTTTTTTAAGTATTGCCTAGTTAAAATTTCGCCTTGACCTAATAAACCGGATTGGATTAATCTGGCGATAAAAGTTCCAGTACCGGTAAATGGGTCTAAAATATGTATATTAGGATCTGTTATATTAAAACCGAATTCTTTTTCCAAGGTTTTAGCCACTGAATTGTTGATAAAATCGACAATTTCAATAGGCGTATAGACAATGCCAAGTTTTTCTACCGTTCCTGGAGTGGCGATTTTGAAGAAGTTATCGTAGAGCTTGACGATAATTTTTTGACGAGCTTCTGGGGCGTCGATCCCCGCCACTTCGTCTTTGACTCGTTGATAAAATCGGGAAAGAGTGACCTTGTCTTGTTCTAAGCCCTGATCCTCAAGAACGGCGACGATGGCTTCCAAAGATTTGGAGACTGGGTTGCTGGCCACGAAAGAATGATTTTCGAATAGGGCTTCAAAGACGGGCTTGGTAATCAAATGCTGCGAGAGGGTATCTATCGCGTCGTTGGTGGAGATAGACGGGTTGAGAGCGCTTCTCAGGCCGGTAAGAAAGTGGTCAAATTCTTTTTTGTGAGGTCCTTCTTGGCTAACGACGGTAGCGATACGTTTTTTAAAGCCTTCGGCGATTTTGGCCACGTCAGTCGCCCACAAAAGCGTGTCTTGTTTAAAGCCGACCTTCTTGACCATGGTAGCGTAAAGGGCCCGATAATAGCCTTCGTCCCCTCCCATTACGCCCGAAAAAATATCGGGCGTAGAAACTTTATAATCGGCGACGTTGGACGAGCCGGCGATTCCGCCAATCAAGATCGAGCCGCCTTCGGTGGGGATTTTTTTATTGAATTGGATTTTGTTAATGAGGGCGTTAAAGCGGTCGTCGTGGGCTTTGAGCGCGTTTAAGACGGCCCAAACGACTTTAAACCGTTCGTTGTCGTTTAGAGCGTCTTCGGGGTCGACGTAAGACGGCACGATTACCGGGATCACAATATAGCCAAATTTTTTGCCTTCGGCCTTTCTCATGACTCGGCCAACCGACTGGACCACTTCGATTTGAGAATTTTTGGCCGAGAGAAAAAGAACGGCGTCGAGGCTGGGCACATCTACCCCTTCCGAAAGGCAGCGGACGTTGCCAAGTAACCTGCAGCTTTCGGGCGAGGCGTTAGAGTCGCGCAACCAGGCCATTTTCTTGTCTCGAAGAGAAGACCCCATAGAGCCATCGATGTGTTCGGCCACAATATCGACTAAATTTGTCGATTCGACCTCCACCATTTGTCGACAATATTTGTCTTTTAGTTGGTTAAAAACTTCGACGATGGCTTTAGATTTGGCGATAGTCTGGCAAAAGGCGACCGCCCGGCGCATGGGTTCTGGGTCGACTTGGCGTAGAACCCGGCTTTCAACGGTCATGTTTTTGGACAGAGCGTTAAGGCAGCCGATGAGTTTAGTGATGTCGTCGGCGTCAATTTCTTTTTTGCCTTCGTCGATTTCGGCTTGGATTTTCTGGGAGATAGCCTGACGCGGGATGGTCAAGACCAGAACTTTATAATCGGACAGAAGGTTACGGTTAACGGACTCGCCGAAACCGAGGCGGTAAACCTCAGGGCCAAAAAGGCTTTCGTCGTCCATAGAACACAGGGCTACGGAATAATCTTCGGCCTTTCTTTTGGCGGACTCAGCGTAAATTCTGGGGGTGGCGGTCATGTATAGTCGTTTTTTGGCTCGGATAAAGTCGTTATCGTGGACCTTTATGAAATAGCTTTTGTCGTTTTGGTCAAAAATAGCCCCAGTCGATCGATGGGCTTCGTCGCAAACGATTAAGTCCACGGTAAGATCGGCTAATTTGAGGGCTTCGGCGACTTTATCGATCGATTGATAGGTAGAAAAGATGACTCGCCGTTGGAATGGCTTCCGTTCTTTCGCGTCTGTGAGCCTTTCGACGATCTTGTCAGGCTTGGTGGTCGCGGGTAAGGCCAGATCCACGGTCGAGTTCGCCACCAAATCCTCGCTATTTATTCTTTTGATTTTAGAAGTCGCGGTAACCCGCGAGACATCCGCGTCAGAACAAACGACGATCGAGGACAAAGTCTCGGCCGCGTCGGCGGACCATTCTTTTAGAGTTTGAGCGATTAAAGCCAGAGAGGGGGCTAAAAAGAGAATTAAGCCTTGATTAGACGTTTCTTGTTCGGCGATCTTAAGGCTGGTGAAGGTCTTGCCAGTCCCGCAGGCCATGATGAGCTGGCCACGTTCTTGGGTTTGAAAGTGGGCGTGAAATTTTTCTAAAGCGATTTTTTGATGATCTAAAATGGTCTTTTTCTTAGCTCTGGCGTAAGAACCTAAGAAACCTTGGTCAAGTTTAGCCCAATCGACCGCGGCCGTTTCCAATTGGCTTAAAGATATACGCTGAAAGCCGATATCTTGATTTAGGATCTCGATTTCGGCGACATCCGTCCAATTGTTGGTGGTGGAGATCCACAGCCGATTGGCGAAACCAATCCATTGACCGGAACTGTCTTGAAATTTTTTACCAGTTACCCCTAAGAAGCTATCGATCATGTTTTTAGAAATGGCGGCGGTGGGAGCGTAACACTTACACTGAACGGCCCAGTATTTACCGTCTATAGTTTCAGCCACCAGATCAATCCCAATATCTTGGGAGCTAATCTGGTCTTTTAAAGGCCACTCTCGCCAAAGACATACCTGGCCCAAGACCCCGTCGTAGACCGGATAAGTCATCAAGAAATTGGCCATCAATTTTTCGAAACGGTAGCCTTTTTCTCTTTCTGAAAGAGACTCAATTCGATATTTGTCTAATATTTCGCGAAGATTCATAACCAATTAGTCATTTTTATCGCAAAAATCCTCGCCAAAATCCTTTAACCAAGATCCTGTTTTCGGGCTTTATGACGAAATTTACATCACCTTTGAGCTTAAATTTAGTATGTTTTTATCGAAGGCCGACTATGGATGATGTATTATCTATATTGACATTGACACTGCCTTAATTTGTTCCCTTAGTCCTTAATAGCTCAAAATAAGTCCAAGAGCGAGAGGTAAACCCCGCAGCCATAGCTGGAATAGTAGGTATGTAATACTTCTCTCCAGATTGTTTATCGAACCTCCAGCTAAGAGTTAAATGCGGCTCGATAAAGTTGTAAGCCGAAACGTTTACTCAAATTTAACGTCTAATAACGCAGGTTATTTAGCAAAAGTTAAACTTTACGTGTTAAATGTAAGTTCCAAAGCCGCCAATTAGCATTTGTTGTTTTTATAAATGCAGTATTTATAGTATTACCATGCGATTTGGCAATACTTGAGTCAACTTTATCAGGATCTCCAAAGACAATTTTCGTCTTTATTAATTATACTTTTTTACATTGTTGACAATTACTCGGGCATCATCAAAAGTTCCGCCACTGACCCGACAAAAAATGATAAACCGAGAGTCTACCTCTAAGGTAGTCCAAAGCCAAAGCCTGCCAGCTTGTCGTTCCATAACGGCAAAATTGTTGAGGAGATCTTCTTATAAAGGACGGCGGTCCTACCCTTAAGGCGTCGCGAGGATATGTCGCCAAGCCCTGCGTGACTAAATTTCTCACATTTAGGGTTAACGCAAGAGAGACTGAAGATCGACAGAAAATCTGGTCATGACTCGCCTTCTTAGAATTGGAAATGTTCGTTTATACTGGTATTTTAATCAAAGAAGGCATATGAGTCAATCAAAATTTTTATGTTTACCACTTTTACATATAAATAAAGACCTTTGATATTAATCACTCACGGAACGATGAATCTGCCAATTTTTCGCGGACATCACCTAATTTGTTCTACCAAAAATTTTAACCCGCCTGAATCTAGACATTAATTTAGGGCTAAAAAACCAAAAACCCTCTTACAGTCCCGAAGGCATGTCCCTTTTAAAGGCCGCGACCAGGCGCTCTTGCCAGTCGCCCACGGGTTTTAAGCGGCCTAAGAAAAACCTTAAAGTTTTAGGCTCGTCCACAAAGACCAGGCCCCCAACTAGATCGCGATTTTCGTAGAGCCAGCCTAAGCGGTCGGCCACAAATTTCATTTGCGATAAGGTAAAAACCCTTTTGGGCACGGCTAAACGGACCAGCTCCATGGGCGAAAAACGTTCCGAGCCATCGGGAGCCCTTTGTTCGGACAAAGTCCCCCGCTCCATGCCGCGAATACCGCCAGTTATATAAATGGCCGCGGCCAAAGCCCCAGAGGGATATTGATCTTGCGGGATATGAGGCGCGAAACGACCCGCGTCCACGTGGCAACCCAAGCCCCCCAAGGGCGTCACCACGGGCACGTTTTTTTTGATTAGCTCTTGGCCTAAAGCTTCCACGAAAATGGGGGTTTGGCTAATGACGTGAAAATCTAAGGTTTCCCGGATCCCCACGGCCATGGCTTCCATTTCCCGCACCGACATGCCGCCGTAGGTTAAAAAACCCTCAAACATGGGGACCAGATCCCGCATGCGGAGGTAGTCCTCCTCGTGGGTCATGGAAATGCCCCCACCCCGGGCGCAGCCAAGCTTACGGCCAGAGAAATAAATAATGTCCATAAGGGAGGCGATTTCTAAAACCAATTCCTTAAGGGATTTATCAAAGGCTTCTTTTTCGCGGGTTTTAATGAAGTAGAGGTTGTCGGCGAGGAGAGAAGCGTCGTAAACGAGTTTTAAGCCCTTCTTTCGACAATAGGCCGAAACCTCGCGCATATTGGCTAAGGAGATGGGTTGCCCGCCAATTAAGTTGGTGCCAGCCTCAATCCGCACGAAAGACACGTTGTCGACCCCGGTCTCGGTCACCTGCTGGTCTAAAAGGGCCAGGTCAAAGTTACCTTTAAAGGGGTTGTCGCTAACCGTCTTTAAGGCTTCCTCGCCCACGGCCTCCAAAACCTGGCCGCCGACCCGGGTGATATGCCCTTTGGTAGTGGTGAAGTGGTAATTAGTGATGACCGTCTGACCGGGTTTGACGTAAGCGATGGCCAAGATATTTTCGCAAGCCCGGCCTTGGTGAGCGGGCAGGAAGTACTTAAAGCCAAAAAAGTCTTGAACCGTTTTTTCCAGGCGATAATACGTCTCTGAGCCGGCGTAGCTGTCGTCGGCCAGCATCATGGCCGCGTACTGAGCCTCGCTCATGGCGTTGACCCCGCTGTCGGTCAACATATCCAGAAAAACGTCCCGATTGGGTAAAAGGAAGGTGTTGTTGCCCGCCGCGTTGATAATCTCGCGCCGCTTTTCGACGTCGCGGAGATAGATCCTCTGCACCATTCGGGCTTTATGCATTTCCAAAGGCGTGGTCTCGCCGGAAAAAAAGACTACGTTGTTGTTTTGAAGGTCAGACATGTCGCCTCGCGTAAAAAATTAATCCAAAAAAATCGGCCGCGAAAACCAAAAAAAAAAAACTTCCGCCTCTCCCATTTTTTTAGGAGGAGCCCAGAACCCGGCCAATAAAGCTCTGAAAGTAATTTTGGTCAGCCAAAAGCTGGCAGCCGTCAAAGGCCGGCGACCCCCCGCCGGTCCTGGCTAAACTCTCGGCGAGTTTTAAGCCTTGATCGTCGGGATCGCCATAAACGACTATCAGCTCCAATTGCCCGCCAAACTGGGCTTTTAAGCGCCCTAAGGCGGCTAAAATTTCCGTGTCCGAGTCCAGCCAACGAAAATCGGACCACAAAATAACGGTTTTTTTGCCCGGAATCTGGGTGGCCTCGTATAAACCATCAAAAGCCGGGGCCAATGACACGGGTTTAGGGTCGAGCTTTAAGTTCCGCACGCTCCGGGTGACTTGGGGGCGGTTAAAGAGGGTCGGCCCATAAGCGCTTTTAGCCGCGGTCAGTTCCGAGGAGTCTTCCGTCCACCAGGTCCTCACTGGCCGGACCACGGTCTCAACCAAGCCTTCGGGCGGAGCGTAGGTGACCGATTTGACGGCCACCATTAGAGGCGAGTCCGTGGGGATTAAGCCAATCACCCGCTCGACCCCGGTTAAAACCCGACCGGGCCGCGAGTAACCCGCGCAAGCCGAGGCCTCCACTCTTGACTCGCCCGGGGCGATCTGGCCCCACTTGCCGGCTTGGCCCGAGAGATCCAATAAAAAGGCGAGGCCCCCATGGGCGGCGCGCTCGGCTTTGGCTCTGGCCAAACGGGGCCGGTTAGCCGCGTACTCCCGCCGGTCGACTGGATCCGACAAATAAACCCGAAACCAGTTGCCGCCGGTTAAAGCGGTCCGCTCCACGGCCGCGGGCCAGCCCGCGGCCGTGAGACGCTGGGCCTCGTCTCGGGCCTCGTAAAAATCTCGATAACTGGCCACGTACTGGCCCCGGACCAATTTTTTAAAACCCGCCCCCGTGGCCGCCGGAGCCATGGGCGGCAGGGGTCGACCCGCGGTCTGGTAAGCCTTGGTCGTGACTTTTTCGGCTTCTTTGACTAAGGGGGCCACTTGAACCGCGGCCCGGGCTATTTCCCCGGGGTCGGCGGCTCCAATGGCCCGCCAATTGGCGGCCAAGCCTTGGGCCTTTAACCTTCGACCCAAAATCTGAGCTTCCTCAATCGTCCCGAAAAGGCCCACGCAGACTAAAAAATACTCGCCTAAAGTCCGCCCAGTCCGAAACAAAAGACCTTTTTCGACTAAAGTTTTTTTGACCGTAAAAGCTAAAAGGCCCCGCCGCCGGAAAGTCTCGGCTTGCCGCTGAGCCGGGGCCTCGTCTAAGTAGCTGGCCACCCAGACCGCGTGATAGGGGTCTTTAGCCCCCTCGTCGGCTGGAGCCACCCCCGCTTGGATCTGGTCAGACTCAACGAGGAGAGCCAAAGGCGGGGCCTTTGGCGCCGAGCCAGATTCCGCGGAAGTTTGGCTACCGCGGCCCCCGCAAGCCATCACAATCCCTAAAAAGCCTAATAGGCCTAAAATCAAAAGACCTTTACGCCAAAAAGGGTAGCTAGGGAAAAACATCGGCCAATAATAAGGTAAACCGGGTCCCAAAGCAAGCCGGCTACAAAGCCAGTCGTCCTTCGGAAACCGTCTGGGTAAAGCCCCACTCGGCCTCGGTGTAAGCCGGGACTTTGCGGCCATACATAACTTGACCTAAAATAAAAGAAGATAGGCCAAAGTTTTTTAAATCCGTGGCGTAGAGGGTTAGTTGAGAGGGTTTAAAAGGTGGTTGGAAGCCACTTTCAAAAAAAAGAGTCTCTTTAACGGGACCTCTGGCCTCCAATTTGTGCCACCACTCCCGGCCGGGGGTGAGGGGTTCGGGCTTTAAATCCTGAGGAATGAGACCGACTTGGTTGACGTCTAAGAGTCGGGCTTGGTCTGGGCTTTCCTCGCCGGGTAAGTACCAAGACAGGGTTAGGCTAGCCGCGGGATTGGTTAAATCGACTATCTCGGCCCCGACCAAAAAGATTTGAGCCACCGTGGCGACGCCAATATCCCGGTGGGCTGGGCCTTCCAAGGTGTCGAACTCCTCTTGAATCACTTTTAAACCAGTTGAGTCCGGGCCGCCTAAAGGCGCGTCGTCGGCGCTAAAGGTCAGCTCCCGCTGGGCGGAAACGATCAAGGCCAGTCGCAACAAAGACATAGAAAATTCCTTATTTTTCCCACGAATTGACCGACATTTTTGGCCCCTATAGCCATAATTTTTCTAGCGTTATGAACAGGAATATATTATAATAATCTTGACATTATCTCAAGGCGTGGGCGCTATAATACGCTATAATAATAAGCTGTTTCGCGGTTTATCCCAAAAATCAGGCCCGCCTTTTTGGGGCGGCCCAAAAAAAGGCCCACCCTTTTGGGACAACCACAAAAAAAGGCTCCCCTTTTTAGGACAGCCAAAAAAAGGCCCCCTTTTTAGGGACCGCCAAAAACTCTCCTGACTCGCCGCGTCGCCCCGAAGTCAGGCGACAAAATTTTTTAAAAAAATATTTGTTACGGAAAAAGAAATTTTATGCCTGTTTACGCCTACCAACATTTAGACGAAAAAAGCGTCTGCGCCCACGCCCCGACCTTCGTTTGGGAACAACCGGCTCGCGACTTCCCTCTTAATAAATGCCCTTGGTGCGCGGGCCAGGTCAAAAGAGTCTTAGAGCCCTCCCTTATTAAGAGCAAAAAATTCGACTGCGAGTTAAGGGACCTAGGTTTTACGAAACTCGTCCGAGTCGACCACGGTATTTTCGAGAACCGGACTCGGCGCTCTGGCGAGGAAAAATACGTCGATCGGACGCGGCCGGAGACCTTTCCGCGTTTAGAAAAGACTATCGAAGATTAGGACTAGGTTTTTCATGGTAGATCGTCGGCTGAGAACCACGGCCCCCATAGTCGCGGTTTTAGATGGCCAAGGTGGCGGCATTGGAGCGGCCGTTATAAAAGAGCTCCGTCGCGAATTTCAGGAATCTTTGGAAATCTGGGCTTTAGGGGCTAACTCCACGGCCACGGAAAACATGATGAAAGCCCGAGCCAACCGCGGGGCGACTGGGGAAAACGCCATCCGGGTCTCTTTGCCCCGGGCCGAGGCTTTAGTGGCTCCCATGGCCGTCAGCTGGCCTAACGCCATGATGGGGGAAATTACCCCCGCCATCGCCGAAACGGTCATGACCTCGGACTTGTTAAAAATTTTTATCCCCTTATCCCAGGAAAGGGTCATCCTCGCCGGCTTTCAGAGCGAGCCTTTACCGCATTTGGTAAGCTTGGCCGTGGAAATCCTGAAAAAAAACCGTTAAAAGGCTTTTTTTAGCCTTAAGTCTATATTAGAGGCGCGAAAAATGTGCGAAGCCAATGTTTTTATCATTCAAGACGAGCCCGACCCGGAAAACCCCGGCGAGCTTTTTTTAGAGGCCGTGGACCAGATCATCCCTGAAGGCGAAAACCTTTGGCGTTTGACTAGCATTTTTGGCGAGCAAAAAACCTTGGTCGGCCGGATCCACAGCATGCGTTTGGTCGATCACCAGGTCCTCTTTCAAAGACTAGAACCCTAAAACCGCCCTTAAATAGAGACCTAAAACGTTCTATGGCGTTTTTTTGGCTCTAAATTTAAGTGTTTAGACATATTTTTAAGGTTAAAATTAATTATTTAGACAGGTTTTTATGGTCCAAATAAGTAATTTAGACTAGTTTTTATCTGGTCAAAATCAAGTGTTTTGACTAATTTTTATAGTTAAAATCAAGACTTTTGACCAATTTTTATGGTTAAAATCATGACCTTTGACCAATTTTTATGGTTAAAATCATGACCCTAGACCATTTTTATTGATTAATTTTTACGCGTCTTAGGTCTTTTTCAGAATTAAGGAATATTCTTTTAAAACCTTAAAACCTTAGGGCGCGGAGGTAAATTAAGGTTATGGCCTAAAATCGTCTCCGCGGCCAAAAGTCTCGAGCCCTAATTTTTGATTTTTAATAGACGTTTTTTTAGATAAATAAGATATTTTTTAAAACTATCACTAATAAACTGATAAAAATATATAGAGTTAAAAAATAACTAATTTAAGCAGAGAAATTGACCGCGTTTAACCCATAATGGCGACCAATTATTCCAAAAAAAATGACAATTTCTCCTTTGACTTTTAGTTTTGAAGTTTCTTGGCCAGGATTCTATGAACTCTGATCCACCCCCCAAATCCAATAATCCTCAAAAGAGTGGCCAGCCGACGTCCTTACGGCTAGAGCTCCAGAATACAACTTTGGCCCCCATCCCGAGCTTAAAAGAACTACAAACCTTAACCGCTTTCGCTTATCTCTGCCTTTTGGGCGGGACAAATCAGCCCCAAGACGTAGATCTGGCCATCGATTTATTCCAAAAATGCGCGGATAAAGAGTTTGGTCCCGCTTATTTAGCCCTATCTAGAATTTATGTTTACCAAAAAGACTATTATAGCAACTTAATGCACCTAATATCCATGAAAAAGGCGGCGGATCTTGGGATGGCCGAAGCCCAGTTTAACTATGGCCTGGCCAATTACTTAGGCCGAGATGGCCTCGACATAAACAAAGCCTTTGGCTTAGAGTTTTTGGAAAAAGCCGTGGCTAACGGCTGGTTAGAAGCCTACGTCAAATTAGGTTTTATCTATCTCAATGGCGACGGTACCCCTAAAAGGGACGTGGACAGAGGCCTAAAACTGGTCCGCGAAGGCCTGGCCATGGATATCGACGTGGAATTATTCGACTTTCAGGGGCTCTTAGACCATGACGTCGTGTTTCAAATTAACTTAAGTGAGGTCTTAAATAACGTTCGCGACCAACGGATAACTGTCATCAAAGGGGCTACTTTTCTGTTAGCCAAATATCTTTGCGAAAAAAACGCCCCAGGCGATCGCGAAGAGGCCGTTGATTTAATCATAAATTGTGTAGAATTATACAATGACTATAGCATGATTAGAGATTTTAATAATCTCATAAAATTATTTAACTTAAAAATTTAGCCCAAAGACGGATATATATACTCTAAATAACAATTTTGCCCGGGCGCCTAAGGTTTTGGCCTCCTGTTAGCCGTCTTTAATTCTTAGCCACGCGGCCCCGCTTTCCCCGCGATTTTTATTTTTCTTAAGTCGAAGGCTCTGGGACCAAAAAGGCGAGCCTTTCGCCTTTCGCCTTTCGCCTTTAGCCGAAAAATCGCCGGTGGCCAAAAAAGTCTTCGCCTAAAATTTTAAGGATTCTCCATGCTCCTCAAAAGCTTAGCCGTCCTCATCTCCGTTCCGCTTCTCCTCGGCTTTAGCTACGACTATCGACTACCCGTTTCGCCTATCCGGGCCCAAGAAATCAAAGTCGCCTGGGAGATAGGCCAAACTACCCGGACCCAAGTTGAAGCCGCCTTAGGGGCGCCCAACCAATCAGTTTACGTTCAAAATATGGGTTATTTATTGTCATGGTTTTTCGATAACAATCAGAAAAAAATTATTATACATCTTACAGACACAAAAGGCTTTAAAAGCGATTTAATAGGCTCTACTATAACCGCTGGATTTGACCTAAATAATAAATTACAGTTATTAAACGTTAGCCTTAATACGCGTTAAAGCCATATCGGCGACTAAGGCCCTTGGCTAAGGGCGTCCCCGACCGCCGGACCAAAAAAAAGAGCCAGACCCTTAAAAACACCTCTTTTGTCAAACTAAATCTGGTTAAGGAGAAGGAAACGCCCCAAGACTTTATTCGGCTAGACTGGATTCGGCTACACTTTATTCGGCTAGACTTTATTCGGCTAGACTGGATTCGGCTAGACTTGATTCGGCTAGACTTGATTCGGCTAGACTGGATTCGGCCCCAAAAAATTTTCCCTATAGCCGCCCCCCCAAAGAGAAGGCGAAGGGCGAAACCAATAAGGCCGGCTTCGATCTTATGGCTATCTAAAACGGCCAGGCGAAAACGAGAGGCAGAACTGCTTTAGAGGACAGGGGGCCAAAGGCGGCGGCTCTCGACCTCCCGCCCCTTTTGACTCGACTAAAAGCTTGGCGGGGCGTCACGGTCATAACGCGGCGTAAAAGAGGAATAAGCCTAACGGGAGAAAAAAATTACTATAAGATTAACGAGACACTCTAGTTAAAAATAGCTTAACATCAAAAATATATAGTTTAATGTATATATTTTATCTTTTACTAGTTGTTTTAACTAAGAGCGAACAAGACAAATTGACCAGAGCCGGGCCTAACTAGCCCGGATCCCTTAGCTAAGGTCAGCTAATCCAAAACAACGGAAGTATTAGCTTAACTAAAAAAGGACTTTTTTAAGCTTTGTTGCAAACGGGCTTTAGGCCGAAAGCGGGAGACTTTTGATTTTCGCGAAATCAAAATCCACCTGACTAAGCTCCCCCAAAATGGCCGGGGGCAAAACTTTTTGGCCTAAAGCCTCGGTTAGCTCTCGATTCCCGTTCGTGGAGCCGAGGTTGGTAAAACCGACTAAAAGTCCGGTCGCGTTAACCACGACCTTCCGGTAACTAGTCTCGGTCTCGGCTTCGACCCCGGTTAGGCGCCCGTCGGGATCGAGATCGCCGGCGGCGATCAGATCTATCCCCGCGACTTTGAGAAAACTAGACGGCGGTTGCGGCCGATAAACCTTTCGCGTCCCTCGGTCTTGGGCCATGAGATTGGCCCCCGCCGTCAGACCCATCAGGCGACTTACGGTCCACAGGCCGGTAAAGCCGTCGGGACTTTGGGCGCAATCCCCGGCCGCGTAGATATCTTGGGTCGAAGTTTCTAAATACTCGTCCACCACGATGGCCCGCTCGACTTTAAGGCCTAAAGCTTTGGCCAAATCTAGATTAGGGGTCACGCCAGTAGCTAAAATCAAGATCTGGCTGAGAATCTCCTCGCCCGAGGCCAAGATCACCCCGCTAAAGCGCTCCTGGCCAAAAGCCCTAGACGCTTGCTGGCCTAAGTGAATCTCAAAACCCATCTTAGTTAATAAACCCAAAAGCTTGGCCCCGCTTTTAGGCGTAGTCTGCCGAGGCAGAACCCTATCCGAGCGCTCTAAGACGTGAACCTTAAGACCCCTTAAGGTTAAGGCGTGGCCAATCTCTAAACCTAAAAGCCCCGACCCGACCAAAACGGCCGCTTGCGCGCGGCTGGTCTCGTAATAAAGGTTAGCCGCGTCGGTTAACCGCCGGACCGCGAAAACGCCCGGCAGATTGGCCCCGGGCAAAGGTGGCCGAAAACTCTCGGCGCCCGTGGCCAGCAAAAGCCGGTCGTAAGTCTGGCGACTGCCTAAAGAGCCTCTTAACTGGTGGTTGTCCTGGCAGACCTCGATTAAACTCTCGCCTAAACGGAGTTCTATGTTCTTCTCCCGGTACCAAGTCTCGGGATGAACGAAGATCTTGTCTTGGCTAACTTTCCCGGCCACGACTTCCGGCAAACGCGGCCGAAAATATAAACGATCGCGCTCTAAGCTAAAAACAGTGATATTGGCTTTGGGATCCACGGCCCGGGCCGCTTCGGCCGCGGTCACTCCGGCTATCCCGCCTCCGGCTATAACGACGTTCATTTTTTAACCACCTGGCGAAAGCGAACAGTTATTTTTATTTTTTTAGGCGGCCTTAAATTAAGTCCGCCTAAAAAAAATTATTTAATGTTAAGAAGATCTTTATTTTATATAATAAGTTCTTACTTAACGTTAATAATGCCTTATCTAACGCTAATAATATTGTAGTCCTGCGGACCTTTAGGCGTGTTAACCCGGACCTCGTCGCCCGCCTCCCGACCTAAAAGAGCTCGGCCAATGGGCGTGGCCACGGACAAAAGGCCTTTTTCTGGAGCCGACTCAAAGGGCCCGACCAAGGTGTAGGTCTTGGTGTCGCCGGTGTCGGCGTTTTCCATGGTCACCGTGGCCCCAAAAACGCAGCGGTCGTAGGGTCCGGCGATCTCCTCCACCTGGCTAGTGGCCAGTTGCGTCTCTAACTCGGCGATGCGGCCCTCAATAAAACTCTGCCGCTCCTTGGCCGCGTGAAACTCAGCGTTTTCCGAGAGATCGCCATGGGCTCTGGCCTCCTCAATGGCCTTAATAACCGTGGGCCTTTCCTCTTTAACGAGCCTTTCGAGCTCCTTTTTTAATCTAACCTGGCCTTCCCTGGTGATAGGGACTAAATCCATATATAAACCTCAAACAAAGTTGTTTAGACCAAAAAAGCTGGTCTTTGTCTAAAATATACCCATTTTTAGATTATTCTTAAGCGTCGCCAAAAAAAGGCCAAGAACGTTTTTAAATTACGCCTAAAAAAGATCCAAAAAATAAGGGGAAGGGACAACAATAGCCCTAAAAAGAAAGACAAACGCTAAAAAAAGAAAACGATCCCGAAAAACTAAAAAATCGTCTTTTTTTAAGCCCAAAAAAAGGCTTAAAAAGGGCGGACGAAATATTAGGGTCCCGGAACCTTTGTCGGCTAGTTTACGCCAAAGGCCAAAGAAAAGGCAAGTCCAAAAACGCCGGTAAACCTTAAGGCGAGCTTGAGTTCAGCTCCTTAAATTTTTAGGCCAAATTACGGTCCTAAAAAGCTAAAGCCAAGGTAAACGCTATGGCAAAATATAACTCTTAACTTATTATGTATAGTCAAAAAACCAATAAAACGTCTAAAAATACTTATTTTTAACGCTGCCCATCTTATACAAAATTTACCAGAGCCAATTCCTAAAGAACGGGCGCGAAAAATTATTTTTTTGGTAAAGTCAAATTTTGGCTTGCCTAATTTGCCAATTTCCGCTATTTATTAAACTGAGCTCAAAAAAACGCGAGCCAAGGTGGCTCGTTGACTCATTAACTTCTTTTTTTTAAGCGGGTCTATGACTACTGATCTGGCCTTTAACCGGGTAGAAATTGATTTAGCGGCCTTAAAGGCTAATTATCGTCTCTTAAAAGACTCAGGCCAAGGCCGGCCTTTGATGGCCGTGGTTAAAGGGGACGCTTATGGCCATGGTCTTTTGGCCTGCGCCCAAAGCTTAGTCGCGGCCGGAGCCAACGATTTAGGCGTTTTAGACGTCTTAGAAGGTCTGGCCCTTAAAAAAATCTTACCCGCGACGGTCAATATTTACGTCTTAGCCGGTCTTTTAAGCCGCGAGCAGATCTTAGCCGCCCTTAACAATCAGCTAGTCATGGTCGTCTATAGCGCGGCCCAGTTAAAGCTTATCTTAGATCTGATTCCGCCTGGGGGCTTAGGCCGGGCTTATTTAAAAATCGACACGGGCATGGGGCGTTTGGGCCTTTCCACTCCAGAGGCCATGAACCTTTTGCCCTTAATCGTAAAGAACGACAGACTGGTCATTATGGGCTTAATGACCCATTTAGCCACGGCCGGCGATTACTTCGCGACGGCTCAACTTAACCGTTTTCAAGGCTTAATCGACTTAGATCAAAAGATCCATTTAACCCAAGGGCGGCATAGCGCTTTAGCCGGGCCCGGCTTTCTTAGCTACCCTAATTACGTCGACCAGCTGTCCCGGGTGGGGCTCCTCCTTTATGGGGCCAATCCTTTGAGCGACTCTTTAGACCGGATCGCTAACGACAGGCTGGCGGTAGTCCAAAGCCTTCAGCCAGTTATGTCTTTTTCGAGCCAAATTATCCAGATCCGGACGGTCAAAGCCAAAGAGAGCCTTAGTTACGACCGGACCTTCGTGGCCCCTACGGACTTAAAAGTCGCGGCCGCCCCAGTTGGTTACGTCCATGGCCTTAATCGGTCCCGCTCCAACCGCGGTTACGCCCTAATTAATGGTCAAAAGGCCAGACTCTTGGGGCGGGTCTGCATGAATCTTTGCTTGTTTGACGTAAGCGAGATTCCCAACGCGCGCGTGGGCCAAAAAGTCGTCCTTTTGGGCCGGGCTGGATCCGCCCAGATCCAGGTGGAAGAATTGGCCGCCTGGCAGGGGACCAACGCCTACGAGACCTTGTGCTTAATTGGCCGCTTAAACCCCCGCTCCTTTATTAATGATAAAAGCGACTAAGACGGGGCCGAGAGTCACTCGGGCTTAAGCCCTAACGGCTTATTATATTTAGTTATAACTATAATAAGTTTTTTTAACCATAATTTTTATAGTCTATTTTTTTAACGTTATTTTAGTTATCTAAGAAGTCAGGTTATGGTTTTAAAAAATTCCTTAGCTCTTAGTTAACCTTGTAAAAAATATCTTGGCTCTTAGCTAACATTTTAAAAAAGTTTTTTCGCCTATTTTAGACACAAAAAGACAAAAAAAGACTAAAATCGCCCCATGAAACCGACCATTCGCCAGAAAATCGAAGCCGCCGTCCACGTCGTGGCCCAAGAGATCGACCCGAACTTAAACCCGGGCGAGCTTAAGCTTGACCAGATCGTGGTCGAGGAGCCCAAAGAGCCTAGCCACGGCCACCTGGCCACTAACGCGGCCTTAACCTTGGCCAAAGCCTTAGGCCAAAAACCCAGAAACTTAGCCGACCGCCTCGTCGAAGCCCTCAAAGACCCCGAGGGCTACCTCTTGTCGGCCGAGGTCGCGGGGCCGGGTTTTATAAATTTTCGATTGTCGGTGAAATGGTGGGCTCTAGCCTTAGCCAAGATCCTCGAAGCTGGAAGCGATTATGGGCGCCGACCCCCTACTGGCCAGAAAGTTCAGGTCGAGTACGTCTCGGCCAACCCCACTGGGCCTCTCCACGTTGGCCACGGGCGGGGAGCGGCTTTAGGCGACTCTTTGGCCCGGATCTTAGAGTTTACCGGGGCCACCGTCACCCGCGAGTATTACGTCAACGACGCTGGCCGGCAGATGCGGATCTTGGGGCAGTCGGTTTTAGCCCGCCTTCTAGAGCTAAAAGGCGAATTAAGCGAGTTTCCAGACGACCATTACCGGGGCCAGTATATCGTGGACCTGGCGAAGGACCTTTTAGCCGACCCAAGTCTATCGCCCCCAAACTTCGCGACTTTAGACCAAGCCAGTCAAGTGGCCTTTCTCAGTCGCTACGCTGGCCAGCGGATCTTAGCCGACATAAAAAAAGATCTCTTAGATTTTAAAGCCCTCCAAGAGTCCTGGTTTTTTGAGTCTAGCCTTTACGAGCGGGGTCTGGTGGACCAGGCTATCGCCGCTTTACGGGCCAAGGGCCACATCTTAGAAAAGGACGGGGCGGTCTGGTTTTTGTCGAAACCTTTTGGCGACGACAAGGACCGAGTCTTAATTAAAAGCGACGGGGAAAAAACTTACCTGGCCGCGGACGTGGCTTACCATCAAGACAAGTTCGCGAAAGGGTTTGACTTAGTGGTGGACGTCTGGGGAGCCGACCACCACGGCTATATCCCCAGGGTCAAGGCCGCGGTCGAGGCCTTAGGTTACGACCGCAACGCCCTAGCCGTGGTCTTAATCCAGCTGGTTAACCTGTGCCGAGGCGGACAACAGGTCTCCATGAGCACCCGGGCTGGGGAGTTCGTGACTTTAAGGGCGGTTTTAGACGAGGTCGGGCCGGACGCCGCGCGGTTTATGTTTTTAACCCGGAGCCACGACAGCCCCTTAGACTTTGACCTAGAAGTCGCCAAAGCCCAAAACCGCGACAACCCAGTGTATTACGTCCAGTACGTCTCAGCCCGAATCTTTAGCCTTTTAGATAAAAGTCCCTTTAAGCCCAGCCAAGACCTGGACTTAACCCTTTTAACCGCCCCCGAGGAGACGGATCTAATCCGCCATTTAGTTGGCTTTCCCGAAGCCGTGGCCGCGGCTGGCCGCCGCTTAGACCCCCATGGCCTAACTATTTGGCTCACCGCCACGGCTCGACTTTTTCACCAGTACTACGGTCGCCACCGGCTATTGGACGAGGAAAAAGAGTCTTTGTCCCGGGCTCGTCTAGCCTTAGCCGGGGCTATCCGGCAAGTCACGGCCATTGGCCTTAATCTTTTAGGGGTCACCGCCCCTGAAAAAATGTGACCCGGGATTTTTTGGTCGCCGGGCTCGCCTAAAAGGACCAGACCATCGTGAAGACTAGCCAATCTCCCCGTCAAAACTTAGGCGGCCTCGCCCCAAGGACGACGGAAACTCGGCGCCTTAACGATTTAGACCGAGCTAACTTAGTGGCCGCGGAAATAAATTTTTTCGACAAATACCGGACCCGTGGCTTAGGCGGCCAAGTCGCGGAAAAAGCCGCCGAGGCCGCGGTCCGCCGCTTAACGCCAAGGGCGCCCGACTCTTCTAGCCCGCCCTTAAGCTGGCCCACTCAGCCAGAGGCTAACCCCACCAAGATCGACCAATCCTCAAAACCGGCCGAAACCGGGGACGGAGCGGCTCCTTCGGTCGCGATGGATTTAACGAAAGATAAAGAAATAGCCCTGGCCCCGACCAAAGAGCCGACTTGGTTAGGCTCGGTTAAATGGCTGACTCGGCTGTTTTTGTCTTTATTTTTTCTGGTCTGGATATTTGTTTTAGGGGTTATCGTGGGCCGAGCCAGTCTCTGGGACTACCCCACGGACTCTTTTTTAAAAACTGGCCCCTTAGCTGGCTCGCCGCCGGTCGCCGTCAAGGTCGAGCCTCAGACGCTAGAGGCTGACCTTGAAAAGACGGCGGGGCCAGGCGACGCGGCCCTAGTCGAAGCCCCATCCCCCGCGATAGCCTTGGGCCGTATAACCCAGCCCGAAGACGAGCTGAACCTCGACTTCTTCGAGCCAGAAGTCGAAACCGAGCCAGCGGCTGACCTCGACGAAAGCTACTCCCCAGAAGAACCGGACTTGGCCACGGCGCGAGACGAAACGTCTCTAGCCGAAACTCAAACGCCTAAAAGCTCCCCCAACTCCCTAACCAGCCCCCTAGCCAGCCCCCAAGTAGCGGCGGCGGCCGTGGCTAACCCGCCTAAGAAGGAGTCTAGTCCAACTCCGAAGGTTAAAGAGGCCACCAGAAACGACTCCTTAAGCGACTTAGACCGCTACTGGCCGAGCAAACCCCTAGGCCAAGGCGGCTTTACGGTGCAAGTGGCCACGGCCAAGTCAATGGAGGAAGCCAAAAAGTACGTGGAAAATTACCAAAAACTGGCTTTTAAGGCTTATTATTACGAGAAGTCCCCTAAAAATTACCCAGTTAGGGTCGGCCGCTTCGCGACCATGAGCGAAGCCGAAGCCGCGAAAAACCAACTCGCCCAAGCCGGGGCCAAACAGCCGTACGTCTCTAAGCTCAACAACTAAAAGCTTTACGCCTTAAGCTAAGGCGCCTTTCTCCCGGACTTAGGGTTTTTTAGCCCGTTTTTTTGAACGCGAAGGGGCCTTAAAAACAATCGCCAACGTTTTGAAAACGCTAAAAAAATATTCCAGCCGCAAGAAAATATTATTACCCTCAGATGGCCGACCGAAAGCGCTTTAGGCGTTCCGACCTTCTGGAGCTTTAAATGATTTGGAGGTTTCTTAAAACGTCTCCTGATTAGGCTGCCTAGAAGGGCCTTGACGCGGGCAGCGTCTTTTCTATTTTTATCGCTAATAACATTTTTTATTGAGTTTTAAATCATTAAAAAATGATATTTAATTTTAATTACCAATCGTTAGAGTTAAAACAGATTGCTTTTACTCCGAAAAAGGCTATTACAATTTTTTAACGATCTATAACGCCCAAAAGTTGGCCAGATCGTCGTTTTCAGAACCTTTTTGGGAAAAGGTAGAAAGGCTAAACTAGCTGGCCATTAAAAAAAAGTTGGCGCCCCAGTCGGTAATTTGATGTGCTTTTTAAAATTACCTAGGTAGTTTATTAACTTCTGTTACTTTTACTGATTTAACTAGATCCAAAACAAAAAAAAGCCAAAAGCCAACTGAGCGCCTTTTTCTTCTTTTAGAGTGGAATAATGACCCAGAAAAAATTACCTATTGGCATTAAGTCCTTCGATAAAATAATAAATAATAACTATATTTACGCCGATAAAACCGGGTATATCTATGACTTGGTTACAGACGAAGAAAATAGTAATTTTTTTCTGTCCCGACCCCGGCGGTTCGGCAAAACCTTATTAATTCGGACTTTGAAAGAGCTTTTCTCGGGCCGCCGCGAACTTTTTCAGGGCCTTTTGATTGACAAGTTAGGTTACGACTTTCCCAAACGCGCGGTCATCTCGCTTTCCCTTTCCACTAACTCGGATACCAAGGAGATCTTTGAACATAACCTTATGATTATGCTCAAAGAAATCGCCGAGGCCTACAACGTTTCAGTTCCAATCTCCACGTCGGCCCAATATTTTGACGGCCTTATAAAAGCCGTGTCTAAAAAAACCAATTCCCAGGTCGCGGTCCTCATTGACGAATATGACGCTCCCGTGACTAGAAATATGGCGAACGTTAGCGTCGCTACGGAAAACGCCAAAGTTCTTCACGACTTCTTCGCTAAGCTTAAAGTAGATGAGGTAGCTGATTGCGTCGCGTTTACTTTGATCACTGGCGTAACTAGATGCGCTCTGAACTCCATGGACTCTGGGGCCAACCACCTAAACGATATCTCGTTGGCTCCTGAATACGACGGTATCTGCGGTTTTACCATTCCCGAGTTTGACGCCCTTTTCGCGGACCGGTTGGAAGAGACTCTCGAAAGCCTCAAAAATATTGGCAAATTTACGCCAGACGCTAAACCTTACGACCTAAGAAAAGAAATCTTCCGTTGGTATAACGGCTATGACTGGGGTGGTAATAATAGGGTCCTTAACCCCTTTTCCATTCTCCATTTTTTTAAAAATAAAAGCTTTGCCAAATATTGGATTGAATCTGGCCTCCTCACCCACTTGACCGCCTTAATCAAGGCCAGGCCATGGGATTTTATTGATCTAAAATTAGACTCATATCTTTCCGAGACGATCAGAAAGACGGAATTAAATAAACTTGAGATCGCCCCGGTTCTCTTCCACAGTGGTTATCTGACTCTCAATAGACCCCCCAAAAGTCCCGAGTTAGACCAGAAAACCGATGATAATACGGTTGAGCCGGAAGAATATTCTTTCAGACTACCGAATTACGAGATCTCTTCCTCTTATTATAATGATTGTTTTGATCTCTTTATGCTGCGGACGGACGAGTTAAAGGCCAAAAAAGAAGAACTCATCCAGGCTTTTTTGTCTAAAGACGGGTCAACCGTCAGTTCCATTTTAAGCTCTTTCTTCGGCTCGATAACGTTTTTTCAGAAACCAAAGGGCGAAAGCTCCTTCCACGCTTTTGTCCAATTGATCCTAAAGGCTATGGACTTTCAAGTCGACAGCGAACTAGCGGGAGCGGCTGGGCGATTAGATATCGGCCTTCGTCTGGCCAACCATAACTATTTAATTATTGAGTTACGGTATTGTCCGGAAACAAACAAGCTAACTGAAGACGAAATAAATCATATTTTGGCCGCCGCCGCGGAAACACAGCAATTCTAATTTTGGATTTTTCTTTCTACAGCAGCTATGGTATCGCTTGGAAAGGTGATCAACTGCTTGGGAAGAAATTTTTAAATCACGGTTTTCCCTCAATTATTTTTGGGCATAGCTTTTGAACTGGCAATCCATCCAATCCACTCTTTTATATTTA
>JAIROO010000035.1 GCA_031257535.1 Deltaproteobacteria bacterium
ATAGAATCGCAATGTTTTGCCAATAATTCTTTATATAAACCTCTATTAGATATAAGTCGTGTAATAAAATTTATATCAAGTTTATAAAGCTCTTCAAGATTGCTTTCTGAGTTGTAACCTGCATCAAGGACTGAATACCCTATATTTACGTCAAGTGATTTTAACTCACTAATCATATTCTTAAGTGTAATAACATCAACCACGTTACCAGGAATTGCCCTATAATAAATAGGACTAAATGTTTCTCTATCTACCACATAAATCAATCGTATTTGATTTTCGACTCCTTGGCCATGGTTAGTAGTTGCGGTGATAGGTAAATCAATATCATTCGGTAGACAAGTACTATCAATCAGGATTCCAACTTTTTCACCCTTTTTTGGATACATCATAGAAATATAGCGCTGGTGAAAGTCGCGTCTGACGCTGTCTGAGCCAATTTTAGCGAGATACCTGCTTATTCCCTCTGAAGTCAGATTGGCAGACGGATATAAAACGCTAGTATAAGTCTGTTCGAAGAATGAAATTGCATGAGAATCGGCGTAGTTATCAAGAAAACGATGCATAATAAGAGCTAATAATGTGTCAGATGCATCATTATCAGTATCGATAAACAGTTGTAATAGGTTAGTCCTCTCCAATAGCTGGTGAGTACAATAAACATGGCCTAAATTCAGACTACCCTTCGCGATAGCCGCGCTGATGCTGATATCAGGGTCTACCTTTGTTGGATAAGAGTAACCATTTTCAAGGGAAAAGAAAAATTCGCCTTTGGCCCGGCTTTTAAACCTTCCTTCTTCCAGATTAATAACTCGGCCTAAGTATATAGGATTATTAACTTTTTTTCCATTCACCCTTGCTGGGGTGCAAACGGTGGCGTAATCAATTCCCTTACTTTTGTGGACAGCTATAAAAGGATGAGCCATGCTAAGCCTCATTAATATTGACACAGCGGACAGTTTAAGTGGTCACAACCAATTGAGACCACTTTGCCACAGAATTTTGAGTTTGTCAAGTTTTTTTTTAAGCCAAGGACAAAAACAACTTAAAATTTTTAAACATTTAACTTTTTGAAATTATTGGATTTTTTTAAGAAGAGATTTTTTGAACAAAAAATACTTGGAAGTTTGCGAGAAAATTAGATATTATTTTTTGGGCGCAACTGATGTGGTCACAACTTTTTTTAGGAATTACGGATAATTGAAGCCGCTTCATCGCCGACGGCGTTATGCGTAATATCTCCCCATCCAATATCATCCCTATGTCCATTACCCTTATCCCACTCTCCCGCTCAAATTAATCCAATAACTTCTTCAACTTCTCCCGGTCCAATACCAAAAACTTTCTTCAAATCCAATATTCGCCACCTCACAGTCATAACTCAATTCTTCCGCCTCACGTCAAGCGAACTCTAAACCCCACCCGAGGCCACTATGTCCTCCAAATTATATTCCAATAAGGATAGCCTTCATATAAAAATAGTATACCTCGAATAACCTGCTCCCGGAATTTAGGCCTCGGCTTAGGATTAGTTGTTAACAGTAATGGCTGAACGGATAGAATAATTTTATTAACATTAATAATAACTATTATTTTTCGATTGACAACAACTTTAATAAATTTTTTTCAGTATATATGCAAAAAATTAATTGTTTCAACAGAGCATAGTTATAATTATTTGTGAGTCACAGGATATCAAGTTTTATCTTGAAAAATGGTAGAAATATAAGTGGACTTTTATAGTTTTTGATAATTAAAACACGTTTTAACAGCCAAAGACGTTAAAGGTCAGATCGCCGTCGGTTTGGGTTCGGTTATAGATTTTCTCGTCCCAGCTAAGGGCCCGGTCTGGATCAAATATGACCAGCCAGCCGGTTTTAGAGTTGGTTTGGGTTAAGGAGGCCTTGAGCCGGTCTAAGCTTCTTTCCAGGGTTGAGCGGGGTTTTCTGGTAATCTCCATAACATAGGGTCCCCCCTCAAAAAACAGCCGCGTCTCGATCCCGCCCCGACCCTCGTGGCAATCCACTAAAAACCGGGCTCCAGTGGCGATGATTTTCCGTAAAAAGGCTAATAAAGTTAGAGCGGGCAAGGACTCGTCGTACTCGCGGATCAGTAAGTCGTTAATCCGGGCGATGATGTACTGATAAAGTAGATCATTGGAGATCTCGGCGTCTAAAAGCTGGGCCAGTTCTTTTTTTAAGATATCGCTAGCCACTAGGTCTAAACGGTCCGTCTTTAAGGCCACCCCCGCGCCTTTGTCTCGCCAATAAGCTTGAAAATTCGTTAAGATCTCCGACAAAAGGAGAGTCGTCTCGTTTCGCCAGGGGATTAAGGCGTACTCATTGTCTAAGCTGGCTTGGATCTGGTCGGCTAAAAGACGAAAAATCACCTCCCGGGTGATGGGGTTCGCGAATTTTAAGCCCCCGCCGCTATCTTGGGCCATCAGACCTAGGCTTAAGCAGTGACCCCGGTCGTGGTCGTTTAGGAAAACTTGGCGCGGCGAGCCAACTAATAGCGGGTCTAAAACCGTGATGACCCGGGGCTCTTTTAAACGCTCTAACAAAAACTGGATTGGCGCGTCGTGGTGGTCGATTAAAGCGAAAGCCGCCTCGTCAAAGTGGGCGCTGGTTATTTCTCGCTCGTAGTCGTGGTTTAAGACCTCGTCCACGACTTGCCGGGCTAAGGCGTTGACCAGCCAGGGTTGACCTTGGGACCAGTTATAGGTGGCGGTTAGGGCCTCGGGCGTAAAAACTTGGCCAGTTTCGGCCGTATGCTGGCCGTAGAGGTTGGAAAGATCCTCAAAACTAAAATTAGCTAAAGCCAAGGAGATGGTGGGGACGTTTAAAGGCGGTCTGGGGGCGTCAGTGGACTTAGTCTCCGCCGGGGCCTCGGCTAAACAGTCCTCTAAGTCCCTTTGGCCGACCAAGATCAAGGAGCGAGGAAACTTAAGGCCCGGCAGGTGGCGCGACTGGTAGCCTTCCTTTAACTGAGCTAAAAAAGGCGACAAGCCCGACCAAGCCAGACTGTCGACCTCGTCAAAAAAAATCACTAGATCTTTGGTCAGATCCTCGCATAAGCCGTTTAGAAGGGTTTTAACGATAGAGCTAGCCGAGACCGAGCCTGGCTGGGAGTTGTAGACGTAAGCTTTGAGCTTTAAAGCCGTAAGAGGGGAGGCGGCTAAAGCGGAGTTGATTAAGGCCGCGAGCTCGGTTAAGGCCTTTTGGCGGTCAGTTAAACCCCATAAAGGAGCCAGAGAACAGTTAAAGGCGTAATAACGGCCCTCTTCGTTAATTAAGTTGACCAAATTTTGAATTAAGGTGGTCTTGCCCGACTGGCGGGGAGCCCTTAAGGAAAAATATTTCTCCTGGTCGACGAGTTTTAAGGCCGCCGGCAAACGGGGCGCGGGAGGCAGACAGTAGTGCCGGGTGGGGACGCAAACGCCATGGGTGTTAAACTCTTTGGTCGGGGGGGAATTCATAATTTCATTACGTGACCCAAAAGCGGGCTAGAAGAAAAAAGCGAAAGAGGGCCAAACGGGTTTTTTAGTATTATAACGCAAATTGAGGCAAAGTTGTCAAATAAAAGATGAGTTTAAGGCCGGTTGAGGGAGGATTGGCCAAAACGCGAGAGCTAAAAAGCCCCGCCGCGTAAGGCCCTATGGCTCTGTGGCTCCCCCCTTTTTTTTGGCCTTAACGTAAATGTCGGTTTTTGTCCATGTCCATCCACAGGCCAAAAAGGAACGACTGAAGGCCCACGGTTAAGGAAAAGAGAGCTAAAATTAAAGTTATTTCCGGCATTTGACCTTGAGTGGGCCATAAATAGATAATTCTAAGACAGAACAGAAAGCCTAAAAATAGTAAAACAGCCCCTAAAGCCAAAAAAAGGACCAAGGGGTGGGCGTCGCGGATGACGTATTTTTTCCAAAGGCGCCACAGAAATAACCGGATTATGAGGCGACTAATGGGCCACAGGACCTGCCGGGGTTTAAAACCCGAAGTTTCCCCAATGTTGTAAACCGGGCGGATGGGCACGTCCCGGACCTTTAAGGACTCCACGTTTAAACGGACTAAAATGTCGTTAGGTTGACCATAGCGTTTGTACATTAGGTCCCAGTCAATGGCTTTTAAGGCTTTTAAGCTAATAACCGCGTAACCAGCCTGCGAGTCGGCGATATGCCAATAACCCGAGGCGATCTTCGTTAAAAACGACAAAGCCGCGTTGCCAAAGAACCGGACTTTGGGAATCAGCCGATAAGCTTCCTCGTAGACTAAGCGGTTGCCTTTGGCGTAGTCCACGCCATCTTCGGCCACGGGATCGCACAAAGCCGGCAGATCTTGGGGATCCATCTGGCCGTCCCCAGCCATGACCACGGCCATGTCTATCTCGTGGTCTTTCGCCCACTTGTAACCCGTGGCGATGGAGCCGCCCACGCCTTGGTTAACCTCGTGGGTAATTAAGACGACTCGGGAGTCGACCGCGGCTAGACGGCTAGCCTCACTCGCGGTCCCGTCTTGGCTTTGGTCGTTAACGACGACGATGTGGTCCACGAATTCCGGCATGGTCTCGACCACCCGGTGGAGGAGCTTTTCTTCGTTATAAGCCGGAACCACGGCGCACAAGGTTTTGCCTTTATACATGGTTGGATCCTTTTGGCCAATTATTATTATGGCCTTTATTTGGCGAAACGTATTAAACTTATAAGTCTAGTAAAAAAAACAAAGCGATAAAACAAAGAAATATAATAAAATTATCGAATATATATAAAAATATATTTACTTAAAAAATAAAAGATTATATAAACATATTGTATTAGCTTTTCAATGTCTTATACCAGATAAATATATTAAGCATCAGTTTAGTGGCTAGTAAAAAACTTCATACTATAAATATAGATAATATAGATGTCATTTTTTGTCTATTTAGTCAGAATCAAGCGGATCAGTAAAGATCCATTAGTGCCAGGCACGCCATAGCCAGGGGCTTTTAAAGAGGTTCCGGCTCTGGTTAGGGGTTTAACGTTTAATTTAAGCCCGCGACCGTCTAAGGTTTTCACGATGGGTTGACAGCCTTCTTGGAGTTCTTTTTGGGTGAGCGTTAGGTCGGTCAAGATGTCGTCGCCTCGCCGGCGAAAGTCCCTTTCGGGTTTGACGGTTAGGGTCACGGCCAAGTCACCCGGTTTTTGGCCAGGGCCACTGGGCGGGCCTTGGCCTTTTAAAGTCAGCTTCTGGCCGTTAACCGACCCCGAAGGCACGGTGACTAAGGCTTTGACTGGTCCGCCGGGCGTGTTTAAGGCCAAAGCTTTCTCAGCCCCAAAAACCGCCTCTTTTAGACTGACGGCAAGATCGACGTTTAAAGGCGACGATCGGATCCGCGGGCCTGGTTTTTGGCCAAAACCCGCGAAAAAATTTTGCCACAGTAAAGGGTCTGGCTCTAAAGAAGGTTTTTGAGTCAGGATCCTTTTGAGTTCCTCGTCTGGGTCGGGTAAGCCAAACTCCTTAAATAAGTCGGCCGCCTCAAACCCTTGAAAAATGTCTTTGGAGCTAAACTCAGACCGAAACTTGTCGGGCCCTAAGCTATCGTACTGCCGCCTTTTTATTGGGTCGCTTAAAACCGCGTAAGCCTCGGAAATAGCTTTAAACCGCTCCTCGGCTAAGGGCGAGCCAGGGTTACGGTCTGGATGCCAGGCCACGGCTAACTGACGGTAAGCCCTTTTCAGCTCCGAAGGGCTAGCCGTGGGTCCTAAACCTAAGATTCGGTAATAGTCCAGTTTTAGTTTCAAAGCCTCTCCGGGGCGGGGGGCGGGTTTGACGCTAAGAATTGGCGTTTGGCCCGGGCGATATCGGCTAAGGCCATTAAGGTTTCGGCTAACTCCTCGGGGCGTTTTTGGGCTATGATGGCCAAGCCAGGGTCGTCGGGTAGGTCGCTGGTTAGGTAAAGATGGCCTAAACTAAAAAGATTCGAAGACAAGCTATAGCGCGTCTCAACTCGGCTTAGATCCGCTAAAAACATGGACTCGCGTCGACCTAAACCCCAAAAGGAGTCAACTGAGAGTTTTTCTCCGTCATAACGATATGTTAAACTAAAGCGATGAAGAATAAGACCTAAGGAGACTATAGTTAGAAGGATCCACGGCCAGAGACGACCGTGGGGGTCGCGCTCGAAATAGACGATAGCCGGGCCAATTAAAGCACCGACGAATAAATACCAGCCGCCTAAGACCGCCGGCCCAAACTGGGCCGGCGGAGAGTTAACCGTCATTATTGTCCCGCCTGGTTAAACTGACTTTTGGCTCAAAGTTAATGGCCTTTTTTTTGTTTTGAAGTTAAGTTTTCGCGCCCCTTACTAATTTTTTGGGGGGATTGGACGCTCGCTTGTCGAATCGGACTAGAAAGATAAGCCCAAAGATTTGGGCTTGGGGTCGGCGCCTTGCTAAAATGACCATAGCCTTAGGCGCCATGGGAGGGATTATTTTGGCCACCTTGGCGTTTGGGGCCGTTAAATCGCCCAAAGAACCGGAAAAACCCTTGGAGATCTCGCCGACCGCGGCTTTAGTCGGGGCGGCCAAAGTGGAGCTTTTGGCTCCGACTGGTCTAATCAGGGTGGATGGCCAAGACCCCAAAGGCGACGAATTTATCGAGTCCTTAAAAGAGCGGTTTAAGCTCCGGGTTTTAGCCGTGTACGCCGACCCAAACGAATACCGAGATTTCGTGGCCGGTCTTTCTAAGGGCCAAGGCAGCTTGATCCCGCGGCTTGCCTTAATCTCGGTTCCCACCCGGATGGACAAGAAAAGTTACGACCCCAAAGCCGTGATCAAGGAAAAAAAGCGCTACCGCGAGTGGTTTAGCTTAGCCATCAACACCAGACCTTTGGCTTGGTTGTTTGGCCGCAAAGCCAATAGCAAGCTCAAAGACAAACTAGGCTTAAACGTGGGTTTTGAGTATCAGACTGGCCAGGAGACCGGCCGATTTGACGAAAAAGACCGCTCTTTGTCTTTTTCGGTTCTGGCCACCATGAGTTTATACGGAGCTAAGAGCGATTTTATCGTGGCCGCGTCCACCTTAAACCTAGCCGATAAACTGATTTTTTTGTCTTGGGTGGAACCAGTCGCCTCAGTCGCGACTCTCCCGCAAGCTTTGGCTAAAGCCAGGTCCGTGAGCTTGGCTTGGTTAGGGGAAGTGGCGACTAAAAATGGCCAGCCTTTAAAACCCATTGACGACGAGGAATAATATTTATTTGACCTCTTTTTTTAGTTTTTTAAAGCCTATTTAAGAAAGCCTTGTAGCTAAGAAGATCTTTTTATTGACTATAACAGAAAAGATTTTGCCTAAGGTCATCTTTTTTGGGCTATAACCGAAAAAATGTTTTTGGATAAGGTCATCTTTTTATGGTCTTAAAGTCATTCTTTCAAGAGTTATTTAAACTCTTTTTTTAAAAGGGCCTTAAATAGTTATTTTTTTTAAGGCCCTTTTAGAGATAATGAGCTTATAAGATGGACTTAGGGTGTCGAAAGATTTACTTTTGCGCTTTATCTAGTTCAAAAGAGTCATGGAGGGCTCTGACGGCCAATTCCCCATATTTTTTCTCAATCACGCAGCTGATTTTGATCTCTGAGGTGGAGATCATAGAAATGTTAATGCTTTCTTTAGCCAGAGTCTGAAACATTAAAGCCGCCACCCCAGCGTGATTCCGCATGCCAACTCCCACCAAAGACACTTTAGCGATATCTTCGTCGCCCACTATGCGCTCAGCCCCAATTTCTTGGGCCGCGGCTTCCATGAGTTCCAAGGTTTGGGCGTAGTCGTTTAAAGGCACCGTAAACGAGAAGTCGGTCATCTTTTCGGTTTCCGGGTTATCGTTATAGGACCGGTTCTGGATTATCATATCCACTACTATGCCGGCTTTAGCCACTAAACCCAAGATGCGGGAGGCGACCCCGGGTAAGTCTGGAACTTTTAAAAGGGTTATTCGGGCCTCGTTCACCGAAAGGGTGACTCCCCGCACCGGGGTTTTTTCCATGTCGCTGTCCTCCTTGAGGATAAGGGTGCCGGTGGCTTGGGAATGGGCGTGGCGGACATGGATGGCGACTCCATAGTTCATGCCTAGCTCCACGCTGCGGATTTCCATAACCTTGGCCCCTAAGGAGGCCAGCTCCAGCATTTCTTCGTAACTGATCCGCTCCATTTTACGGGCTTTTTCGCAGATATGGGGATCAGTGGTGTAAATGCCGTCCACGTCGGTGTAGATCTCGCAAATGTCGGCTTTTAAACCAATCGCTAAAGCCACGGCCGTGGCGTCTGAGCCGCCACGGCCTAAAGTAGTTAGATCCCCGTGGCGGTCGATCCCCTGAAATCCGGCCACGGCCACGATGCGGCCTTTAGCCAGCTCCGTGCGGATCCGGGAAGGATCAAGATCGGTGATGCGAGCTCGACCGTGATGGTCGTCGGTCTTGACTCCAGCTTGAAAGCCTAAAAACGACTTTACTTTCTCGCCAAAGCCCTGGCAGACCAAGGCGAACAAACCAATGGAGACCTGCTCGCCGGTGGCGACGATATTGTCCAGTTCTCGGGGCTCGGGGTTGGGGTGGGCTTTTTTGGCCAGCTCAATGAGGCGGTCGGTTTCCCCTTTCATGGCCGACAGCACCACGACTACCTCGTGACCCTCGTTCTTTGTGGCGATGGCTCTTTTAGCGACCCCTCGGATTAGCTCCAAGGTGGCCACTGAGCTGCCGCCGTATTTTTGGATTACGCGCATGTCCTCGTTCCCGCGACAAAGGTTTCGTTAAATAAGGCCCAGACGTTTCGCGCGTCTTGACCGAAATCTTGGCCGCTTAAGATCCGGCCGTCCCCTTTTTGGGTTAAAAAAAGGTTAAGCTTAGGGTTGGGCCAAAAAGAAGCCGGTAGCCTTTGGGGCCATTCCACTAAACACAAGCCACCTAAAAACTCCTCCAGCCCAGCTTCGAAAAACTCGGTTAAGGGGTTATCTTCAAGGCGGTAAAGGTCCAAGTGGCTAAAAGCGACTAATCCTTGGTGCTCGTGGGCTAAGGCGAAAGTGGGGCTTTTGACTTCCCCCGGGGGAGCCTTAAAAGCCTCGCCTAGACCTTGGCAGAGGGTGGTTTTGCCGGCCCCTAAATCTCCACTTATGGCGACTAAGAAAGTAGTCAGCTTTAAAGTTAAGATGGCCTGACCTAAGCAAAAGCCCGCCCGGATGGTGGCCGACTTGTCCGGCAAGAACAACTGGCCTGGGGCCTCGCTAGCCATAAAACCAGAAAAACCTTATAGTTTAAAAATCAAAAGAGCGAAAAGTTAAAAAAACAAAGGTAAAAAAGGCGAAAACAAATAAAAACAAAAAAAACAAAAAAAACAAAAAACAACTGATAAAAAATTAAGACAAATTATCTATTATAAGAAAAATATAATTAAAATAAACAATGGCCATTTAATCTTTTTAGACAGGCTAAAAAAACTCAATTCTTCCTGATTTTACGCTTTTTAGGATAGGCTATAATTAATAATTAAGCCTTAAAAAAATAAGACGGCCTTAAACTAGTAGATTTAGTTTAGCGAAGTTTAGTTAATGGCCTCGTAAAAACCCCCTTTTATTTTTTGAGGACTTGTTTATTCACAATATAAGGTAGTCACAATAACTTTAGATTCGCGTTTTTAGTAGAGTTACGCGCCTAAAACCGCGAAACAGGGGTATTTAAAGGGCCATCTTAGTTTGGCTCCTTAGTTTAGACTCCTCTTTTTAGGCTCCTTAGTTTAGACTCCTCTTTTTGGTTTAAGAGAGGACTGTTTTTTAGCGGCGAGCCCCAAAAAGGGAGCGTTTAGCCCCTAGCCCCTTTTCGAGAAAACTATAGTCGATTTGCGCGTAAATATAAAGAAGCCTAAAAACAAAAGGAGTTTTGGCTTTTGAAGCCTTATTTATGGTTTTGGCTCAAAAAAAAGTTTTGATTTACTAAGGCGCGTTAACTGTTTTTTCCTTGGGGTTGGCCAAAATGTAGTAAACCAGGTAAAAGCTTAAGAAAAACAAAGCGTTAGCCGCGGCCGCCCAGTAAACCGCGTGATAAGAGTTAGCCATTTCGGCGACTAAGCCAAAGACCACCGAGCCAACTCCAAAGCCCACGTCTAAGGAGTTAAATAAGGACGCGGCCACGGCCGTCCGGATTTGCGGTGGGGTCGAGGAAAAGGCCAGGGCCTGAAGGCACGGGAAGAGAGAGCCAGTGGATAAACCCCACAAAATTGAGGCCAAAAAGAGCAGGCTAAAACTGTCGGAGCGGGTTATTATGAGGACTGACGCGAACATACAGCCTAAGGCTGGGGGAATGACTACTCTATGCCCAAAGCGGTCTTGGAGGGGCCCAGCGAAGATTCGGGCTAAGATTATGCCAATAGTCGAGCAGCCAAAAAACTGGCCCGCGTAAGGCAGGTTGATTTCTTTAAGGTATAAAGCCAAGTAAACGACCCCCGCGCTGACCGCGATCCCAGTTAAAAACATCAGGGCCGAAGGAACTAAGGCCGCTTGGGAAATGAAGACCATTTTGGGTTTACGGCCATCTAAAGGGGCGGGTAAGCGAATGTCCGGTAAAGCCAAAGTCCAGATGAGCCCTAAAACGTAAAAACTAGATACAGTTAGGAATAGCGCTAAAAACCCCATATTTTCCATGAGCCACACGCCGACGTAGGGTCCAACCGACAGGGTTAAGATCACCCCTAAGCCCAAAAACCCGATGCCCTGAGCCATGCGGTTGACTGGGATGATCTGGGCGGCCACGGCAGTCACTAAAGTCGAGGTTAAGCCAAAACCCAAGCCATGAAAAAATCGGGCCAGCGAGGCGCTAGCGGCGGTTAAGGCCAGGTAATAACCAGCCACGGCCAGAGCGCAGATAATAAGGCCAAAGCGAATAAGAACTATGGGTCGAAAGCTTAAGACCAGACGGGGAGCCAAGGAGCGGGCCAAGATGGCCGAGACGATAAAAACGCTGAAGATCTGGCCAATAGCGTCCCGAGAGTGACCGTGGCTCTCCAAGTATAAGGTCAGGGTGGGCAAAAGGGTGTCAAAGCCTAAAAAAATGAAAACGTTTAAGACGGTTAGAACCTTAAAGGGTAAAGTCCATAAAGTTCCACTCGCGGCGGGTGGGATGGCGTTCATGATTAGTTATATCGGTTTGGCGAATAAATCGCGAGTAAAATAGAAAATAATGAATTGTTTGGGATATAAAAGCTAGTTTAAACGTAGGCCTTTTTGATAAGGCGCGGTTCGGGGCCAGAGGTTTTTATAGGGGAAAAATAAGAGCTAACGACGCTCAACTAAGACCGCTAAACTAAAGACTGGCATAACCAAAAAGAGCGGCTTAACCTAAGTGCGGCATTGTACTCGCAATCGCCCTAAAAAGCGAACTTAGGTAAAAAAACAAAAGAACCAAGGTTAGGGCGAAAATTCTAAAATTTAAGACCAGGAGAGGTTCTTAAAAAAAATATCGATCTCTAGTTAAAAAATCAAAAAGCGTCATAAAAATGTAAACATATAAGATTTTAAAAGGAAAAAATTTAATTTTAAGAATTAATTAAATACTATAAGCTCTAAATATCAATTTACAATAGAAACAATAAATATATTGAAAACTCAATCCTGGACCGGCTATAATACGGCGGTCAGAAGTAAAAACCTCCTTTTTCCTTTTTTAACTGACGATGGCTCATTTTTAAACAATATATGGTGGTTATAAAATTTATAATCAGTTTATAGAGAAAATATCCCGGTCTAAAATTGTAAAACAAAGGTTTTTTACGAACCCCCTAAGACGATCGTTTAGATTTTTAAGCGAAAGTCAGTTAGTTAAGGCCTATAGGTTAAGGCCTATAGGGTTTTTGACCGGTCTTTGGTCAAATAGTCTTTAGTTGAATGGTCTTTAGTCAAGAGTATGGACCTTTGATTGATCTTTGGTTAACGCTAAACCAAAGCTAGGCCAATTTCTTTGATGACATGCGCTTTTTAGGCAGGTAAAACAATAAAATGACCTCTAATGAGTCGAAAATATTTATTATTGACCTAGATGGGACTCTTCTGAAAACAGATTCCTTGGGGGAGCTTTTTTTTCAGACCTTAGCCCAAGGTCGTCTAGCGTCATTATTTTGGCCGATTCTCGGACGGGCGGCCTTTAAAAAACGGTTGGCGTTAGCGACCGAACTGGATTTAGCCGACTTACCTTGGAACGAAGACGTTATTAAACTGGCTCAAGAGCGCCGCCAAAACGGCCAGCGGATATTTTTGGCCACGGCGGCGGACGAGGTTTTGGCTCAAAAGATCGTGGCTCACTTTGATTTTTTTGAAGGTTACGTGGCCTCGGACGGGCGGCGTAACCTCAAAGGCGAGGCCAAAGCCAATGTTTTGGTCACCCGTTTTGGGGCCAAAGGGTTCGCTTACGCGGGGAATAGCCTTATGGATCTTCCGGTTTGGCGGGTGGCTAATGAAGCCGTGGTCGTAGGCGACCAAAGTTTAGTCAAGCGCGCTAAGGCCGAAAACCATAATGTTTTAGCTCTGGGCGGCGTGGGTAGTGGCCCAGGGCTTTTTCGGACTATAATTAAGGTAATCCGGGTTCATCAGTGGGCTAAAAATTTACTGTTGTTTTTACCTTTAATGATGGCCCATTTGTTTACTTTAGCCGCCTTAAACCGGGCTAGTCTCGCTTTTTTGGTCTTTAACGCCTTGTCCTCTGGTGGCTATATCTTAAATGACTTATTAGACCTAAACGCCGACCGTCGTCACCCAGAAAAACGGGCGCGACCCATGGCCGCGGGAACCTTTGATCCCCTAAAAGGGGCGGGGCTTTTTTTTCTAATTCTTCTTTTGGGTCTTCTTTTAGCCTGGTTCCTAGGCGGCTTTTTTTTCGCTTTGGCTTTGGTTTATCTTCTGACCAGCGTTATATACTCTTTAAAACTAAAAACTATAGCTATACTAGACGTAGTAGTTTTGACTTTATTATATTGTCTCAGAGTTTTGGCCGGAGCCATAGCTTTAGATATAGTAGTTTCTCAATGGCTGTTGTCTTTTTGTTTTTTTGTTTTCGCGTCTTTATGTTTAATAAAAAGGTTAGGGGAGACGGTAAAATCGAGTGATTCAATAGAAGATCCCGCTAGCTCGCGTCGGCCTTACGGCGTTGAGGACAAGGCCTTTTTTTTGGCGATGACCAGTTCTTGCGTCGGCTGCGCGGTTTTA